>NZ_JBHWUW010000003.1:0-337446 GCF_042737245.1 Streptomyces sp. NPDC060002
GTGTGGCCGGGCCGGTGGGGGTCCGCACCACGGGGGAGGCCCCGGGAGGTTCGGCCCGGGGCCTCCCCCTTTGCCGTCGCTTCCTCGTTCACACCGCCGCGATGCGCCGCAGGGTGTCGGCGATGGTGTCGCGCGAGGGCAGCCACAGCCGTTCCAGCGAGGGCGCGTAGGGCGCGGGCATCGGGGGTGGCGCGACCCGGGTGACGGGCGCGTCCAGGTGCCAGAACCCCTCGTCGACGGCCAGCGCCGCGAGTTCGGCGCCGACCCCGAAGTCCCGTACCGCCTCGTGCGCGATGACCAGCCGGCTGGTCTTGGCGAGGGAGGCGAGGACCGTCTCCCGGTCCAGCGGGGCGATCGTGCGCAGGTCGATCACCTCCACGCTCACGCCCTCCGCGGCGAGCGACTCCGCGGCGGCCAGGGCGTCCTGGACCATCCGCGACCAGGAGACGAGCGTGATGTCGGTGCCCTCACGGACCACCTTCGCCCGACCCAGCGGGACCAGGTGGTCGACCGGCGGCTTCGGGCCCTTGAAGCCGTACTGGAGCCGGTTCTCGACGAAGACGACCGGGTTGGGATCCTGGATGGCGGCCCGCAACAGTCCGTAGGTGTCGGCCGGGTTGGACGGCATCACCACCGTCAGCCCCGGAATGTGGGCCAGCAGCGCCTCCAGGCTCTGCGAGTGCTGGCTGCCGGAAGAGCGCCCGGCGCCGAACTGGGTGCGCACCACGAGGGGCATCGCGGCCCGGCCGCCGGTCATGAAACGCAGCTTGGCTGCCTGGTTGAGCAGCATGTCGAGGCAGACGCCGATGAAGTCCATGTACATGATCTCGACGACCGGTTTCATGCCGGCCATGGCCGCCCCCACCGCCGTCCCGAGAATGGCGCTCTCGCTGATCGGCGTGTCACGGACCCGGCCCGGGAACGCCTCGGCCAGGCCCCGGGTCAGCCCGAAGACGTTCCCGCCCGCGCCGACGTCGATACCGGCGACGAACACGGCGGGATCGGCCGCGAGTTCGTGTTCCAGGGCGAGCCGTACGGCGTCCATCGAGCGGAATGTCTCACCCGTCGCCGGGGCGGGCTCGGGCCGGGCGGGACGCGGGGCCGAGACGAAGTCGTACAGGGTCTCGGGGGCCGGCTCGGGCAGGCCCCTGGCCCACTCGACCGCCGCCTCGATCTCCTTGTCGATCTCCTCGTCGACCGCGTCGGCGGCCGCGGCCGGCACGCCCGCCGTCGCCAGGTGGCGGCGGGCCACCAGCAGCGGGTCGCGTTCCTTGGCGGCGGCGACCTCCTGCGCGCTGCGGTAGCGCTCGGGGTCGCCCTCGTAGTGGCCGTGCCAGCGGTAGGTCTCGGCCTCCACCAGGACCGGACCGCCGCCGCCCCGCAGCCGTTCCACCACGTCGCTCATCATCCCCGCCACCGCGAGGACGTCGTTGCCGTCGACGTGCGCGTACCCGATGCCGTACCCCGCGGCCCGGGCGGAGAGCGGGGCCCGGTGCTGCTCGGCGGCGGGTGAGAACTCGGAGTAGTGGTTGTTCTCGCAGAGGAAGACGACCGGCAGGTCCCACACGGCGGCCAGGTTCACCGCCTCGTGGAACATGCCCTGCGCGACCGCGCCGTCCCCGAAGAAGGCCACCACCACGTCCCCCGCGGCGCGCAGCTTGGCCGCGGTCGCCACGCCCGTGGCGATGGGGAGTCCGGCGCCGACGATCCCGTTGGCGCCGTAGATGCCGAGGCCGGGGTCGGCGATGTGCATCGAGCCGCCACGGCCGTGACACGTGCCCGCCTCCTTGCCCATCAGCTCGGCCATCATGGACGCCGAGTCCAGCCCCTTGGCCAGGACATGGCCGTGACCGCGGTGGGTGGAGGTGATCCCGTCCCGGGGGCCGAGCGGCCAGCAGGCGCCCACGGCGCCGGCCTCCTGGCCTATCGACAGATGCAGGAATCCGGGGATCTCCGTCGCCTTGTACAGCTCGGACGCCCGTTCCTCGAAACGCCGGATACGGCGCATCCGGCGATACATCTCCAGGAGTTGATCCGCGTGCGCGGATCCCGATCCGGTCTGCCGCGGTGCCTCGGTCGTCGTCATGCGCGTCCTCGCAATGCTCGCCCGGGCGGCACAAGGCCGCACCGCCTGAGTCCTTCTTTTAATGTACCGTCTGGTCTAGCAAACTACGTGGAGCACAACAGAAAAGATGTCCGCACATCAGGCGGGGAGTGGGGCAATGCCCAGACCACCGGGCCACGGACCGGGTTACGAGGTCAGACGCCAGAAGATCATCGACACGGCCGCCGAGCTGTTCGCCCGCCAGGGCTACGCGGCGACCTCCGTCAACGACCTGGGCCGGGCGGTCGGGCTCGCCAAGGGAGCGCTGTACTACTACATCGACTCCAAGGAGAACCTGCTGATCGAGATCCAGTCCCGGGTGATGACCCCGCTGCTCTCCCGGGCCCAGGAGATCGCGGCGCTCGACGCGGATCCGCTGGTGCGGCTGCGCCTGCTCTCGGAGTCGCTGCTCACGATCATCGTCCGCAGGCTCGACCACATCTGGGTCTACGAGCACGACTACCGCAGTCTCACCGGCGACCACCTCCAGACCCTGCTCGGCCAGCGCGCCGAGTTCGAGCGGCTGGTCCGGGGACTGCTCACGAAAGCCATGGAGCGGGTCAGCTTCCGCGCGGTCGACCCGCACCTGGCCACCCTCCAGTTCCTCAACCTGCACAACCACACCTACCAGTGGGTGAAGCCGGACGGCCACTGGAACGCCGCGTACCTGTCCCGCGCGTACTGCGACACCCTGCTGCGCGGGTTCGGCGCGCCGGGTGCCGCCCTGCCGGACGTGGAGGAGGCGGCGGCGGCCTTCAAGCGCGACCGTCCCGATCTGCCCCTCGACCCCGAAGCCGAGTGGCGGTCCGCCTCGGTGGCGAGCTGATCGGAGGGGGCCCGCGGCACGCGCCGCGGGCCCCTGCGCCGCTCACACCTGCTTCACCAGCGCCCTGGCGATGACATCTCGCTGGATCTCGTTCGTGCCCTCGCCGATCTCGAGGATCTTGGCGTCGGCGTAGAACCGCGAGATCTCCGACTCCCGCACATAGCCGTAACCGCCGTGGATCTGCACCGCCTGGGAGGCGGCGCGGTTGGCGACCTCGGAGGCGTACAGCTTCGCCATGGCGGCCTCCGTGCCGTACGGGCGCCCCTGGTCGGCGAGCCAGGCGGCGCGGTAGACCATCCACCGGGCGGCCTCGAACTCCGTGCCCATGTCGGCGATCTTGTGGGCGACGGCCTGGAACGCCGACAGCGGACGGCCGAACTGGTGCCGTTCCGTGGCGTGTTTGACGGCGAGCGCGAGGGCCGCCTTGGCCAGCGACAGTCCCAGGGCGGCGACGCTGATCCGGCCCTTGTCCAGCACGGAGAGGAACTGGCGCAGCCCGCCCCCCTCCTCGCCGATGAGATGGCCGTCGGGGACGAAGCAGTCGGCGAAGACCAGTTCGCGGGTGTCCATGGCGTGCCAGCCGAGCTTCCTCAGCTTGGCCCCGCACGTGTAGCCGGGGGTGCCGGTCGGCACGTAGAAGGTGGCGAAGCGCTTCCGCCCGTCCTCGTCGCGGCCGGTGGTGGCCAGCAGGGTGACGCCCTGGCTGATGCCGGTGCCGGCGTTGGTGATGAACATCTTGGTGCCGTTGATCACCCAACCGCCGTCCGCCCGGCGGGCGGTGGTGGTGATGCCGGCCGCGTCGGACCCGGCGCCGGGCTCGGTGAGGCCGAACGCGCCGAGGGCCTCGCCCCGGGCCAGCGGGGCCAGCCAGCGGTGCTTCTGCTCCTCGGTTCCGTAGGCCAGCAGCGGGAGGGTGGCGATGGTGGAGTGCGCGTTCCAGGAGGAGGCCACCGACTGGTCGGCGGCGCCGAGTTCCTCCATGACGGCCACATAGGAGACCATGTCGGAGCCCGCGCCTGCGTACTCCTCGGGGACGAGCATGCCCATCAGGCCGAGTTCGCCGAGCTTGGTGAAGACAGGGGTCGGGAACTCCTCGTTCTCCGACCACTGGGCCGCGTTCGGGGCGATCTCCTTGGCCGCGAACTCGCGGACCATGTCCTGTAGGTCCCGGGTCTCCTCCGGCAGGTCGAAATCCATGTCACAGTCCCTTCGGGGTCAGCAGAACCTTGAGGTGGCGGGCCCGGTCAGCGGCCAGGTCCGCGAAGACCCCGGCTCCTTCCGAGAGCGGGAAACGTCCGGTGATCAGGGCGGACGCGTCCAGGCGTCCGGTGCTCATCAGGTCGATCACCCGGGGGATGTCGAAGTGGTAGCCGAGCGTGCCGACCACCGAGCGCTCGTAGAAGACGAGTTGGCCCATGTCGAACTCGACGCTGCCGTGGCCGACGCCGGCGAGCACGACCCGGCCGCCGCGCCGGACGGTGGTGACGGCCTGCCCCGCGAGCGCGGGGACGCCGGTCGCGTCGATGACGACGTCCGGGCCGATCCGGCCGGTCTTCAGGAACACCTCGCGGCGTACGTCGGTCTCGCGCGGGTCGAACGCCTCGGTGACGCCGAGCCGCAGGAGCGACTCGCGGCGCCCGGCGAGGGGTTCGCTCACATAGAGCCCGGCGGCGCCGGCGATCCGGGCGGCCAGGACGACCGCGACGCCGATCGGGCCGCCGCCGACGACCAGGACGTTGTCGCCCGGCCGGACGCCGGCCCGGGTGACGGCGTGCAGACCGACCGCGAGGGGTTCGGCGGCGGCCGCCATCTCGTCGCTCACGTTGTCGGGAAGCCGTGTGAGCCCGGCGATCGGCACGGTGACGCGATCGGCGAAGGCACCGGGCGAGGCCAGGCCCACCGAGCCGCTCCGGGGACAGATGTGGTACTCGCCACGTGCGCACCAGAAGCAGACGCCGCACCGCCAGACGGGGTCGGCGGCGACCCGGTCGCCGACCGCGACCCCGGGCACGTCCGCGCCCAACGCCAGTACGGTGCCGCTCAGTTCGTGCCCGAGGGCGAGGGGCGGACTGGCTCCGGTCAGCGGGTGCGGACCGGAGCGGATCATGTGCGGCCCTTCGAGGAACTCGTGCAGGTCGGTGCCGCACACCCCGCACCAGGCGACCTCGACCACGGCCTCGTGCGGCCCCGGCTCGGGTGGGTCGGGTACCTCCTCCAGCCGCAGGTCGAGCGCGCCGTGCCAGCGCAGTGCCTTCATCTTCTCCACCCCTTTCGTGTCGTACGGGTCCCGGCGCGCGGCTAGTCGTCGTCCGCCGGGCCCTCGAAGCGCGCCTTGCCGGGGCCGTGTTCCAGGAACGACCGGATCCCGGTGGCGGCGTCGGCCGTGCCGAAGACCCCCGTGAACAGGGACCGTTCGAGCGCGAGCCCGGCGGACAGGCCGGAGTCGGCGCCGTGGTCCACGGCCTCCTTGATCGCCTCCAGGGCGGCGGCGGGCCCCTCGGCGAGCCGCCGGGCATAGCGCAGTGCCGTGTCGTGGACCTCGCCCGCGGGCACGACCTCGTCCACCAGCCCGAGCCGCAGCGCCTCGTCGGCGCCCACCCGGCGGCCGGTCATCAGCAGGTTCTTGGCCCGCGACGGCCCGATCAGCCGGGTCAGCCGCTGGGTGCCGCCCGAGCCCGGCATGATCCCCAGCTGCACCTCGGGCTGGCCGAGGACCGCGTCGTCGGCCGCCACCCGGTAGTCGGCGGCGAGGGCCAGTTCGAGGCCGCCGCCGAGCGCGTACCCGGTGATCGCGGCGACGACCGGCACCGGCAGCCGGGCCACCTCGTCGAAGGTCCGCTGCAACGCCCGGTTCCAGCCCCGTACTTCCTCCGGGCCCATCGCGGCCAGGGCCCCGACGTCCGCCCCGGCGGCGAACAGCCGCTCCCCTCCGTACAGCACCACGGCCCGCACCGCGCGGCTGTCGGCGAGCTGGCGCACTGCGGCGGCCAGCTCGCTGCGCTGGGCGGTGTCGAAGGCGTTCATCGGCGGGTGGTCGAGCCGGACCGTGACGACGGGTCCGTCGGTGTCGAGGCGGATGCGTGGCACGGGGGCCCTCCTCCGTGGGGAAGCGACATCACGCCCGCCTGGATGGTTGTCGACCGGTGCGCTCCGTCGTAAAGTGCGGCAAGAGTTTTATAGACCAAGAGGTACACTAAATCTTGGGAGCGGGCAACCGACCGGTCGGGACAATCCCGGCCGCAGAGCCGGAGAGTCGCCGTGCACAATTTCTCGAGCATCCTCGATCACCATGTGGCCCAGCGGCCCGACGCCGTGGCCGTGACGCAGGAGGACCGCCGCCTGACGGTCCGCGCCCTCCACGAACGGGTCAACCGGCTGGCCGCCGGTCTGACGGAACTGGGCGTCGGGCGCGGCGACGTCGTGGGCCTGCTGCTGTACAACAGGCCGGAGTTCCTGGAGCTGGTGTACGCCGTCAATCGCGTCGGGGCCGTCTTCCTGCCGCTGAACTACCGTCTGTCCGAGGACGAGTGGGCGTACATCCTCGACCACTCCCGGGCGAAGGCGGTCGTCACCGAGCCGGAGTTCCTGCGGGCCGCCGACCGCGTCGCCGAGAGGCTGACCGGCCTGGAGCGGCGGATCCTGGTGGACGGCGAGGCCCCCTCGGACCGGTGGACCGGTTACGAGGCCCTGCTGGAGCGGCACCGGGGCGCGCGGGTGGAGCCGGTGGACGTCGAGCCGGACGACCTCCAGCGTCTGATGTACACCTCCGGCACCACCTCGCGGCCCAAGGGCGTGCGGATCACGTACGGGAACCTGCACGCCAAGAACGTGGCGCAGATCGTGCAGTTCGGCCTGACCTCTGCGGACACCACGCTGGTGGCGGGCCCGCTGTACCACGTCGGCGGCCTCGACATGCCCGCCCTCCCGGTGCTGTACGCGGGCGGCGGCGTCGTCCTGCAGCGCAGGTTCGACGCCGCCGGCGTCCTGCGGGCCATCCAGGAACACCGGGTCACCAACGCCTGGCTGGCGCCGGTGATGGTCAACGCGGTCCTGGAGGTCCCGGACCGGGAGTCGTACGACACCACCTCGATGCGCTTCATCGTGGGCGGCGGCGAGAAGACCCCCGAGCCGGTCCTGCGGCGGATCATGAACGCCTTCCCCAACGCCTGGTTCGCCGACGCCTACGGACTGACCGAGACGGTCTCCGGCGACACCTTCCTCGACCGGGAGCACGCGCTGTCCAAGCTGGGTTCGGTCGGGCGTCCCGTGGCGCACACCCGGGTCAGGATCGTCGACGACATGGACCAGGAGGTCCCGGCCGGCGAACTGGGCGAGATCACGCTGCGCGGCCCGAAGGTCTTCGCGGGCTACTGGCGCGACGAGAAGGCCACGGCCGCCGCGCTCAGGAACGGCTGGTTCCACACCGGGGACATCGGGCACGTCGACGAG
This sequence comes from Streptomyces sp. NPDC060002, assembly GCF_042737245.1. Taxonomy (NCBI): domain Bacteria; kingdom Bacillati; phylum Actinomycetota; class Actinomycetes; order Kitasatosporales; family Streptomycetaceae; genus Streptomyces; species Streptomyces sp. NPDC060002. The sequence goes on from NZ_JBHWUW010000003.1 coordinate 7,380, forward strand.
GACGGCTTCCTCTTCATCGACGACCGGAAGAAGGACATGATCGTCTCCGGCGGGGAGAACATCGCCACGCCCGAGGTCGAACGGGTCCTGTACGAGCACCCGGCCGTTCTGGAGGCCGCCGTGGTGGGCCTGACCCACCCCCGCTGGGGCGAGGTCCCCCGGGCCTTCGTGGTGTTCCGGCCGGGCGCGAGCGCCGGGGCGGACGAGCTGCGGGAGTTCTGCCGGGAGCGCCTGGCCAGGTTCAAGGTGCCGGCCCGCATCGACCTCGTCGGCGAACTGCCCCGCACCCCTTCGGGCAAGGTCCTCAAGCGGACCCTGCGCGACATCCCCGTGGAGGGCTGAACGATGTCCGACGTCAACACCGATCTGCGCCTCGACGGCAGGACCGCCTGGGTGACCGGCGCGGGCAAGGGTCTCGGCCGGGCGATCGCGGTCGCCCTGTCCCAGGCCGGAGCGGACGTGGCGGTGACCGCCCGGACGGCCGCCGACCTGGAGAGCCTGGAGGCCGAACTCGCCGGGCACGGCGGCAAGGTGCTGGTGCTGCCCGGCTCCGTCGCCGACCCGGACGCGGTCCGCACGGCGGTCGGGCGGATCACCGGGGCGACCGGGCGGCTGGACGTCCTCGTCAACTGCGCGGGTATCAGCCCGCACTTCACCCGCAGCGAGTTCGTCACCGACGAGGACTGGCGGCGGGTGCTCGACGTCAACCTCCAGGGCACCTTCACCTGCTGCCGCGAGGCCGGCCAGGTCATGCTGGAACAGGGCTCCGGATCGATCGTCAACGTGTCGTCGGTGCACGCGAGCACGGGCTTCGAGCGGATCGCCGCGTACGCCGCGAGCAAGGGCGGTGTCGAGGCCCTCACCAGGGCGCTCGCCGTCGAGTGGGCGGACCGCGGGGTGCGCGTCAACGCCCTCGCGCCCGGCTACTTCCGTACGGACCTCAGCTCGGGGCTGCTGGAGAGCCGCTGGGGCGAGCGGATCGTGCGGGGCACTCCGCTCGGCCGGGTGGGCGAGGCCGGGGAACTGGGCGGCGCGGCGGTGTTCCTCGCCTCGGACGCCTCCCGGTTCGTCACGGGCACGACCGTCACCGTGGACGGCGGCTGGACGGCGTGGTGACCGACGCGCGGGCGGCCGGCTGACGCGGCCGGCCCGAGGAGAGCCGCCCCGGGCCTCGCCGGGGCGGCCGCGCGCTATCCGAGGATGTCCGACACGTCCCGGCGGTACGACTGCGGCATGCCGAAGAGCTCCTCGGAGACGGCCCGCACCGCGCCGACCACCAGCGGGGCCACGAGCTCCAGCGAGGAGCGGCCGTCGCCGACCACCGATATCGCCCCGACCGGACCGGCGGGACCGCGCAGCGCGAGGCCGACGCAGCCGAGCTCCGGGAAACACTCTCCCCGGTCGATCGCCAGTCCGCCCCGCCGGCGCACCAGGCCCAGTTCGCGGTGCAGTTGGCCGAGATGGCCGATGCTGTGCCGGGTGCGACGCTCGATCAGCTGCGCGTACCGCGTGTCGATCTCCTCCGGGCTCAGCCAGGCGAGCATGGCCTTGCCGAGCCCGGTGCAGTGGGCGATCGCGCGGCCGCCGACCTTCGACGGAATGTCCACCGCGGCCCGGCCCCCGACCTTGTCGAGGTAGTAGATCTCCGGTCCGTCGAGCACGGCGAGGTGGACGACCATCCTGGTCCGCACGGCCAGGTCCAGGAGGTGGGGTGCGGCGGCGGCCCGCAGCGCGCTGTGCCCGATCTCCCGGCCTCCCAGGCCGAGCGCACGGGTTCCCAGCGTGTATCCGGCCACCGTGTGGCGCAGCCAGTCCAGCCGGACCAGCTGGTCGAGTATCCGATGTGTGGTCGAGCGGGGCAGATGGGTCCGCCGTGAGACCGATTCGAGCGTCAGATGGGTCTGTGGACGGTCGAACAAGTCCATGATCAGCGTCACGCGCTCCATCATCGACGGAGGCGACGCGGACCCGTCGACCTCGGAGGATCGCGAGTTCAGGCGAAGGGCAGACGTCATCGTCGGTGCCTCTCTGATCAAACTGAAATCAATTCTAGTTCGGCGCCGGCGTCAAGGTATCAATGCCCCGGGACGCAGAGAAAGAGTCGTGCACCAACTTATTGGGACGGTCGGTCCATTTATTTCGGACGCAAAAACGTACCGCTCCCGGGGAGATCCTTTCCGGGAAGCGGTACGTCCGATGAGCGGTCCGTCCGGCGAGCGGGGCGTCCCTGCCGACGTCAGCCGTGGGTGAGGTCGAGGGCGATGTCCACGATCATGTCCTCCTGCCCTCCGACGAGGCCACGCCTGCCGACCTCCTCCAGGATGGTGCGGGCGTCCAGGCCGTACTGCTGCGCCGCGGCCTCGGCGTGACGCAGGAAACTGGAGTAGGCGCCGGCGTAGCCCAGCGTGAGGGTCTCCCGGTCGACGCGCACCGGCCGGTCCTGCAGGGGGCGGACCAGGTCCTCGGCGGCGTCCTGGAGGGCGTACAGGTCGCAGTCGTGCTTCCAGCCGTGGAGGTTGGCGACGGCGACGAACGGCTCGATCGGGCAGTTCCCGGCGCCCGCGCCCTGTCCCGCGAGCGAGGCGTCGACCCGGGTCACCCCCTCCTCCACGGCCACCACGGAGTTGGCCACCGACAGGGAGAGGTTCTCGTGCGCGTGGATGCCGATCTGGGTGTCCGGATCGAGCACGTCCCGGTAGGCACGGATGCGGTCGCGCACTCCGTCCATGGTCAGCCGGCCGCCGGAGTCGGTGACGTACACGCAGTGCGCGCCGTAGGACTCCATCAGCCGGGCCTGCCCCGCGAGTTTCTCCGGTGACGTCATGTGGCTCATCATCAGGAAGCCCGAGACGTCCATGCCGAGTTCCCGGGCGGTGGCGATGTGCTGGGCCGCCACGTCCGCCTCCGTGCAGTGGGTGGCGATGCGCACCGAGCGGACCCCGAGGGCGTTGGCCCGCTTCAGTTCGGCGATGGTGCCGATGCCGGGCAGGAGCAGGGTGGTGAGGACCGCGCGGTCGATCGCGTCCGCGGCCGCCTCGATCCACTCCCAGTCGGTGTTGCTGCCCGGCCCGTAGTTGAGGCTGCCGCCGGCCAGTCCGTCGCCGTGGGCGACCTCGATCGCGTCCACCCCCGCCCGGTCGAGGGCCGCGGAGATCCGGGACACGAACCCGGGCGTGATCCGGTGCCGGACGGCGTGCATCCCGTCCCTGAGGGTGACGTCCTGCACGTAGAGCCTGCGGGTGGCGGTCACTCGGTCACCTCGGTGGTCGCTCGCCGGGCGATGCGCTCGGCGACGCGCAGGGCGGCCGAGGTCATGATGTCGAGGTTGCCCGCGTAGCCGGGCAGGTAGTGGGCGGCGCCCTCCACCTCGAGGAACACGGAGACCTTCGTGGTCGCCGCGGAGCGGTCGCCGTCGGGCAGCAGGGTGTGCACCGGGTCCCCGTCGGGCACCGGCGTGAACTGGACCTGCTGCTTGAGCCGGTAGCCCGGCACGTACTCGGCGACCTCGGCCACCATCTCCTCGACGGAGGCCCGGATCGCGTCGTGGTCCGCCTCGCCGATCAGGCAGTACACGGTGTCCCGCATGATCAGCGGCGGTTCCGCCGGATTCAGGACGATGATCGCCTTGCCCCGGCGGGCGCCGCCCACCTTCTCGATGGCGCCGGCCGTGGTCTCGGTGAACTCGTCGATGTTGGCCCGGGTGCCGGGCCCGGCCGACCTGGAGGCGATCGAGGCGACGATCTCGGCGTAGGGCACCGGTGTGACCCGGCTGACCGCGTGGACGATCGGGATGGTCGCCTGGCCGCCGCAGGTGACCATGTTGACGTTGTCGACGGTGCCGCCGGACCGCGCGGCGTCTTCCAGGTGTTCGTCGAGGTTCACCGGTGGCACCACATAGGGGCCGATCGCGGCGGGGGTGAGGTCGACGAGCCGCTTGCCGTACGGGGCGAGCTTCTCGGCGTTCTCGGCATGCGCCTTCGCCGACGTGGCGTCGAAGACGATCTCGATGTCCTCGAAGCCGTCCATACGGATCAGGCCGTCCACTCCCTCGTGGGTGACGGGGACCTTCAGGCGCGCGGCGCGCGCCAGGCCGTCCGAGTCCGGGTCGATGCCGACCATCGCGGCCATCTCCAGGGTGTCGGACAGGCGCAGCACCTTGATCATCAGATCGGTGCCGATGTTGCCGGAGCCGATAACGGCCACCTTGGTCTTCGTCATCCGTGTTCCTCGAGTTCCTCGGGAGCCTTGGCGTCGTCGGGCGTGAAGGTCGCCGTCACCGGACCCAGGCCCGACAGCTCGGCCCGTACGGTGGTGCCCGGCGGGGTGGGGACGAGCGGGCCCAGGGCGCCCGAGAGCACCACCTGTCCGGCGCGCAGCGGGTCGCCGAACTCCCGGGCCGTGCGCGCCAGCCACAGCAGCGCGGCGAGCGGATCGCCCAGACAGGCAGCGCCGTCGCCCGCGGAGGCGAGCTCGCCGTCGGCGTACAGCCGCATGGTCACGTCCCGGGGGGTGAACTCCCCGAGACCGACCCGCTGCCGGCCGAGCACGAACAGGCCGCTGGACGCGTTGTCGGCGACCGTGTCGGTGATCGCGATGTCCCAGCCGGCCACCCGGCTGTCCACGATCTCCAGCGCGGCCACGGCGTGTCCGACCGCCGACCGGACCCGCTCGACATCGAGGTCGTCGTCGTCCAGATCGGCGGCGAGCACGAACGCGATCTCCGCCTCGACCCTCGGCTGGAGCAGCCGGTGGCTGGGGACGGCCGGCAGGGCGGTGACGTCCGTGTCGTCCAGGAGGACGCCGAAGTCGGGCCGGTCGACCCCCACCTGGCGCTGGACCGACTCGGACGTCAGCCCGATCTTGCGGCCGACGACCCGTGCTCCGGCGGCGATCCGGTCGCCGATGACGCGTTGCTGGACGGCGTAGGCGAGGCCGATGTCGGTCGCGCCGAGCAGCTCCCGTACCGGCGCGCAGGGCTTGTGGTCATGGGCTGCGCGGGTGAGTCGTGCGGCCGCCTCGGCCACCGCGGTCTCACGGTGCCCGGCGGCCGTCGGTTCCCGAACGTCTGTCATCGCCATCCTCAACTCGTGCCGGCCTCCAGCCTGGGCCGCCGGGCCGGACGGCGGCCCGGGGCGTTCCGCTCACCGGGACTGCCTCACCGGGCCCCGGGCGTCGGCGACCGGGACCGCCGGGCGGGTCTCGCTGAGCGAGATGGCCCGGCGGCGGGCCCGCGCCGCCTCGTTACCGTCGCCGTGGCCTCCAGGGAGTGCGCCCTGCCGGCTCCACGAACGCGGCACGCGCCGGGACCCCACCCCCCACCAAGAACGTCGGCACTCATGAGGAGGTTCGGATGAGCATCAGCGAGGACGCCTACGACGTGATCGTCGTCGGGTCGGGCGGAGGTCTGGTCGGGGCGTACGTGGCGGCTTCCCGCGGCTTGCGCACGCTCGTCGTCGAGAAGACCGACCGGGTCGGCGGAACGGTGGCGTACTCCGGCGCGGGTCTGTGGTTCCCGGGGTCCGCTCCGCTCGGCCGGGCCGGTCTCGGTGACGACGTCGAGGAGGCGCGGACGTATCTGCGCGATGTCGTCGACGACCCGTCCCGGGAGGCGCTCCAGGACGCGTATCTGGCGGCCGGGGTCCGGCTGATCGACGAGCTCGAGCAGAACCCCTGGTTCCGGTCCTTCGTCCACGGGCCGGTTCCGGACTACTACGCGTCGAGCCCGGGGGCGTCGCCCACCGGGCACACCGTGTTCCCGCCGCCGCTCGAGGTCACTGAGCTCGGCGAGCGCAGGGCGCTGGTCCGCGACTGTCTTCCCACCGAGCGGTTCGGCTTCGACGAGGGCCCGGTCCTGGTCGGCGGCCGGGCGCTGATCGGCCGGGCGCTGTCGGCGTTCCTGGAGACGGGCAACGGCGAACTGCGGCTGAACACCGCGCTGGAGAGCCTGGTCGTCGAAAACGGCCGGGTCACCGGTGTCGAGGTCGTCAGCGGCGGCGACGGCGACGGCGACGGCGACGGCGACGGCGACGGCGAACGGGTCAGGATCCGGGCCGGACGGGGCGTGCTGCTCGCGGCCGGCGGCTTCGAGCGCGACCGTGAGCTCCGCGAGAAGCACCAGTCGCCGCTCACCGGAGAGTGGTCCGAGGGCGCGCCGGCCAACACCGGGGACGCGCTGCGGGCGGGCGTCGCGGTGGGGGCGGACACCGACCTGCTCGACGAGGCCTGGTTCGTGCCGGGGCTCGTCCACCCGGACGGGCTGCCGCTCTTCCACACGGGCACCCGGGGCGGGATCTGGGTCAACGGCGCGGGCGAGCGCTTCGTCAACGAGACACGGCCGTACGACCAGGCCGGGCACGAGATCGTCCGGCTGCACGCCACCACCGGCGTGCGGCACATCCCGGCCCACTGGGTGTTCGACCAACGGCAGCTGGACCGGGACGGCATCGGCTTCCCGCCCGCCACCCCGGGGCCCGAACAGTGGCTGGCGTCGGGCGCACTGAAGAAGGCCGGCACCCTGGAGGAGCTGGCGCGTCTGATCGACGTGCCGTTCGAGGGACTGAAGCGCACGGTCGAGGAGTTCAACGGGTACGCGCGGACCGGCGTCGACGAAAGGTTCCGGCGCGGTGAGACGCCGTGGGACCGGATGTTCCACCACATCGTCCCCTTCCCGGCGGACCCCCGGCAGAACATCCCCGCGAAGCCGGCGCCGGAGTGGCCGAACCCGCTGCTCCTGCCCATCGACACAGCGCCGTTCTACGCGGCGGCCATCGTGCCGTCCGACATCGGCACGAAGGGCGGTCTGAGGATCGACGCCCAGGCGCGGGTGCTGCGGCCCGACGGCCGGCCGATCGACGGCCTGTACGCCACCGGGAACACCGCGGCCGCGATGTCGGGGCGCGTGTACCCGGGTGCGGGCACCCCGATCGGCTCGAGCCTGGCGTTCGGATACCTCGCGGTGCTGGACATGGCCGGGACGACGGACTGACGGAACGGGTGCGCCCGGGACGCGGTGGCTGTCCCGGGCGCTCCGCCGTGTGCTCCGTCTTGTGCTCAGTCGCGCGCTTCAGTCGTGCGCTCAGTCGTGGCGAAGCGCTCCGTCGTGCGCTACGCCGCGGCGATCAGCCGGGCGGCGAGCCGCAGGTCGATCTCCCCCTGCTCGGTGGAGATCTCCTCGGTCAGCATGGCCACGAACAGCCCCCACCAGCTGTAGACGAGCAACCGCACCCTGCCGCGTTCGGTCTCCGCGTCCGCACGGCCCCCGAGCAGTCGCAGGAGCCGCTGTCCCAGCGCTCTCTCGACGATGTCGATCCGGGTCGGGACGGCGCTCGCGTACTCGGTGAACGACGACAGCGCCACCGCCGAGGCCAGCAGACGGCTGTCCAGCAGCTTCCCGGTCAGCGCGATGAGCGTCTCCGCCACCTCCGTCGCGGGGTCGGCCGGCTCGGCGGCCGCCGGACCGCCGTCACGGCCTCCGAGGAACTGTTCGATGTGCCATTCGAGGACCGCGAGGAACAGGTAGGGCTTGGACGGGAAGTAGCGGTACAGCGTGGCGATGGCGACGCCGGATTCCCTGGCCACGTCGTGCATCTGCACCCGGGAGAGCCCCTCGCGCGCCCCGAGTGCGGAGGCGGCGCTCAGGATGCGGACCCGCCGGGCGGCCTGGCGGCTCGACGTCGGGTCGGCGGGTCGCCGAGCCTGCGCGGGTCTTGGCACGTGGTCGTCCCCCCTGTCGTCGGCTGCTCCCCCTCCCCCCGTCGGCACTCAGCCGGTCTCCGGGCGGGTCAGGAAGGCCACTACCGCGCTCTCCCAGGCCGCCTTCTGCTCGATCATCGCCCAGTGCCCGCAGTCCGGCAGCACGTGCAGTTCGGCCTTGGGGATCGTGCGCAGCGGCAGCAGCGCGTTCTCCAGCGGTGTCACCCGGTCGTCCCGGCCCCAGGTCAGCAGGGTGGGCGCGGTGACCTTGTGGAGCGCGGCCCAGACGGGCTGGTCCGACTGGGCCTGGGCGGCCAGGACGGCTGCCATGGCCTGACGTCCGTAGATCCGGCGGGACGCCTCCAGGGTGGACGGTTCGGTGGCGCTCGCCCACCGTTCCTCGATCAGCTCCTCGGTGAGCAGGGCCGGGTCGTGGACCATCGCCCGCAGCCACTGCACGAGGTTCTCCCTGCTGGGGTTCTCGGCGAACTCCACCAGCAGGTTCAGCCCTTCGCTGGGCGCCGGCGAGAGGAGGTTGCGGCCCACTCCGCCGATGGTGACGATCCGGCGGAACAGATCCTGGTGGGCGACCGCGAGTCCCACGGCGACGAAGCCGCCCATGGAGTTCCCGACGACGTCGACGCGGTCGAGACCGAGGCCGTCGAGGAAGCGCAGGACGGCCTTCGGAGCGGCCGCCATCGGGTTCTCGGCGGTCGGGTCGCTGACCCCGAAGCCGGGGAACTCCAGCGCGAGGCAGCGGAAGTGGCGGGCGAGCACGGGAAGGTTGTCCCGGTAGTTGCGCCAGCCGGTGACTCCCGGCCCGGACCCGTGCAGCAGGAGCAGCGGCGGTCCGTCGCCCGCCTCGTGGTAGCGCAGGACGCCGTCGTCGGTGCGCAGTTCGCGCAGGGTGTCCTCGTGGCTGAGTGTCATGGCGGTCACCGTCGCACCCGGGGTAGGCCTTCCGCCGTGCGTCTCCCGATCAGTGGGACGCCCGCGGCCACGCGGGCCCGGGGCTGTCTACCGTCGCGGACATACCGATACCGGGGGTGCCCGACGGGCCGCCCCGGACCTGACCACATGTGAGGGGAGGACCTGATGGGTGTTCGCTCACTCGGGTACCTGCGTCTGGAATCCGACGACCTGGGCAGGTGGAAGGCGTTCGGAGCCGACTTCCTCGGCCTGATGCCCGTCGAGAGCGGTGACTGCGAGTCGCTGTCCTTCAGGATGGACGACTACCCGGCCCGGATCGTGGTCTCCGCGGGGGACCGGCCCGGGATGACCGCCCTGGGCTTCGAGGTCCTCGACGAACGGGAGCTGGCGCGTCTGGTCGTGGGCGTCGAGAAGGCCGGGATCCAGGTGACGGCCGGCACCGAGGCCGAGGCCGCGGAGCGGAAGGTCACGGGCTTCGTCAGGTTCGACGACCCGGGCGGCAATCCGGTCGAGCTGTTCTACGGCACGACACTCGACCATGTGCCGGTCCGGACCCCGCTCGTCTCGAGGTTCGTCACCGGCGACATGGGCTTCGGGCACGCGATCATCTCGGCCGAGGACGCGCGGACCACGTTCGACTTCTATGTCGAGGTCCTCGGCTTCATCGAGCGCAACACCATGCGCTCTCCCGGCGGCACGACCTGGTTCATGGGCTGCAACGCCCGTCACCACACGCTCGGCGTCACGCCGATGCCGGGTCCCGGGCGGCTGCTGCACTTCATGGTCGAGGGCGCGGCCCTGGACGACGTCGGGCGCGCTCTCGACCGGGCCGCCGCGTACGAGGTGCCGATGATGCACTCGCTCGGCAAGCACACCAACGACCACATGGTGTCGTTCTACGTGTGGTCGCCGGAGAACTACGCCGTCGAGTTCGGCTGGAACGGCCTGAAGGTGCCGGAGCCCGTCCCCGTCTACGAGATCACGGACGGCGCGTTCTGGGGCCACCACTTCACGCCGCCGCCGCAGCCGGCCGGCTGAGCGGCCTGCGCGCATGGCCGGGCCCCACGGTCCTCGGACCGTGGGGCTCGGCCATGTCACTCGACGGTGATCGCCCGTTCCGGGCAGGCCCGTTCTCCGTCGCGGGCCGCCTCTTCGAGGGCCCCCGGAATCTCTTGGTCGACGGGCAGCGCGTAGCCGTCGTCGTCGAGCCGGAAGAGGCGTGGCGCCGCCGCCGCGCACCGGGCGTGCCCGGAGCACGAGGACGTGTCGATCGTGATCTTCATGCCACCCACCCCCTTCTACGGCTTGTTGGTGGACCCCGCGTCGACGGTGAACTGCAGGCCCGTGACGTAACGCGCCTCGTCGGAGGCGAGGAAGAGGACCGCGTTCGACACGTCCCGCGGCTCCACGTACGGGGCGAGGGGGTTCATCGCGGCGAGGGCGAACAGCGGCTCGCGCGCGGCGAGTTCCTCCACGGGGACGCCGACGGTGATGCCCGTGTCGCTGACGCCGGTGGGGTGGACGGTGTTCACCCGGACGCGGTGCGTGGCGAGTTCGTTGGACAGGGCCTTCATCAGACCGACCACGCCGTGCTTGGCGGCCACGTAGTGGGCGTACGGCACATGTCCGCGGATACCGGCGGCGGAGCTGATCATGACGATGGAGCCGCCTTCCCCGGCCTCGATCATCCAGGGGATCGCGGCCCGCGCCGTGTTCCAGGCGCCCTTGAGGTTGACGTCGACGACGACGTCCCAGACCTCCTCGGACAGCTCCCAGGCGGAGCCCGAACTCATGACGCCGGCATTGGCGACGACCACGTCGAGCCGCCCGAACCGAGCCCGCGCCGCGTCGACGGCCGCCCGCATCTCGGCGATCGAGCGGACGTCGGCCTGTACGGCGACGCACCGTCGGCCCGTCGCCCTGACCAGCTCCGCCGTCTCCTGAAGCTGTTCCTTCGACGCGAGCGGGTACGGCAGTTCGTCGCTGATGTCATGGCAGACGTCGGTGACGACGACGTCCGCGCCCTCCTCGGCCAGTCGCACGGCATGGGAGCGGCCCTGCCCCCGCGCCGCTCCCGTGACGAGCGCGACCTTTCCCTCCACACGCCCCATGGCGGCCTCAGTCCTTCCTCGCGTGGTCGGTCAGTTCCCCGGCGGCCTCGCGCAGGGCGCGCAGCCGGGTCCGCAGGAGTGCGCGCTCGGCCTCGTCGCGGTCGCCGAGTTTGGCGAGACGTACGTCCGTCTCGGCGATCTCGGCGAGCAGCCGGCCGTGCGCCTCCTCGACGGTGAGCAGGTCCAGGTCGGTCCAGTCGGAGCGCTCGGACTCCGGACGCCGGCTCATACGGGGAGGTTGTAGAGGCGGCGGGTGTTGAGCTCCACGATCTGGTGCACCTCGTCGTCCGGGACGTCGGCCAGCACCTCCGCCGCGTAGGCGCGGGACTTGGGCCAGTAGGAGTCGGAGTGCGGGTAGTCGCACTCCCAGGTGATCTTGTCGATGCCGACGTGGTGCCGTACCTCGACGCCGAACCGGTCGTCGATGAAGCAGCCGTGGAAGTGCTTGTGGAACAGCTCCGAGGGCCGCACGCTCTGGTTGACGTTCTGGTAGAAGCGGTGCCTCTCCCAGGTGCCGTCGCTGCGCTCCAGCAGGTACGGGATCCAGCCGATGCCGCCCTCGGACAGACCGATCTTCAGCTTGGGGTGCTTGTGCAGCACCGGCGAGAAGAGCAGGTCGGCGGTGGCGAACATGGCGTTGCAGCCGAACAGCGCGATGGTCACGGCGAACGGGGCCTCCTCGGCCGTCTTCGGCGGCTTGCCGGAGGTGCCGAAGTGCAGGCACAGCGGCATGCCGGTCTCCTCGGCCGCCGAGAACATGGGGTCCCAGTGGTCGGTGTGGAAGGAGGGCAGACCGCGCGGCGCCGGGTTCTCCGGGAAGGAGATCGCCTTCGCCCCCTTGGCCGCGGTCCGGTGGATCTCCTCGACGCAGGCCTGGACGTCCCACATCGGCATGATGACCAGGGGGATGAGCCGCCCCGGCGCGGTGGCGCACCACTCGTCGAGGACGAAGTCGTTCCACGCCCGCACACACAGCAGCGCCAGTTCACGGTCCTTGCCGTCCAGGAAGACATGGCCGGAGAACCCCGGGAACGACGGAAAGCACAGGGCGCCCCACACTCCGTCCAGATCCATGTCGCGGATCCTGGCCCCGGGGTCGTAGCAGCCCGGGATCATCTCGTCGTAGCGGGTCGGTTCGAGGCCGAACTCCTCCGGCTTCTTCCCCGCGACCGCGTTGAGGCCGATGTAGGGGTGGATCCGGTCCTCGTACACCCACACCTCGGCGGGCGCCTGCCCCGCTCCCCGCGGCTGCTCCACGATGCGTGGCCCCGCCTCCCGGAACCTCGCCGGCAGACGGTCCGACCACAGTCGTGGGGGCTCGATCAGATGGTCGTCGGTCGACAGCAACTTCATCCATGGCTGCAACGGCATCCTTGTGCTCCCTCGGTCTCGGGGACTCTCTAGCACTCGGCAGATTGTGTGCACTGAACAAGTCCCGCTCAGCGGAAACGATCAGCGACAACATGCGGGTTTCCGAGATCATCAAGAACTCCCCGGCTTCCTGTGCCGGTATTCAGGCTACTCTTTTTCCGAGGGAAGGAGACCCCATGGGTCGAGTGCAGGACAAGGCCGTCTTCATCACCGGGGCCGCGCGCGGCCAGGGCCGGGCGCAGGCGGTCCGGCTCGCCGCGGAGGGAGCCGACATCATCGCCGTGGACCTCTGTGCGGACATCGCCACCAACGGCTATCCGCTGGCCACCGAGGAGGACCTGGACGAGACGGTGCGCAAGGTCGAGAAGCTCGGCCGGCGCATCGTCGCCCGCAAGGCCGACGTACGTGATCCGGCGGCGCTGAAGGCGGCCGTGGCCGACGGGGTGGCCGAGCTGGGGCGGCTCGACGCCGTGGTGGCCCAGGCCGGGATCTGCCCGCTGGGCCCCGGGCAGAGCGCGCAGGCCTTCCTCGACGCCGTCACCGTCGACTTCAACGGGGTGGTGCACGCCGTCGACGCGGCCCTGCCCCATCTGCCCGACGGCGCCTCGATCGTCGCGACCGGATCGATCGCCGGGCTGATCCCCGCGACCACCGACAATTCGGCCAACGGGCCCGGCGGGCTCGGCTATTCGTTCGCCAAGCGCCAGGTGGCCGCGTTCGTGCACGACCTGGCGACCGTGCTCGCCCCGCGGCGGATCCGGGTCAACGCGCTGCATCCCACGAACGTCAACACCGACATGCTCAACAGCGACCTCATGTACCGCTCGTTCCGGCCCGACCTGGAGAACCCCGGCCGCGAGGACGCGCTGCCCTCGTTCCCCGCGACGACCGGCTTCGGCATCCCCTACGTCGAGCCGGAGGACATCGCCGACACCGTCCTCTTCCTCGTCTGCGACGAGTCCCGCTACGTCACCGGCATGCAGATGCGCGTCGACGCCGCCGGATACGTCAAGCGGCGCCCGCAACTGCCCACGTTCTGACAGCCGTTCACGGCGGTCCGGTCAGGTCGATGACCACCTTGCCGGTGGTGCGCCGCCGCGCCACGTCGGTCAGGGCGGACGCCACCTCGGCGAGGGGGTGGACGCGGGAGACGAGCGGGCGCATCCCGTCCCCGACCATCCTGGCGAGCTCCCGGTCCCCGGCGGCCACCGCCTCCGGGGCGTACCGGCGCAGCATGCGGATCTCGAAGCCCCGTACCACCGCGTCCTTGAGCAGCACCAGGTTCAGCGGGATCCGGGGGATCTTCCCGTCGGCGTAGCCCACGGTCACGAACCGGCCGCCCCGCCGCAGCGCGCGCAGGGCGGCCTCGGCGTGGTCGCCGCCCACCGGGTCGACGACGAGGTGGACTCCGTCGCCGCCGGTCAGCTCGCGGATCCGCGTCTTCAGGTCCTCGCGGACGTAGTCGACACCGGCCTGCGCGCCGAGCTCGCGGGCGACCTCCAGCCGCTCCCGGCTCGATGCCGCCGCGACGACGCGGATCCCGAGCCGGGTCGCGATGTCGACGGCCGCGGTGCCGACGCCGCCCGCCGCCCCGAGCACCGCCGCCCACTCCCCCGCCGTGCCCCGGCCGACCGTGACCAGGGAGTGGTAGGCGGTCGCGTACGTCACGTGGAAGGCGGCGGCGTGGACCATGTCGAGCCCGTCGGGGACGGGGCGCAGACCCGCGACGGGCACCACGACCTGCTCGGCGAAGGCGCCCGTCAGCACCGCTCCGGCCACGGGCGAGCCCACCGGGGGGCCTGACACCCCCGGCCCCAGCGCCGTCACCACACCGGCGAACTCGCTGCCCGGCGTGAACGGCGTCGGCGCGGACACCTGGTAGCGGTCCGCCACGAGCAGGACGTCCGGGTAGTTGACCGCGGCGGCGTGCACCCGCACCAGCACCTCGCCCGGGCCGGGTTCCAGGTCGTCCAGTTCCACGACCTCGAGACCGCCGGGGGGCCCGTGGTGCGTACAGCGTGCGGCTCTCATCGTGCCCTCCCGGTGGTCGGCGTCGCCGGGTCCCGGGGCAGGCCCAGCACCTGTTCGGCGATGGTGTTGCGCTGGATCTCGGCGGTGCCCGCCCCGATCGTCGAGGCCCGGGTGCGCAGGAAGCCCCACACCCAGCGTCCGCGCTGGACGGCGTGCGGGTCGTGGCGGCCGAGGATCCCGTACGGTCCCAGCAACTCCAGGGCGAACTCGTGCAGTTCCTGCTCGAAGGTCGCGATGAACAGCCGTGACGTCGAGGAGGCCGGCCCCGGCTCGCCCCTGGCCATGATGTCGGCGATGGTCCGCATCCCGGTGAGCCGCATGATCGTCACCCGGATCTCGAAGTCCGCGAGCCGGTCGCGCACCAGGGGGTCGGCGGTCGCCCCGCGTTCGTGCGCCAGCTCGATCAGCTCGTCGAGCACGCGCCGGTACAGGGCCGCCTGGTTCATCGCTCCGGCGGCGCGTTCATGGCCGAGGCTCGTGCGGACCAGCGGCCAGCCGCCGTTCTCGGGGCCGATCCGGTCGGCGACGGGGACGCGCACGTCGTCGAAGAAGATCTCGCAGAAGTGCGCGTCCCCGGTCAGGTCCCGCAGCGGACGCACCTCGACGCCCGGCGCGTGGGCGTCGATCAGCAGATAGCTGACGCCGTCCTGGCGGGAGCCGGAGGGGCCGGTGCGGACGAGCGTGAAGAGGACGTCGGCGATGTCCGCCGCGCTGTTCCACACCTTCTGTCCGTTGACGACGTACTCGTCCCCCTCCCGGCGGGCTCTCGTGCGCAGTGCCGGGAGGTCGGAGCCCGCCTCCGGCTCCGAGTAGCCCTGCGCCCATACGGCGTCACCGCGCAGCATGGGGCGCAGAAAGCGCTCCTTCTGCTCGGGTGTGCCGTATGTGATCAGGGTGGGGGCCGCGATGCCGAGCCCGGTGCCGAGCGGGCCCGGCACCCGGGCGCGCGCGTACTCCTCCTGGTAGATCACCTGGCGGGCGAAGTCCAGGTCCATCCCGCCGTACTCGCGCGGCCAGCTGGGGCCCGCGTACCCGGCGTCGAACAGCGTGGCGAGCCAGGCCTTCTGCCAGGCCAGCCGGTCGACGGGGTCCTTCGGACGCCGGCCGGGGTGGTGGTCGGTCAGGAAGGCGCGCAGACCGGCGCGGAAGCCGTCGGCCGAACTCGTCGGAGCCCCCCGCCCGTTCAGCGCGGAGCCATGCGCAGGGCGCCGTCGAGCCGGACCGTCTGACCGTTGAGGTAGGGGTTCTCCAGCATCTCCACGGCGAGACGGGCGAAGTCGTCGGGGTCGCCGAGGCGCCCGGGATGGGGCACGGTCGCGGCGAGCCCGTCGCGGATGTCGGCGCGCAGCCGGCCGAGCATGGGGGTGTCCATGATGCCCGGCGCGATGGTGTTGACGCGGATCTGCCAGCTCGCCAGGTCACGGGCGGCGACGAGGGTCATGCCGTGCACGCCCGCCTTGGCGGCGGTGTAGGAGGTCTGGCCGATCTGGCCGTCGAAGGCGGCGACGGATGCGGTCAGGACGACGGCTCCGCGGTCGCCGTCGACGACGTCGTTGCCGGCGAGACGGGCGGCGGCCAGGCGCAGCACGTTGTAGGTGCCGGTCAGGTTGACCCGTACGACCTCGGCGAACGTGGCGAGGTCGCCCGGGGTGCGGTCACGGTCGATGATCCGGGTGCGGTCGCCGCCGCGTCCGGCGCAGTGCACGACGAAGCGCAGCGGGCCGAGTCGCCCGGCCGCGTCGAGGGCCGCGGTGACGGACTCCTCGTCGGTGACGTCGGCGTGCACGAAGCGGGCGGCGTCGCCGAGGCCGGCGACCGCCTTGACGCCCTGCTCCTCGGAGAGGTCGGCCAGGACGACCCGGCCGCCCCGGTCGATGACGCGGCGCGCGGTGGCCAGTCCGAGGCCGGAGGCGCCCCCGGTGACCAGTACCGCCGAACCGTCGATGTTCACGTGGATCTCCTCACAGGCCCAGGGACTTGCCGATGATGGTCTTCAGGACCTCGCTGGTCCCGCCGTGGATGCGGGACACCCGGGCGTCGGCGTACAGCCGGGCGATCGGGGACTCGAGGAGGTAGCCGTAGCCGCCGTGCAGTTGGAGACAGCGGTCGACGACGCGGCCCTGTGTCTCGGTGCAGAACAGCTTGGTCCGGGCCGCGTCGGCCGGAGCGAGTTCGCCGGCCACCAGCGCCGTGACCGCCGCGTCCAGCAGGGTCTGGGCGGCCTCCAGCTCGGTGGACATGGCGGCGAGTTCGAACTTCGTGTTCTGGAAGTGGGCGACCGGCCTGCCGAACACCGTCCGGTCGCGGACGTAGGCGAGGGTCAGGTCGATCGCGGCGCGGGTCTGGGCGACGGCGCCGACCGCGATGGCCAGCCGTTCCTGGGCCAGGTTGCGGCCGAGGTGGGTGAAGGCGGCGCCCTCCGCGCCCAGCAGGTCGGCGGCGGGGACCCGGACGTCGTCGAAGAACAGCTCCACGGTGTCCTGGACCGGCAGGCCGATCTTCTCCAGCCTGCGCCCGACCGTGAACCCGGGCATGCCCTTCTCCACCACCAGGAGGGACAGACCGGCGCGCCGGTCGTCCGGGTCGCGGGCGGTGCGGGCCACGACGATCACCAGGTCGGCGTGGTGGCCGCCGGTGATGAAGGTCTTGGCGCCGGCCAGGGTGTAGTGGTCGCCGTCGCGCACCGCCCGGGTCGTGATGCCGGCGAGGTCGGAGCCCGCGCCCGGTTCGCTCATCGCGATCGCGGTGTACAGCTCGCCCGAGGCCAGCCCCGGGAACCAGCGGGCCCGCTGCCCGGCGTCGGCGAGGCCCGTGAAGTACGGGACGACCACGTCGAGATGGGTGCGCAGGCCGCCGAGTGTGACGCCGGCGCGGGCGCACTCCTCCTGGATGACGACGTTGAAGCGGTAGTCGTCCCGGCCGCCCCCGCCGTACTCCTCGGGGATGGCCGTGCCGAGGATGCCGAGCCTGCCCATCGAGGTGAACAGCTCACGGGGGACGAGTGCGGCGCGCCGCCAGTCCTCGTACACCGGGAGCACGTCGCGGGCGAGGTAGTCACGGACCAGGAGACGGAAGTCCTCGTGGTCCTGTTCGAACAGGGTCCGGCGCATCGGATCTCCTTCGGCCGTTGACCCTATTCAGTATACGTAATTGGGTGCCCTGGGAACAGGGAAACGCCCCATGCTCAGGGCAGAGAGCATGGGGCGTCGGTAATCAGTGTCACTAAATCAGTGCCACCAGGGGATGAGCGCGTCCAGGTGACGGCGCATCCGGTGACGGGCGACCCCCGCGTCACCCTGGACGATCGCGTCGAGGATGCGCTGGTGGACATGCCGGACCTCGTCGGCCGCGGTGTCTCCGGGCAGCGGCCTGTCATGGCCCGAGGCGTGCCGGCGGAACAGCTCGGTGATGATGGCGAGGAAGAGCGAGAGCACCGGATTGTCGGCCAGGGCCGCCAGTTCGGAGTGGAACAGGTCGGCCTTGCGCAGATCGCCGGCCGGGCCCTCGGTGGCCCACCGGACCGCCTTCGCGAGGCGCTCGGCGACCTCCGGGTCGCCCTCGGCGTGCCGGGCGGTCACCCGGGCGACGATGCCGAGCTCGATGGCGTTGCGGACGATCCGCAGGTCGTCGGCCGTGACGCCCTGGTACTCGAGGAAGAGCGCCATCGTGTCGATGCTGGCCTGCGGCTCGGGCGCGGTCACGATCAGTCCGCCGCCCGGCCCACGGCGCATCCGGGCGACCTGGTGGTACTCCAGCAGCCGCACCGCCTCCCGCAGGACGGCCCGGCTGATCTCGTAGCGGGCCAGCAGATCCGCCTCCGAGCCGAGGACCATGCCGATCTGCCAGCCCCGCGCGGCGATGTCGTCGTGGATCCGGGCGGCCACCACTTCGGCGAGCTTGGCCCGTGGGCCCTCGGCCAGTTCGGGCTCGACCACGTTGCCCGAGATCCGCTGCCCGCGCCGCACCCGGTGCTTCTCGATCCAGGCGGCCACCGACTCCAGATGCGCGGTGAGTTCGGTCTGCGCGCGTGCGCCGTCGTCGGCGACGACGGCGTCCACGACGGCGCGGTGCTCACGGTGCGAGGTCTCCTTCGCCGCGTGCATCTCCGCCCTGGAGATCCGTCGGGAGGTGTGCGCGTACCGGGCGGTCAGCCGGGTGAGCACGTCGATGAACAGGTGCAGCACCGGGTTTCCCGAGAGCCGGCCGAGTACCGGGTGGAGCGGGTCCTGCGAGTGGACCGACGGGTCGTCCCAGTGGCCGCGCTCGGAGTCGAGCGTCGCCCGGAGCGTGGCGATGCCCTCTTCCGTGATGCGGTCGGCGGCGAGCCCGGCGGCGATCGGTTCGAGGAGCTGTCGGGCCCGGAGCAGGTCCGTGACGCTGGTGCCGACGTACTCCAGGTAGATCACCATGGCCCGGGTCGCCGGTCCCGCGTCGGGCGCGCAGACGATCAGGCCGCCGCCCGGGCCGCGCCGCATCCGGGCGACCTGGTGGTGCTCGACCAGCCGTACCGCCTCGCGCAGCACCGCGCGGCTGACCCCGAGCCGCTCCCGCAGGTCCACCTCGGAGCCCAGCGACTCACCGACGGGCCAGCCCTGGCGGATGACGGTCGCCTCGATGCGCTGCGCGGTCTGGGCGGCCAGCTTGCCGACCGGGATGCCGGTCTCGCCGTCGGCGGGCTCGCGGTCGACGGCAGTCGCCATGGGCCTACTCCTCTGAGGGGACATTTGCGGATCCCCAGTCTATTGGCCACCAGGACGGAGGACGTACCGGCCGGTCGGGCGCCCAGCACCGGGATCGGGGTACTGATTCAGCCGCCTGACCCAGACAACCGAGTCGATGACTCGGTTAGAGTACCCTCATTTCGAGATCGCTTGCGTGAGGACCCACGAGGACCGATGAGGACCAAGGAGTCGGCGGCGATGCGACTGGAACCCACACTCGAACTAGAGGCGTTCCGCGGGAAGGTGCGCGCCTTCGTGGCGGAGCACGCGCCCGGCGCCAAGACACACTCCGGGGTGCGCGCACCCGAGCCGGCGCTGATGCCGGCGGTCCGGGAGTGGACCGCGAAACTGTACGAGGCGGGCCTCCTCGGCATCGACTGGCCCGCCGAGTACGGCGGCCGGCCCGACGCCCACCCGCTCGAACCGTCCGTCGTCGCCGAGGAGATCGCCCGCGCCGGCACCTGGCCGCCCGTCGGGGCGTCCTCGCTCGCCTCGGCGGCCCTCCTCGACTTCGGCACCGACGCACAGCGGGCGCGCTTCCTGCCCCGCATCCGCACCTGCGAGGACGTGTGGTGCCAGCTGTTCAGCGAGCCGGAGGCGGGCAGCGACCTGGCGGCGCTGCGCACCCGCGCCCGCCGCGAGGGCGCGGGCGACGACGCGGTGTTCGTCGTCGACGGCCAGAAGGTGTGGACGACCAACGGCCAGTACGCGGACATGGGTTACCTCCTCGCGCGCACCGACGCCGACGCCCCGAAGCACCGGGGCATCACGGCGTTCGCACTCGACATGCGCAGCCCCGGCGTCGAGGTGCGGCCGTTGCGCGAGATCACCGGGACCACCGACTTCAACGAGGTCTTCCTCGACGGTGTCCGGATCCCGGCCGCCCAGGTGATCGGCCGGGTGAACGACGGCTGGCGGGTGGCGACGAGCAGCCTGGGCCGTGAGCGGTCCGGCGTGGCCGCGCGCGGCGCCGAGCTCTCCGCCGTGCTGGACGATTTGGTGCGGCTGGCACAGGAGACCCGGGTCGGCGGCCGGCCCCCGTTCGACGACTCCGCCACCCGGCAGGCGATCGGGGAGCTCGCCGCGAGGGTGCGGGTGAACGCCGCGCTGACCGGCCTCGCGCAGTCGAGGGTGGCGCACGGCACGGAGCGGCCCGAGGACGCCCTGCTGGGCAAGATCTTCTTCAGCGAGCTCCATCACGACCTGGCCGACTTCGGGCTGCGTCTGCAGGGCACGGACGGGCTGCTCACCGAGGACGACCCGGAGGCGGTGGCGGACGGCTGGTGGCAGGACGCGCACCTGTACTCGCGTGCGTACACGATCGCGGGCGGCGCGAACGAGGTGCTGCGCAACCAGGTCGCCGAACGGGGGCTGGGGCTGCCGCGGGAACCTCGCCCCGCGGATTGAACGCACCGACATCGAGATCGAAGGCGAGACCCTCCGGGCGGGCGAGGGCGTCATCGCTCGCTGCCTGCGGCCGACTGGGATCCGCGGGCGTTCCCCGAGCCGGCGAGACCGGACCTCACCCGCACCGCCTCGCATCACCACGCGTTCGGCCGGGGTCCCCACCAGTGCGTCGGACAGCAGTTGGCCCGCATCGAACTGCACGTGGTGTTCAGCACCCTGTTCCGCCGGATGCCGTCCCTGCGGCTCGCGGTCGACGTCTCGGAGCTGAGGTTCAAGGAGGACTCGCAGGCGTACGGCATCTACGAACTGCCCGTCACCTGGTGACCGGCGCCCCGCGAGACCTGGTGATCCGGCGCCCCGCGAGAGGAGTGAGCCCCGGCGCCTACTCCGCCCTTCTCAGCAGCATCGCCCCCGACGGCACTCCCCCGCCCGCCGTGACCACCGCCACCCGGGCACCCTCGACCTGGCGTCCGCGCGCTTCGCCGCGCAGTTGCAGCATGGCCTCGCGGACGAAGCCGTAGCCGTGCAGCCGGCCCGCCGAGAGCTGGCCGCCGTGCGGGTTGAGCGGGAGGCCGCCGTCAGGGGCGATGGTCTTGCCACCGGCGATGAAGTCCGTCGCCTCGCCCGGCCCGCAGAAGCCGAGGCCCTCGATCCAGGACAGGGCGTTGAAGGTGAACCCGTCGTAGAGCAGGGCCACGTCGACGTCGGCGGGGGTGAGGCCGGTGCGGGTCCACAGGTGTGCGGAGGGGCCGCCCGACTGCGGCAGATGGGTCAGGGTGTCCTGGTCCCAGCTGAGCCGCTCCAGCACGGCCGTGCCGACCGACTCGACCAGGACGGGCGGCCGGGGGCGGTCGTACGCCGTCTCGATCGCCGACACGACGACGGCCACCGCGCCGTCACAGGGGACGTCGCAGTCGTAGAGGCCGAACGGGGTCGTGATCATGCGGGCGCCGTAGTAGTCGTCGAGCGTCATCGGGTCGCGGTGCAGGGCCTCCGGATTGCGGGTCGCGTTCGCCCGCGCGGTGACGGCGATGGCGCCGAGGGCCTCGCGGCCGACGCCGTAACGGTGCATGTAGTGCGAGGCGTTGCACCCGATCCACTGGGCCGCGGACATGGCCCCGAAGGGCGCCCGGAACTCGAACATGCCCGTGGCGCGGCCGCCGCCGGCACGCCACTGCCCCGAGCGCAGCAGCGCGCCGTGCGAGGACTCCCACACCGTGCGGAAGCAGAGCACGTGCCGGCACAGCCCGGCGGCGACCGCCAGCATGCCGGCGGTGATCGAGCCGATCTGGCCCGGCACCTCTTTGGCGCCGTTGACCCAGGTGGGGCGCAGTTGCAGGGCTTCGGCCAGCGCGGTGACGCCGCCTTCGCTCATGCCGTCGGGGCTCGGTCCCGGGTAGGTGGAGAGCCCGTCGATCTCCTCGGGGTCCAGGCCCGCGTCGGCGACCGCGGCCAGGCACGCGTCGACCGTCAGGGACAGCGGGTCGACCATGAGGCGCCGGCCCACGCGTGACTGCCCCACGCCGGTCAGCGCCACCCGGTCCTCGTACTTCCGGGGTGAGGCCATCGGGCGCACGGAGGCGCGGACGTCGCGTGGCTCGGGCAGCGGACCGGGGCCCTCGGCGGCCTCGGTCTCCGGGTCCGGCTCGAACAGGGGGGCGTACACGTCCTCCTCCAGCCGCTCGAAGCGCACCCGGACCCGCATCCCGACGCGTACCTCGTCCTGATCGCAGCCCACGAGGCCGGTGGTCAGACGCGCCCGGTCGTCCTCGGCGAGGGCGACCACGGCGACGACGTACGGCGGCGGGAACTCCGGCAGCCAGGTCTGGTGGTTGACGCTGAACCCCACCACCACGGCCCGGCCCGAGACCGGGGCGAGGCCCACGTCACGGCCGCGACAGGACGGGCAGACCGGCAGCGGCGGATGGAAGTACCGTGCGCAGGCCCCGCAGTGGGAGACGCGCAGCACTCCGTCGGCTCCCGAACGCCAGAACCCGGCGCTGGCGAAGGTGGGTTGGGGCAGCGGTCGTTCGACGGCGGTCATCGCAGCAGCTCGATGACCGTGGCGTTGGCGGTGCCGCCGCCCTCGCACATGGTCTGGAGCCCGTAGCGCAGGTCCTCGTGCCGCATCCGGGCCAGCAGCCGGGTCATCAGGATGGCACCGGAGCCGCCGAGCGGGTGGCCGACCCCGATCGCCCCGCCCAGCGGGTTGAGCCGCCCGGGGTCGGCGCCGGTCTCGGCCAGCCAGGCCAACGGCACCGGTGCGAACGCCTCGTTGACCTCGTACACGCCGATGTCGGCGAGGGTCAGCCCGGAGCGGCGCAGCACCTTCTCGGTGGCGGGGATCGGGCCGAGCAGCATCGTGATCGGGTCCGCGCCGCTGACCGCTCCGCTGTGGTAGCGGGCGATCGGGACGAGTCCGAGTTCGCGGGCCCGTTCCGCGGTGGTGACGAGCAGGGCGGCCGCGCCGTCGGAGATCTGGGAGGCGTTCCCGGCGTGGATCACGCCGTCCTCCTTGAACGCCGGCTCGAGCCTCGCCAGCGTCTCGACCGACGTCCCCCGCCGCAGCCCCTCGTCCACGGCGAACTTCACGCCGTCGACGTCGACCGGCACGATGTGGTCGTCGAAGACGCCCGCGTCGATCGCGGCGGCGGCCTTCGCGTGCGACCCGGCGGCGAACTCGTCGAGCCGGGTGCGGGTCAGCCCCCAGCGCTCGGCGATCAGTTCGGCGCCGATGCCCTGGTTGAACTCGACACCGTCGTAGCGGGCGAGGACGCCGGGCCCGTACGGCTGTCCCGTGGTGCGGTGCGAGCCGAGCGGCACCCGGCTCATCGTCTCCACACCGCCCGCGACCACGAGGTCGTACTGGCCGGACATGACGGCGTGGGCGGCCTGGTCGACCGCCTGCTGGCCGGAGCCGCAGGCCCGGTTGACCGTGACGGCCGGGACGTGTTCGGGCCAGCCGGCGGCGAGCACCGCGGACCGGCCGACGTTGCTGGACTGGTCGCCGATCTGGGTCACACAGCCCCAGACCACGTCGTCCACCGTGCCGGGGTCCACACCGGTGCGCTCGACGAGGGCGTTCAGCACCCGGGCCGACAGATCCGCCGCGTGCACCGGGGCGAGCGAGCCGTTGCGCTTGCCGATCGGGGTGCGCACGGCGTCGACGATGACGGCGTCTCGCATGAGAGCTCCTTCAGGTCAGTCGGAGAACCGCACGGCGGGGTCGACTCCCCAGTCCAGGAACACGGCCGCGGTGTCGGCGCCGAGGGCCGGTGCCGCGCGGCCCGCGCTCGACGGGGTCGCCGAGAACCGGGGCGCGGCGGCGGGCTGGACCACTCCGTCGCGGGCGAAGAGGCTGCCCCGCGCGGCGAGATGAGGATGGGCGGCCGCCTCGGTGAGGCTCAGGACGGGTGCCACGCAGGCGTCGGTGCCCTCGAACAGCTCCGCCCACTCGTCCCGGGTGCGCTCCGCGAAGCGTCGCGTCAGCAGCCGGCGCAGCCGCGGCCAGGTCGACCGCTCGTGCTGCCGGTCCGGGTCCACTCCCAGGTCGAGCAGTTCGACCAGGCTTCGGTAGAACTTGCGCTCCAGTGCCCCGACGGCGATGTGGCGGCCGTCCTTCGTCGCGTACACGGCGTAGAAGGGCCAGCCGCCGTCGAACCGGTTGACGCCCCGTTCGTCGCTCCACTCGTCGCGCCCGAGCTTGCCGAAGGTGCTGGCGAGGAGGTGTGCGGTGCCGTCGACGACGGCCGCGTCGACGACCTGGCCGCGACCGGTGCGGGCGGCGGCGTGCAGGGCGGCGAGTACGCCGATCACGAGGTAGCAGCCGCCGCCCCCGAAGTCGCCGACGAGGTTCAGCGGGATCCGCGGCGGGCCGCCCGCCTCCCCGATGGCGCCGAGCGCGCCGGTCAGCGCGATGTAGGTGATGTCGTGTCCGGCCGACGCGGCGAGCGGTCCTTCCTGCCCCCAGCCGGTCATCCGGCCGTAGACCAGGCGGCGGTTGCGGGCCAGGCAGTCGTGCGGTCCGATGCCCAGGCGTTCGGTGACGCCGGGCCGGAACCCCTCGATCAGCGCGTCGGCCCGCTCGACGAGGCGCAGCAGCGCGGCGGTCGCGGCCGGGTCCTTCAGGTCGAGCACGACCGACCGTTTGCCCCGGCCCAGCACGTCAGCCGGCCCGCCCCCGTCCGGTTCGTCCGCCCGCGGGGGCCGGTCCACCCGGACGACCTCCGCCCCGAGGTCGGCGAGGAGCATGCCGGCGAACGGGGCCGGTCCGATGGCGCCGAGTTCGACGACCCGGCAGCCGGCGAGCGGTCCTGCCGTCATGGTCAGCGTCCCTTCCAGACCGGCGCCCGCTTCTCGGCGAACGCCGCCGCCCCTTCACGGGCGTCCTGCGACCGGAACACCGGCTCGGCGAGGTCGAACTGCCTGTCCCAGGCCTCGTCCAGCGTCCAGTCGGCGGTGGAGCGGGCGATCTGTTTGGTCGCCGCGACCGCCAGCGGACCGTTCGCGGCGACGGCCGCGGCGAGTTCGAGAGCGCCGTCGAGTGCGCCGCCCTCGTCGGTGAGCCGGTTGACCAGGCCGTGCGCGGCGGCTCGTTCGGCGTCGATCGGTGCACCCGTGAGCAGCAGTTCCAGGGCGATCGCGTACGGGATCCGGCGGGGCAGATGGAGCGCGGCACCCGCCCGCGCGACCAGCGACCGGGTCACCTCCGGCACCCCGAGCCGGGCGGTGCGCGAGGCGACCACCAGGTCGCAGGCCAGCAGCAGTTCGAAGCCGCCGGCCAGGGCCCAGCCCTCCACCGCGGCGATCAGCGGCTTGCGCGGCGGCGTCATGCTGATCCCGCACAGGCCGCGCCCCTCGATCGCGGGCGTCTCGCCCCGCAGCCACGCCTTGAGGTCCATCCCGGCCGAGAACGTGCCGCCCGCCCCCGTGAGCACGCCGGCCCGCAGCTCGTCCGACTCGTCGAGCTCGTCCACCGCGGCCGCGACTCCTGCGGCCACCCCGGCGTCCAGCGCGTTCTTCACCGCCGGGCGGTTGATCGTGATGACCTGGACCGCGCCACGGCGCTCCACCAGCACCTCGTCCGACACGCCTACCTCCTCGAATCGTGCAACGGATCGCCGGTGACGGCGAATCGGGCCAGTTCATGGGCGACCATGCCGTCCAGGTCGTCGGCGGGCGGCGCCGGCAGTTCGACGGCACGGTCGCGGGTCGGCAGCAGGACGACGGCCGTACCGGGGGTGGTGATCTCGCCCCGCTGGTTCTCGCAGCGCACCTCGATGTGCACCTCGGCCCGCCCGGCCGCCTGCCGTTTGTCGACGACGGTGCCCCGCACCCAGGTGGTGTCGCCCAGGTAGTTGAACCTGCGGTGCTCGCAGCGCAGTCTCCACAGCCAGCCGTCGTCGCCGATCCAGTCGGTGAGCAGATGGCACAGCCAGGTCTCGCGCATGCCGCCGTAGTCGTAGGAGCCCGGCAGGCCCAGCTCCCGCGCCCGCTCCGGCTCCCAGTGCAGCCGCTGCACGGTGTCGGGGACGTTCAGCGGGTTCGGCGGATAGAGGCCGGGCGCCTTGCGCCGGACCTTCGCGGCGATCCCGAACGCCCCGGGCGGGGTGAGCTGCATGCCCCAGCCCAGATGCCACACGACCACGTCGGTGGTGGTCAGCGGCCCCTTCACCCGGGGCTGGAGCTCCTCGCCGATCTCGACGTCCTCCCAGTGGCGGGGACGGGCGCCGCGCCGGCTCTCGGCCGCGTACGCCGCGTCGATCCCGGCGAGTTGTGCGGGGGTGTAGGGCTCCTGGACGAGTCGCTCCTTGGCCCTCGTCCTCGAGGTGTGCCGTTCGGCGTTGATCCAGGTGCCCCGCCGCAGGGCGTGCATCTCGCCGTGCCCGTTGGCGTAGAGGTAGTCGCGGACCACATGTGCGGTGCGCCCGCCGAAGCTGCTGGGCTTGAGATGCACGCCCACCTGGGTCTGCAGCACCCTGCACCGGTCGCCGAGCCGGAGGGGACGCCACCACTCGAACTCCATCACCGCCTGGTAGGAACCGAGTCCGGCGAACGGGTCGCCCTTGAGCAGCGCCCGGGTCTCGGCGTCCGGCGCCGGGGCGGCGTCCTCCCCCATCGTGTACAGGAAGGCGGGCGGTGCGACGAGCGAGCCCCAGCGGGTCGTGGCCGCGTACTCCGGGTCTCCGTAGAGGGGGTTGTCGTCGCCGTAGCCGTACGCGAAGTGCCGTACGCCGTCCCGGGTCACCTCGTAGTTGTGCGGGGGGTTGCGCTGGGGCTGGGGAACGCCGAGGCGGCGGCGGGAGCGCTGGACCGCCTCGTCGGTCAGTACGCCGAACTGCTCGGTGGTGGTCATTTCCGGTCCTCCTGGAGGCGGCTGTGCCGGGCCAGCCGACCGCGCACGAGCTCCAGCAGCTCCACCCGGCTGACCTTGCTCGACGGGGTGCGGGGCAGTGCGTCGAGGACGACTATGTGGGCCGGCACCTCGTACGGGGTGAGCCGGTCGCGGCAGTGGGCGACGAGTTCGGCGGCGTCCGGGGCGGGCCGGTCCGGCTCGACCTCGACGGCCGCGACCGGCACCTCGCCCAGTCGCGGGTCCGGCAGTCCCGCCACGGCCGCCTCCCGTACGGCCGGATGCGACTCCAGTACGCGTCGGACCGTCTCGGGCTGCACCTTGAAGCCGCCGCGGATGATGGCGTCGTCCGCGCGTCCCTCGATCCAGACGAACCGGTCCGCGTCGATCCGGGCGAGATCGCTGGTGCGCACCCACGTCCGGCCGCCCCGGGTGCTCTGCTCGGTCCTGACCTCCAGGCGTCCCGTCCCGCCGACCGGGAGTTCGGCTCCGTCCTCGCCGGTCACCCGCAGCTCGACCCCGGCCAGGGCGCGCCCGGCGCTGCCCGCCTTGCGCCGCCACCACCGCTGGTGCAGCGGCAGCGTCCAGCCGGCCACCGCTCCGGCGAACTCGGTCGCCCCGTAGGTCATCAGGACGGGGATGCCGTAGGCGCGGAAGAAGGCGTCGGCGAGTTCGGCCGGGCAGGGTGCCGTCCCCGAGGTGACGACCTGGAGGCTCGCCAGCCGTTCCTTCGGCACCTGCGCGTCGAGTACCGCGCGCAGGGCGGCCGGCACCAGGCTCGCCGCCCTCAGCTCGTGCCGTTCCACGGCGCTCACCCATGGTTCGACGGCGAACCTGGGCAGCAGCAGCATGCGGCGCCCGGTCGCGAGAGCGGCGAGCGCCCGCCACAGCCCGCCGATGTGCACGAGCGGGGTGGCCACGAGCGACGCCGACCGCGACAGCAGCCTCTCGGGCTTCGGGGTCTGCCCGCCGGAGACCAGCGCCTGGTCGAGCTGGCCGATGCGCAGCGGGACGCGTTTGGGGGGCCCGGTGGTGCCGGAGGTGAGCATCTCCACGGCGACACCGGGGTGGGCGGGCGCCCCGGCGGGCGCCGTGCCGCCCGCCGGCCGCGGGGTGCCGTCCGTGCCCAGCTCCAGGGCCGCGCCCCGGGCGGTCACCGCCGCAAGGACGCCCTCGCGGGCGAGGGGTTCGGCGCCGGAGACGACCACGGGCAGCTCACAGCGGGCGATGTCGGCGGCGAGCCGGGCGGCGGGCTGGAGCGGGCTCAGCATCACCAGGCAGCGCCCGGAGGCGATCACCGCGGCGACCACGGCGACGTGCTCGGGCCGGTTCTCCAGGACGACGCCGACGCGGGCGCCGTTCTGCGCGCCCACCGCGTCGAGTTCCCCGACGAGCTGCCGCGCGGTCCGCTGGACCTGCCCCCAGGTCCACCACTGCCCGTCGTACTCGATCGCCTCGGCGTCGGCGGCGGCCTCGGCCAGCAGCCGGGACAGGCGGTCGCGAATTCCCACGTGATCAGCCTTTCGTCGCCGTGGCCACGGAGATCCCGACCAGGTCGGCCAGCCGAGCGCGGTGCGTCGCCGGGCTTCCGAAGAGCTGCTCGGACGACTTCGCGCGCCTCAGCTGGAGGTGCGCGTCGTGCTCCCACGTGTAGCCGATGCCGCCGTGGATCTGGATGTTCTCCTTGGCCACGTGGGTGAAGGCGTCGGCGCAGTACGCGGCGGCGAGCGCGGCGCAGACGGGCAGTCCGTCCGTGCTCCCGGCCGTCGCGGGCGCCGGCGGTCCGCCCGGTGCCCCGGTCGCCACGGCCGCCCCCGTCGCCACGGCCGCCATGGACATCGCGTGGTACGCAGCCGACCGCGCGGCCTCGACCTTCAGCAGCATGTCGGCGCACTTGTGCTTGACGGCCTGGAACGACCCGATGGGGCGGCCGAACTGCACCCGCGTCCCGGCGTACTCGACCGCCGCCTCCAGACACGCCCGCGCCCCGCCGACCTGCTCGGCGGCCAGTGCC
Source organism: Streptomyces sp. NPDC060002 (assembly GCF_042737245.1). Lineage (NCBI taxonomy): Bacteria > Bacillati > Actinomycetota > Actinomycetes > Kitasatosporales > Streptomycetaceae > Streptomyces > Streptomyces sp. NPDC060002. The sequence goes on from NZ_JBHWUW010000003.1 coordinate 36,009, forward strand.
ACGGCCGCGAGGTCGAGCACCCGGCGCAGATACCCGGTGGCGTCGCCCGGCGGTCCGACCCGCAGCGCCGGGGCGCCGTCGAGGTCGATCCGCGCGAGCCGTCGGGTCGGGTCGAGCGTCTCCAGGCGGGTACGGGTCACCCCGGGCGCGGCCCCGTCGACGGCGAACAGCGCGGGGCCCGTGCCGGCGCGGGCCACGACGAGGACCAGGTCGGCGCTGTGGCCGTCCACGACGAACATCTTCGTGCCGAGGACCCGCCAGGCGCCGTCGCCGTGCACGGCCTCGGCAGTCACGTCCGCGAGGTTCCACGATCCGCTCTCCTCGGCCAGCGCCAGCGTGCCGGTCAGCGAACCGTCGGCGATCGCGGGCAGCCAGCGCGCCTTCGCCGTGTCGTCGCCGGACGCGGCGAGGGCCTGTCCGGCCAGGGCCACGGTGGCGAAGTACGGCGAGGGCAGCAGGACCCGGCCGAGTTCCTCCAGGACGATCCCCAACTCGACGGGACCGCCGCCGAAGCCGCCGTGCTCCTGAGGCAACGCGATGGCGTGCAGGCCGAGTTGGCCGGCCATCTGTCGCCAGAGCGCCGGGTCGTGGCCCTGCTCGGACTCCATCGCCCGGCGTACCGCCTCGCTCGGCGCCTTGTCCGCGAGGAAGCGGCGCAGGGTGGAGCGGAGCTCTTCGTGCTCGTCGGTGAAGGTGGAGACGGGGGTGGAGGTGGAGCCGGGGGTGGAGGTGAGGGTCGGTGCCACGTCTTTCGCGTCCTCGGCAGTCACTCGGGCGTCTTCGACCGCAGGTAGGCGGAGAAGTCGGGCATCCGGGCACGGTCCACGATCTCGATCCGGAGCCCGGAGGGGGCCAGGTGGTAGGCGAAGACCGACGGTGTCCCGTCGGTCACCGCGCAGGCCTCCAGGGCGAAGCCGGACTCCGCCAGCCGGTGCGACGTCGTCGCGAGGTCGTCGCAGAAGTAGCCCAGGTGGTGCGTCGCGGTGTGCTCGGACGCGGTCCACGGCGTCCCGGGGATCTCCTGCACGAGTTCGAGGTGCGGGGCGTCCAGCGAGTACGCGTAGCGGAGGTTCAGCACCCGGTCGCCGTCCGCGAGCCGGACCGGCAGCTCGGCGGACATGGTCCGGGTCCACCGGTGGCCGGCGACCTCGCCCATCCGGGCCTTCCAGGCGTCGATGTCCGAAACGACGATGCCGGTGTGGTAGAGATCCGCCGCGCGGAGGGGATGCGTCATGGCCGGCCCCTCACCACTGCAGCCGCAGCGACGTGATGCCGTACATGTTGCCGTGCTGCCAGAGCTCCTGGCCCGGTGCGACCCGGTAGTCGGGGATGCGCCGGTGCCATTCCTCCACCGCCACGTTGAGTTCGAGGCGGGCGAGATGCGAGCCCAGGCAGCGGTGCGGGCCCGAGCCGAACGCGATGTGGTTGGTGGCCCTGCGGTGCAGGTCCACCTCCAGCGGGTGGTCGTACCGCCCGGGATCGCGGTTGGTGACCGCCAGCGGGAGCATCACCATCTCGCCGGCCTTGACCGGACAGCCGCCGATCTCGACGTCCCGCGTCGCCTTGCGTGCCGGGACGACGAACGAGTAGACGCGGAGGATCTCCTCCACCGCGGTGGGGACGAGCGAGGGGTCGGCGAGGATCTCGGCCCGCTGCTCCGGGTGCGTGGCGAAGTGGTACAGCGCCCAGCCGATGGAGATCGGGACCGTGTCGAAGCCCGCCTGGAACATCAGGACGCAGAAGGCGTGCATGTCCCGGTCGCCGATCGGCTCGCCGTCGATCGTCCAGGTCATGGCGTGGGACAGCAGGTCGTCGCGCGGCGTCCTACGGCGCAGGGCGATCTGTTCCTCGAAGTACGCGGACACCTCCCGCATGGCGGCCAGTTGCCGTGCGCCGTCCGGGTCCTCGGCGTGGGACAGGTGCAGCAGCGCGTGGGTCCACGCGAGGAAGACGGGCAGATCCTCCTCCGGCAGGCCCATCAGACGCATGAAGATCACGGTGGGGAAGCGGCGTGCGAACGCGTCGAGCACGTCGGCGCCGTCGCGGCCCTCCAGGGCCTCGATCATCTCCGCCGCGACCCGGCGGACCTCCGGTTCCCGGGCGGCGACGGTACTCGGGGAGAAGTAGCGGCCGAGCAGGCGGCGCCACACGTTGTGCACGGGCGGGTCCAGCATCTCGGGGATCCACAGGAACTTCGGGTCCGCCTCGAGCGCGGTCACCGACCTGTTGGAGAAGGTCCGCCAGTCCTGGAGCGCCTGCTGCACCTGCGGGCCGTCCGTGACGACCCAGTAGCCGCGGGCGACGGTGCTGCGGAACCCACGGTGGGCGCCGGCCATCTCGTCCCAGCGCTCCTGGTGACTGAGGACCGGGCCGCCGAGCCGGTTGTCGAAGTGATAGGCGGGCAGACCGTCGTGGGTTCCGTCCGGTTCGGGCGTCGTACGCATCACGGCTCCTTCCGTCGTACCTCGGGTCCGTCCGTCACGTCGCCGCACCGTCGATCTTGAGCGCGATCAGCTCGTCCTCGGTGAGGCCGAGCGAGCGCAGGACCTCGTCGGTGTGCTCCGCGAACTGGGGCGCCCGGGTGAGACCGGCCGGCGTCTCGTCGAACTGGACCGGGCTCGCGACGAGTTCACGGTCGACCCCGTCGGCGTCCACGACGGGGGCGATCAGGCCGTTGGCGCGCAGGGCGGGATCCTGGCCGACCTCCCAGGCGTTCTGCACGGCCGCCCACTGGCCCTCCCCCCGGGAGAGGATCTCGACCCACTCCGCGAAGGGGCGGGCCGCGACGAGGCCGGCGACGATCCCGGCGGCCGCGGCCGCGTTGGCCATCAGCTTCTCGGTGCTGTCGAAGCGTTCGTCGCCGCTCAGTTCCTCGCGTCCGGCCAGCTTGCAGAACTCCGCCCAGTACCGGCCGGGTTGCAGCATCGACAGCTCGATCCAGCGGCCGTCCGCGGTGCGGTAGGCCCCGATGAGCGGATTGGTGGCCGAGCCGTGCCGGGGCGGGGTGTTCACCGGGAGCGGGCCGCCGGTCATCAGCGCGAGGTTGACCGTGAACTGCGTCGCCCAGGCGCCGACGCCGACCAACGACACGTCCACCACGGACGGTTCACCGGTCGTGGCACGGGAGTAGAGAGCGGCGGCGATGCCTCCGGCGAGCGCCATGCCGCCCATCGAGTCGCCGTAGGCGCCCGCGGGCATCCGCGTCATCCGGTCCGCGCCGGGCGGGGTGACGCCGGCGGCGCTGCCGCCGCGTGCCCAGAAGGCGGTGCTGTCGTAGCCGCCCTTGCCGGCCTCGTCCCCACGGGCGCCGAAGCCGCTGCCGCGGACGTAGACGATGTCGGGGTTGACCGCCCGCACGTCCTCCACGTCGATCCGCAGCTTCGCCCGTGCCGCCGGCAGGAAGTTCGTGAGGAACACGTCGCTGGTCCGGATCAGCTCCTCCAGCACGCGGCGCGCGGACGGCTTCTCCAGGGCGAGGCCGACGCTGCGTTTCCCGCGGTTGGGCCCCTCCATGATCGGGAAGAACGACGACCCCTCGCTCGCGGCCTCGTAGCCGAGCACCCGGACCAGTCCGCGCTGTGCGTCGCCGCGTTCGGCGTGCTCGATCTTGATCACGTCGGCGCCCCAGTCCGCGAGCACGGCACCCGCCGCCGGGACGAAGGTGAACTGGGCGACCTCGAGCACCCGCACGCCCTCCATCGGCCTCTGCATCGGACCAACTCCTCTGCGGCTCATCGCTATTGCGCATACCCAATGCGCCAACTCTGCCCCAGAGTATGGACCGGGAGGAGCTAAAAAGTATACTGTTTTCGCCATGCTGGATTTCACGATCGACCCTGAGTTCCAGGCCGGGCTGGACTGGGCCGCGGCCTTCGTACGTGAGGAGGTCGAGCCGCTGGACCTGCTGTTCCCGCACGGCGGCGACCCGTACGACACCCGCAACGAGAAAGCCCGCGCGATCCTGAGGCCGCTGCAGCAGCAGGTCCGGGAGCAGGGCCTGTGGGCCTGTCACCTCGGCCCCGAACTGGACGGCCCCGGCTACGGCCAGGTGAAACTCGCCCTCCTCAACGAGATCCTCGGCCGCTCCTACTGGGCCCCGACGGTGTTCGGCACCGCCGCACCGGACACCGGCAACGCCGAGATCCTCGCCATGTTCGGCACCGAGGAGCAGAAGGCCCGCTATCTGCGGCCGCTGCTCGACGGCGAGATCGTCTCCACTTTCTCGATGACCGAACCGCAGGCCGGAGCCGACCCCAAGGAGTTCGTCTGCCGCGCCCGGCGGGACGGCGAGGAGTGGGTGATCGACGGGGAGAAGTGGTTCTCCTCCAACGCCCGTTACGCGGCCTTCCTCATCGTCATGGCCGTCACCGACCCGGACGCGCCGCCGCACGCCCGCATGTCGATGTTCATCGTGCCGGCCGAGACGCCGGGCATCGAGATCAAACGCAACGTCGGCACGATGGACGAGCGCGGCTCCCTCGACGAGGGCATCCACGCCTACCTCCGCTACCACCGGGTCCGCGTCCCGCTCGACGCCATGCTCGGCGGTCCCGGCGAGGGCTTCAAGGTGGCCCAGGCCCGCCTCGGCGGCGGCCGCGTGCACCACGCGATGCGCACGGTGGGCAAGTGCACCCGCGCCTTCGACATGATGTGCGAGCGGGCGCTGTCCCGCCGCACCCAGGGAACCCTGCTCGCCGAGAAACAGGCGGTGCAGCAGTTCATCGCGGACTCCTGGGTGGAGCTCCAGCAGTTCCGGCTGCTCGTCCTGCACACCGCCTGGCTCATCGACACCCGGCCGCACGGCGCCGCACGCACCCAGATCGCCATGTGCAAGGTCCAGACGGCCAAGGTGCTGCACGACATCGTCCAGCGGGCGGTGCACCTGCACGGGTCGCTCGGCACCACCGACGAACTCCCGCTCGCGAAGTGGTGGATGGCCGCGCCGAACCTCGCCCTCGCCGACGGCCCGACCGAGGTGCACCGCACCACCATCGCCAAGCAGCTGCTGAAGAACCACCGGCCGGCCGAGGGGCTGTTCCCCAGCGAGCACATCCCGCCGAAGCGGGAGGCCGCCCGCAAGCGGTACGCGCACATCATCGGCGACGACGCTCTCAGCGGCCGGGTGGACGAATGAACGACGCGGACTCCCCCGGCCCGGCCGGCCTGTTCGACCTGTCCGGCAAGGTCGCGCTCGTCACCGGCGGCAGCCGGGGCCTGGGGCGGGAGATGGTGCGGGCCTTCGCCGTCGCGGGCGCCGACGTGGTGATCGCCAGCCGCAAGCTGGACGCGTGCGAGACGGTCGCGGCGGAGGTCCGCGGCCTCGGCCGGCGCGCGCTGCCGGTCGCCGCGCACGTGGGCCACTGGGACGACCTCGGCCGGCTGGCCGACACCGCGTACGAGGAGTTCGGGAAGGTCGACGTCCTCGTGAACAACGCCGGCATGTCACCGCTGGCGCCCTCTTCGCAGGAGACCGGCGAGGAGCTGTTCGACAAGGTCGTCGGGGTCAACTTCAAGGGCCCGTTCCGGCTCGCCTCGCTGGTCGGGCGGCGGATGTCCGAGGGCGGCGGCGGCTCGATCATCAACGTCTCCTCCTCGGGAGCGCTGTTCCCCCAGCCGCGGTTCGGCCCCTACGCCGGCGCCAAGGCCGCGCTCAACGCGCTGACCACCGTCTTCGCCCTGGAGTACGGCCCGAAGGTGCGCGTCAACACCATCTCGGCCGGCCCGTTCCTGACCGACATCTCCCAGGCCTGGCCCGAGGAGAAGCGCCGGAGCACGCGCAGCGCGATCGGCCGGCCCGGCCGGCCGGAGGAGATCATCGGCACGGCGCTGTACCTGGCGAGCGACGCCTCCAGCTACACCACGGGCTCACTGATCCGGGTGGACGGCGGCCTGTACTGAGGCTCCGCCGGCTCTGCGGTTCGTCTTGCCACGGGCCGGTTAATTTCTTGGCCGCGGGCCGGTTGGTTCTTCGGCCGCGAGCCGGTTGGTTCGTCGGGCTGCGAGCGGTTGGCTTCTTGGCCGCGAGCCGGTTGGTTCGTTGGGCTGCGAGCGGTTGGTTTCTTGGCCGCGGGCCGGTTGGTTTCTTGGCCGCGGGCCGGTTGGTTCTTCGGCCGCGAGCCGGTGGGGGCTGGTCGCGGCCGCGCGGCGGAGCCGCACACGTCAGAGCCCCGCGCCCCTGCGGGGCGCGGCATCCCCAGGTGGCTCAGGCCGCTCGGCCGAGCAGCTGCGTCGCCTCGGCCAGGAGCACCGGGAGCGCGGGCAGCATGCGCCGGTGCATGTCGGTCAGCCGCCCCGCCTTCCGGCCGCGCTTGATCAGCAGGGCGGTCGCGGCGGACTCCTTGTACTTGGTCAGCGCCTCGAACCAGGACAGGTCCGGCAACGCCTCGCCCCGCGTCTCCTGGTAGGCGTCGATCAGCTCCGCCTTCCCCGGCATCCCGGTCGGCTCCCCCGACGGGGACGCCGGGTGGCGGGCCTCGTCGGTGAAGAAGGTCAGCCAGGTGATGTCGACCCGGGGATCGCCGAGCGCCCAGATCTCCCAGTCGATGACGGCGTTGACCGAGTCCGCGTCGCAGAGCGTGTTGCCGAGCCGGTAGTCGCCGTGCGTGAACACCGGCATCATCGCGGCGGGCATCGTGGCGCGCAGCCGTTCCCCGACGGCCTCGTACCCGGTGCGCAGGTCCTCGGGCACGGTCGTGAACGCCCGGGTCCAGCGGTCGATCTCGGCGCCGAGGGTGACGACGGGTTCCACGGCGAGGGCGGTCCGCTTGGGGTCCACCCGGTGCAGGTGCGCGAGCATCCGGGCCGCGTCGAGGGCGCGGGCCCGTACCTGAGCCGCGGGAACGGTTCCCCGTGGCACGAGCACCGGTTCCACGCACTGCCCGGGCACGAGCTCCATCGCCACGAAGGGCTGGCGAGCCGTCGGCGCACCCCTGTCGGAGAACAGCACCTTCGGCACCCGCACCCCCACCACACCCGCCAGCAGCTGCATCAGCCGCGCCTGGCGCAGTACGTCCCGGTTGCGGACCGGCGGCAGGCCGGGCGGGGCCACTTTGAGGACGACGCGCTCGTGTCCGGCGGGGACACCCGACAGCACGGCCACGTAGGTGAGGCTGGACGTGCCGCCGGTGAGCGGCTCGACCGACTCCACCGTGGCCCCGGGAACCCAGCCGCGGACCGCGACGGCTGTCCGTCGCGTCAGCTCCGCTGTCCGGTCGGCACTGTCCGCGACGACGCTCATGTCCTCGTCCCTGTCGGTCCCCGCCGGTCCACGGCTTGACGGCTCCCGGCGGTCAGCGCCTCGACGATGTCGCGGCGTACGAGCTTGCCGGTCGGGGTGCGGGGCAATTCGGGCCAGCGGGTGATGCGGTCCGGTGTCTTCGAGCCGCGCAGCGTGCCGCGCACCTGCGCGCGCAGGGCGTCCGGGTCGATCGCCACACCGTCGCGCAGGACGACCACCGCCTCGATCCGCTGGCCCCACTCCTCGTCCGGGACGCCGACGACGACCGCGTCGAGCACGTCCGGGTGGCCCAGCAGGATGTCCTCGATCTCGGCGGGCGCGATGTTCTCGGCACCGCGGATGATCGTGTCGTCGGCCCTGCCCTCGATGTGGAGATAGCCGTCCCGGTCGATGCGGCCCCGGTCGCGGGTGTGGAAGAAGCCCCGCTCGTCGACCGTTGAGCCCTGGCCCGCGTACTCGCCCGACACCTGCTCGCCGCGCACCCAGATCTGCCCGGTCCCGCCGGGGGCCGCGACCGCGCCGGACGCGTCACGGACCTCCAGTTCGACACCCGGCACCGGCAGTCCGGCCGAACCGAGCCGGGCCCGCACCGCCGGATCGTCGCTCGCCGCGGCCGTCCGGTGCTCCTGCGGCCCCAGGACCGTGATCGTGGACGAGGTCTCCGTGAGCCCGTAGGCGTTCACGAAGTCCACGTGCGGCCAGACGCGCAGCGCGGTCTCGACGACCCGCACCGGCATCCGGGCTCCGCCGTAGGCGAGCGCGCGCAGCGAGGGCACCGACCGGTCGAGGCCGCCGGTGTCCATGAGGCGGGCGAGCATCGTCGGCACCACCATCGCGTGGGTGATCCGCTGCTCCCGTACCAGGCCGAGCCAGCCGTCCGGCGTGAACTGCTCCAGGGTCAGGGTCCGGCGCCCCGCGTAGAGGTTGGTCAGCACGTTGGACACGGCGGCGATGTGGTACGGCGGGACGCTCACCAGGGCCGCCGCGCCGGGCTCGGCCGCGGCGAACTCCACCGTGCCGAGCACGTACGACACCAGGTGGCGGTGGCGCAGGAGCACGCCCTTGGGCGCGGAGGTCGTCCCGCTCGTGTAGATGAGGACGGCGGGCGACGCGGGCGGCGGCGGATCGTCGGCCGCGGGGCCGGGGCCGGGGTGGCGCGCGGCCCGGGCGAGCCACTCGGCCGGGCTGTGCACGGTCAGCCCGGCACGGCGCAGGGCCTCGCCGTGCTCCGGATCGGCGATGCCCAGCGCGCGGGGGTGGTTGGCCAGCAGCGCGTCGAGCTGGGCGTCGCCCAGGCGGTAGTTGACCGGCACCAGGGGCACTCCGGCGCGGGCGGCCGCGAACAGTGCGACCGCGAGGGCCGGACCGTTCACGGCGAGGTACACGATCGCGTCGGCGTCGGCCGCGCGCACCAGGTGTGCTCCGCCGGCCGCCAGTTCGCGCAGCCGGCGGGCGGTCAGCCCGTCGTCCGTGCGCCCGATGACGACCCGGTCGCCGAATCCCTCGGCGGCCATGTCCGACAGCATCGATATGTTCACGGGGCTCCCCCGCCCCTCAGTCCGAGGCCGGGAGCGGCTTGGCGCTCTTCACCGGCAGCGGGACGCCGTTCAGCGCCAGGGTGCCCGGCCCGGGCTTCGTGCAGAGGAGCTCGACGCCGAGGTCCTCGTCGGCGTACCGCTTGCCGAGCAGCGAACCGCCCATCAGTTCGGGGTCGGGCTCGCCGGTGAGGGATCCCGGCCCGGCCCCCTCCACCATGGCGGCCCCGCCGCACGTGATCTCCAGCTCTTCGTCGGGGCACCGCACGACGATCACCGCCGTCGGATCGACCGTACTGGCGAGCATCTGCCCCACGCGTGGCCTCATCGCAGTGTCCTCCGCGGCTCTCGTGGTGCCGATCACTGGCACCGAGTAACCAGAGAAAAGTATACTACTTTCCCCGATCGCGTCGAGAACGGAGCTGCCGGATGGAACTCAGGACCGTGCTGTTCGAGGTGACCGGCCACGTCGCCACGATCACCCTCAACCGGCCCGAGGCCATGAACGGCTTCAACCAGGAGATGCTGGAGGATTTCGGCGTCGTCTGGCGCACCGTCAAGGCCGACGACGACGTACGGGTCGTCGTGTTGCGCGGCGCCGGCGACCGGGCGTTCTGCACCGGCATGGACGTGAAGGAGGGAATCGACCGCCACCCCAACGTCTGGTCGCAGACCGATCCCGGGGAGTACCTCTCGCCGAAGCTGAACCAGGTATGGAAACCCCTGGTGTGCGCCGTGCACGGGATGGCCGCCGGCGGCGCCTTCTACTGGCTCAACGAGGCCGACATCATGATCTGTTCGCAGGACGCCACGTTCTTCGACCCCCATGTCAGCTATGGCCTCACCGCGGCCCTGGAACCGATCGGCCTCGCCCGGCGCATCCCGCTCGGCGAGGCTCTGCGCATCGCCCTGCTCGGCCTGGACGAGCGCGTGTCGGCCGCGCGCGCCCTGCAGATCGGCCTGGTCAGCGAGGTGCTGCCACGCGAGGAGCTGTGGGACCGGGCCGACCGGATCGCGCGCATCATCGCCGCCAAACCGCCCGCCGCCGTCCAGGGCACCGTGCGGGCGGTCTGGGAGTCGCTCGACTCGACCCGCACCCAGGCGCTGCGCACCGGCCTGTCGTACACCCAGATCGGGAACCCGGTCGGGAAGGCCGGTGTCGACCGCTCCGCGGTGCCCCGGGGGCAGTGGACACTGCGCTGAACACTCCCCTAACCTCTCCTAAATAAGTGTACTTTTTAAGGAGCACACGGCCCGGCTTCGGGCATTCGACGGGAGGCTCTCATGCGGTTCGGCATGCCCTGGCCCGGCCGGGACGTCGGACGGGAGGCGGAGCAGGCGGGCGTCGGCGCCTTCTGCGCCGGGGAGTTCGCCGACCACGACGCCTACCTCACCGTGGCCGACGTCGTGGCGAACACGGAACGCGCCCTGGCGGGCCCCGCCATCGCCTACGCGTTCGCCCGCTCCCCCTACGCGCACGCCACCGCCCTGCGCCAGCTGCACGCCCGGGCACCGGGCCGGCTGTTCCTCGGCCTGGGCAGCGCGGCGTTCCGGATCAACCGGGACTGGCTGGGCGTGCCCGCCGAACGTCCGGTGGCCCGGATCGCCGAGACCGTGGGCGCCGTACGGGCCTGGCTGCACGCGGAGAACGGCGACCGGGTCCGCTACTCCGGCGAGTTCTACGCGCTCGACGCCGACGTCCGCGCTCCGGTGCTCGGCCGGCTGGACATCCCCGTCCTGCTCGCCGCGTTCAACACCCGCATGGCCGCCACCGCCGGCCGGGTCGCCGACGGTGTCGTCGGACACGGGCTGTTCACCGGCTCCTGGTGGAACGAGGTCGTACGCCCTTCGGTCGCGGGCGGCGCGAGCGACGGGAACCGGGCCGGCGCGCGTCCGCTCGAACACGGCTGGATCATCACGGCGGTCGACGACGCCGCTCCCGAACGCGCCGTCGCCGACGCCCGGCGGATGATCGCCTTCTATCTCACCGTCAGGACGTACGACCCGTTCGTCGCCCACCACGGCTGGGAGGAGCCCGTCGCCCGGATCCGGGCGGCGTTCCGGGCCGGTGAGACCGACGAAATGGCGCGGGCGGTCACCGACGAGATGGTCACCGGGATCGCCGTCTGCGGGACGACCGCCGACGCCAAGGACGCCCTCGCGCGCCGCGCCGGTTCGCTCCCCCACGACGTCGGCTACTTCGCACCGCCGAGTTTCCTGGTGAGCCACAGGCGCCGGGCCGCCTACGCCCGGGCCGCCCTGGCCCTGGTCGGCGGCGTACCGGACCCGGCCTGACGCCGGGCGGAGCGCCGGTTCCGGAGCGGTCGCGCTCGGGACCGGCGCTCCGCCCGGTCGCGGGTCAGGCGTCCTCGGTGACGGGGGCGAGCTTCTCGCTGGTGTCGAAGTGCACGACGCCGGCGAGGGTGCCGCCCAGGATGGCCGCGCGGTCCTCGTCCGAGACGGTGTCGTCGAAGTTGTCCGCGACGCACTCGGCGCTGCTGCGGAAGGTCCCCTCGGCATGGGGGTAGTCGTTGCCCCACACCACCGTCGACACACCGGTGATGTGGCGGGCCTTGACGGCGGTCGGGTCGTCCGCGAACTGGACGTGGATCTGGCGCTGGATGTACTCGCTGGGCTTGAGGGGGTAGGGCCACTTGCCGTTGATGGTGAACAGCCGCCCCATGGCCGACTGTTCCTTCGGCGAGCGGCTGTCGTCCCAGAAACCGAGCCACCAGTCCGGGTCCTGGCCGATGCCCGTCCGGAAGGACTTGTCCATGAAGCCCATGTAGGAGACCAGCCAGCCGGCGCTGAACTCGATCAGGTTGAAGTGGAGTGCGGGGAACCGCTCGCAGACGCCGCCGCCGACGAGGTCGGCGATGATGCGCTGCGGGCTGGAGAACCCGGCCGCGGAGTTCTGGAGCCGGCCCGACACCATGTCGTCGGTCAGCTGGCCCTTGCCCATGTTGACGGCCGTCATCATGCTCCGGACGGTCAGCGCCGTCTCCGAGGTGCTCTCCTTCGTCTTCACCCCGCCGGTGGCGACGTGGATGAACACCGGCATTCCGTGCGCCTGGGCGGCCGCCCACAACGGGTCGTAACTCCGCGACGCGTACGGCACGGGCGGGGTCTCCGGGATCAGGATCGCTCCGAGCCCGAGGCGCGCGCACCGCTCGATCTCGGCGACGGCCTCGGGGATGTCCGTGACGGGGATCGCCGCCGTCGGGCGCAGCCGCTTCCTGTACTGCAGGAACCGCTCGGCGATGTAGTCGTTCCACACGCGTGCGTGCGCCATCGACAGTTCGTGGTCGTCGGTGAACAGGACGAACAGCGACAGGTTGGGGAACATCACCGAGGCGTCGACGCCGTCGAGGTCCATGTCCCGGATGATGTGCTGCGGCTCGCCGTCCGGGGTCTGCCCGCCGAACTGCCGGTACTTGGAGATGGTCCAGCCGTCGTAGCCGATGGTGTGCAGCTTCTTGAACTCGGTGTGCCCGCCCTCGACGATCGGCTCGTCGAGCGTGAATTCCTCTTCCCACAGGGCCCGTTCCCTGAGGTGCTCGGGCAGCCGGGTCTTGAAGAGATCGACCGGCTCGATGATGTGCGAATCACCGGACACGACAAATTCCTTGAACACAGGCGGTACCTCTTTCGAACCTCGTCGTTCGTTGCAGAACCCACCCCGCGGATGCTGCCGAAGTTAGCTGTACCGACCGGTCCAGTCAATGATTCAGCATACGGAATCACCGCTCGATCGAGGCATCGAAATCACAGAGCCCTGACACAGAGCCGGTGACGCCGAGCCCTTCTGCGACCGCCATAATTCAGTACACTTAAATAGGCGCCGCACCGGCGTCCGGGGGCGATCAGGAGACGGCACATGGCGACGGCGTACTCGTTCTCTTCGCAGCTCTACATCGACGGGCGCCGGACCGACGGCCGTTCGGACACCCCGGTGCTCGTCCGCAATCCGGCGACGGAGGAGACGGTCGCCGAGGTCCCGGGCTCGTCGCCGGCGGACGTACGCCAGGCCGTCGAAGCGGCCCGGCGCGCCTTCGACGAGGGACCCTGGCCGCGGATGAGGCCCGCGCAACGGGCCGCCGTCCTGCTGCGCATGGCGGACGAGATGGAGCGCAGGCTGCCCGAGCTGGTGGCCGTCAACATGGCCGAGGCGGGCTCGGTCCGCGCACTGGCCGAGACCCTGCAGACCCGGGTCCCGGTAACGCATCTGCGCGACATGGCCGAGCGGGTGATCCCGGCCTTCGCCTGGGAGCGCCCGATGGACGCGACGATCGCGCCCGGGGTCGGCATCTCCCAAGGGGTGCTGCGCCGCGAGGCGTTCGGCGTGTGCGCGCTGATCTCCGCCTACAATTTCCCCTTCTTCCTCAGCATGATGAAGGTGATCCCGGCGCTCGCGGCGGGCTGCACCGCCGTACTCAAACCGGCGCCCGCCACTCCCCTGGAGTCCCTGCTGATCGGCGACTTCGCGGACGCCGCGGGACTGCCGCCGGGCGTGCTGAACATCGTCACCGGTGATGTCGAGGCCGGCCGTGAGCTGACCACCCACCCCATGGTGGACCTCGTCAGCTTCACCGGGTCCGACACCGTCGGGCGCATGGTCCACACCCAGGCCGCCGCCTCCCTGAAGAAGGTCGTCCTCGAACTCGGCGGCAAGTCGGCGAGCCTCGTCCGTGCCGACGGCGACCTCGGCGGCGCGGTCCGCTCCGCGCTTCTCGGCATCACCACCCACGCCGGGCAGGGCTGTTCCCTGCTGACCCGCACCCTCGTGCACGAGTCCGTCCACGACGAGTTCGTCGCGCGGCTGACCGCCGCCCTCACCGAGGTCAGGGTCGGCGATCCGGCCGACCCGTCCACCACCATGGGCCCGCTGATCAGCGAAGCGCAGCGGGACAGGGTCGAGAAGCTGATCCGGGTCGGCGAGGAGGAGGGAGCGCGCCTCGCCCACGGCGGCGGACGTCCGGCCGGCCTCGACCGGGGTTTCTTCGTGGAACCGACCCTCTTCGCCGACGTCCACAACGACATGACCGTCGCGCGCACGGAGTTCTTCGGACCGGTCGGCGTCGTCATCCCGTTCGCCACGGACGAGGAGGCGGTGCGGATCGCGAACGACAGCCCGTACGGCCTCGCGGGCGCCGTCTGGAGCGCCGACACCGTGGCCGCGTACGAGCTCGCGTCCCGCATCCGGACCGGCGGTGTGACGATCAACGGCGGCAGCGCCGGGGTGAACCCGCGGGCCGCGTTCGGCGGCTACAAACAGAGCGGACTCGGCCGGGAGTGGGGCGAGTTCGGTCTGGACGAGTACCTCCAGACCAAGACGGTCAGCTGGGCCGCCCGCTGAGCGACCGGCCGCGACCGCGACCGCGAGCAATTCAGAGTACTTAAATCAAGGAGGTCCGGGCAGATTGCCTGGCGATTCGGCTGGCCATCTCGACCGTGAGAGCAGTAGAGGATACCTTGTTCTGATGGACTTCGAGCTCAGCGAGGAGCAGGACATGCTGCGCGCGGCCTCACGCGAGCTGCTGTCGGACCGGGCCCCGATCGAGCACGTACGGGCCTGGGCGGATCGCGACGAGGACGTCGATCCCGAGGTGTGGCGGCTGACGGCCGGCCTCGGCTGGCCCGGTCTGGGCCTGCCCGAGGAGTACGGCGGCGCCGGCCAGGGCCTGGTGGAACTCACCCTCGTCGCCCAGGAGACGGGGCGGGCGCTCGGGCGGGGTCCGTTCGCGCCCACCGCGATCGTGGGCCGGGCGCTGGCCGCCGCGGGGTCGCCCGGGCTGCGTGCCGAGGTCCTGCCCGCGCTCGCCGCCGGAGCGGGCTGGGCCACCTGGGCCTTCGCCGAACCGCATGCCCCGTGGTCCCTCGACGGGGTCCGCGCCACCGCCCGTGCCGACCGGGACGGAAACGTCCTCGACGGCGTCAAGACGGCGGTGCAGGACGCGGGCGGCGCTCGCTGGCTCCTCGTCACCGCACTCCAGGACGGGGCCCCGGCATCGTTCCTCGTCGACCGGACGGCCCCCGGCGTCGCCGTCCGACGGCAGCGGACCCTGGACCTGACCCGCTCGTTCCACGAGATCCGGCTCGACGGGGTGCGCGTACCGCACGGACGCCGTCTGGCCGGCGGGCCCGAGGAGATCCAGCGGCTGCTCGACGAGGCCTCGGTGCTGCGGTGCGCCGACGCGCTCGGGGCGATGGAGCGGATGCTGGAGCTCACCGTCGAACACACCAAGGCCCGCGTGCAGTTCGGCCGGCCGATCGGAACGTTCCAGGCCGTCAAGCACGCGTGCGCCGACATGGCGCTGCTGGTGCACGGCACCCGCGCCGCCACGTACTACGCGGCGATGGCCGCCGACGCGGGCGCCGGCGACACCGCCCGAGCGGCCTGCGCCGCCGCCTCGTACACCGCGTCCGGGACCGGCGAGGTCGCGGCCCGGGCACTCCAGCTGCACGGCGGCATCGGCTTCACCTGGGAGCACGACCTCCACCTCCACCTGCGCCGGGCCAGGGCCGACAGCGTGCTGTACGGCGACGCCGCCGTGCACCGCGAGCGGCTGTGCACCCTTCTGCGGCGGTCGCCCGCGTCCGCCTGAGCCGACGATCCGAAAGGTTCCCGATGGAGATCAAGGGCAAGAAGGCCGTGGTGTTCGGCGGCGCGTCCGGCATGGGCCGGGCCACCGCCGAGCTGCTCGCGGCCCGCGGCGCCGACGTCGCCGTGCTCGACCGCCCGGCATCCGCGGGCGAGGAGGTCGCCGCCGCGCTCGGCGGGAGCTTCCACCCGGTCGACGTGACCGACTTCGAGGCGACCGGGAGCGCGCTGGACGCCGCTGTGACGGCCCTGGGCGCACTGCATGTGTCGGTGACCACCGCCGGCGGCGGCACCGTACGGCGCACGCTCGGCAAGGACGGTCCGCACGACCTGGAGACCTTCCGCCGGGTGCTCGACCTGAACGCCGTCGCCACCTTCAACATCAGCCGGCTGGCCGCCGCGCACATGAGCCGCAACGACCCCGAGGACCCCGAGACGACCGGCGAGCGCGGCGTCATCGTCAACACGTCGTCGATCGCCGCGTTCGAGGGGCAGGTCGGGCAGGTCGCCTACTCGGCCGCCAAGGCGGCGATCGCCGCGATGAGCCTCACCATGGCCCGCGACCTCGGCTCGCTCGGCATCCGCGTCGTCGCCATCGCGCCCAGCCTGTTCGAGACCGGCGCCACCGAGCGGATCCCGGCCGAGACGCGGGCCGCGCTGGTGAAGGGCGCCGCCTTCCCCCTCCGCCCGGGCCGCCCCGAGGAGTACGCCAAGCTCGCCCTGGCGATCGTCGACAACCCCATGCTGAACGGCCAGTGCCTGCGTCTGGACGCGGGCCAGCGGTTCGGCCCGAAGTGAGGTCCTGATGCCGGACAACCAGGTTCTGACGCCGAAGGACGCAGTACACCAGGGCAAGGTGGCCCTCGTCACGGGAGGTGGCCGGGGCTTCGGCAAGGCGTTCGGCGAGGCGCTGTCGGCCCTGGGCGCGCAGGTCGTGCTCGCCGACATCGACGGCCGCGCCGCGGCCGAGGCGGCGGCGGAACTCACCGCACGGGGCGGCCGGGTGACGGGAGTCGCCTGTGACGTGGCCGACGAGGACCAGGTCGGCGCGGTCGTGAGCGAGGTCGCCGAACTCCACGGCGGACTCGACATCCTGGTCAACAACGCCGGCCTGCACGCCGCCTACCACAGGCCGTTCACCGAGCTCGGCCTCGCCAAGGTGCGGCGGGTGCTCGACGTCAACGTCATGGGCGTCGTCATCTGCTCACTCGCCGCCCGCGAGGCGATGAAGGGCAGGGCCGGCGCCTCCATCGTCAACATCTCGTCGTCTGCGGCCTACGCGAACCGCAGCGTCTACGGCGTGTCCAAACTGGCCGTCCGGGGCCTGACGGTGTCCTTCGCGCGCGAGTTCGCCGCCGACGGCATCAGGGTCAACGCGATCGCGCCGGGCCTGATCTTCACCGACGCCGTACGGGCCGAACTGTCCCCCGAGGACGCGGACCGCGTCCTCGGGGAGCAGATCCTGCACAAGGAGGGCCAGGTGCAGGACATCGTCGAGGCGCTGCTCCACCTGGTCTCGTCCAAGGCGTCGTTCGTCACCGGGGAGACGTTGCGCGTGACGGGCGGGTTCGCGCTCTCGGTCTGACGTCGGCACAACGCCTGGGGCCGTGGCCCGCGATGTGGATCGCGGGGCACGGCCTCCGTGTTGCGGCTGGCCTACACGGTCACCGGTTCGGCCTCCGGCTTCCCGGCCAGCTCCTTCTCCTCGGACGTGATCGCCTTCAGCAGCACGTACGGCGTGGCGATCTTCCAGAAGACGTACGCGATCGAGGGGATCAGGTACGCGAGGAGTCCGTCCCAGGCGAGCGGTCCGGTCCGGTTGAGGAAGACGAAGGCGCCCGGGACGAGCAGCACCCCCAGCGCCATGCTGAGCCAGCCGTACCAGCGTGGAAAGACCGGCTTCTCCCGGGTGTGGTCGATGAACGCGGCGTATCCGATCGACCAGACCTGGAGGACGAAGACGCAGGCGTTGCCCACGAACATGAGCCAGAAGATGTCGGTCATCGCGGACAGGACGTCGGCGGAGTGGCTCTCCGGTCGGTAGGCCGCGGCGGCCAGGATCGCGAGCGGGAAGAAGAACCCGGCCGGGGCCATGATGCCCGTGGTGAGCTGGATCATGGACAGCATCCCCCAGCCGCCCTCGACCCGGCGCAGCTGCATGCTCGTCACGATGACGTACGGGTACTCGAACGGGATGAGCACAACCATCAGGGAGACACAGGTGAGGATCCCCGTGCGGTGGTCCTCGAGGAAGGCGACGATGTCCTCGGGACTCTCCGTAGGGCTCATGGGCGGGGTGAGGTTGCCCACGGCGAACGCGGCGAAGAATCCCACGAAGAGGATGACACCGCACCAGGCCGACACTCTCTGCAGTCTTATGTAGAGGTCCTTCTTCATCTGCGGCTCCTTTTTCGCTCGCTGCTATCGACCGATCTCGTCCCACCCGACGAGCCTGTCGAGCAGCAGCGCCGCGCTCGACAGGTAGTCGCCGTAACCGCCCCGGAAGAACAGCAGCGGGGTTTTCATCGACTCGACGCGCAGGTCGTGGACCCGCCCGACGACCAACAAGTGATCACCGATCTCGACGACCTGCTCCACCGTGCAGTCGACCCAGGCGACGATTTCGTCCAGGACGGGACTGCCCAGCGCCGACGGCTGCCAGCTCGTGTCCTCGAACCGCTGCCGGGCCGGGCCGGTCGCCAGCTTGCGGGACAGCCGTTCCTGGTCGCCCGCGAGCGCGTTGGCGCAGAACCGGCCCGCGGTCCTGATCGTCCGCAGCGTCGTGGAGGAGCGGTCGACCAGGAAGGACACCAGGGGTGGAGCCAGGGACACGGAGGTGAAGGTGCCGACGATCATCCCGTGCGGCCGCGCTTCGGCGTCCGTGGTGGTGATCGCGACCACGCTCGTGGGGAAGTTGCCCAGGACGTCGCGGAACCGGCGCCCGTCGATCGCGTCCGTCGTCCGGGGACGCGTCACGCCGTCGCTCATACGGCCTCCTTGCCTCGTCCATCTCACCAGGGCCGCGTCAGATCAGGATGCGCATCGCCTCGGGCAGCTCGAGTCCCATCTGGGCCAGGGCGTTCGCGTGGTACGCCGAACCGGGCACGTGGATCATGTGCTGGAGCCCGACGTGCGCGTCCCGCCAGAACCGCTGGATCGGGTTGCCCCGCCGGATCGCGTTCCCGCCGGACCGCGCGAAGATCTCGTCCAGGGCGGAGACGGCCCGCCAGGCGCAACGGACCTGGTTGCGCCGTACGTTCGCCCGGTCCTCCAGGGTGATCGGCCGGCCGGCCTCGACCTGGTCGTACAACCGGCTGATGCCGTCGATGAGTTGCACCCGCGAGGCGGCGATCTCCGCCGCGGCCTCCCCGGCGGCGTAGAGGACGTACGGGTCGTCGCGCACCTGGACGCCGGTGACGGCGACCCGTTCGCGCTGCTGGGCCAGGTGGACGGTGAGCGCGCCCTCGCAGATGCCGATGACCGCCGCGGTGATCCCGAGCGGGAACATCGAGCTGAAGGGCAGCTTGTACAGGGTGTCGGTCAGTCCGGCCGCCTCCGCGGCGGCTCCGTCCTGGACCGCCTCCTGCCTGATGACGCGGTGTTCGGGAATGAACGCCTTGTCGACGACGACGTCCTTGCTGCCGGTGCCCGACAGTCCGATCACGTCCCAGGTGCCGTCGACGATCTCGTAGTCCGAGCGGGGCAGCACGACGTGCAGCACCGTGATGGGACCGGCCGGCCTGCCCTTGCCGTCCCCGAGGAGCGCGCCGAGGAAGTCCCAGCCGCAGTGGTCGCTGCCCGAGGAGAACGGCCACCGTCCGCTGAGGACGTAGCCGCCGTCCACCGGCTCGGCGATGCCGTTGGGCATGTAGGGCGAGGCGATCCAGGTGTCCGGGTCGTCGTCCCACACCTCGTGGGCGAGCCGCGGGTCCATCTGCGCCAGCTCCCACGGGTGGACCCCGACGACGCCGCACACCCAGCCGGCGGCCCCGTCGTGCCGGGCGACGGCCATCACCGCTTCGGCGAAGTCCCGGGGATGGGCGCCGAATCCGCCGAACTCCTTGGGCTGCAGGAGCCGTATGACCCCCGCGGAACGGAGCAGTTCGACGGTCCGCTCGCTCAGCTTGCCGAGTGACTCGTTCTCGTCGGCGAGTGCTGCCAGTTCGGCGCCCAGCTCCTCGACACGACCGATCACCTCATGCGTCACGCCGCACACCTCCTGGTGGCTGATCCCTCGCATGTGCCGCGCGTCGCCGGCGGCTGGATGGCCACAGTGTCGGCGCCCGGGAGGGGCACCCGCTGCGCGCTTTCCGCTGACCGGGACTGAGCCGTTTCAGCGGGTGACGCGGGGCCGCAGCGCCACGGTGGAGCGGCCTTTCAGAGCCGAGAACCACACGCCGGCGCCGTAGGCGAGGTCGTCGAGGCGGCGGGCGAGGCCGTAGCGGAGCGGGTCGAGAGGAATGCCGTCGCGCCGGTACTCAAGAGCGATATCGGCCAGAGCGGCGACCGCGGCGGCCCTGCGCAGCCGGCGGGAGACCGTGCAGCCGACGGCCGTCAGCGGCCACCAGTGGCGGGTCAGCAGCGCGGACGTCTGTGCCAGGGTGCCCAGCGCGCCGTTGGCGGTGAGCCGCGCGGCCAGCCGGTACGGATGCCGGGTGCCGTCGAGTTTGCGGGCGATGCGCAGGGTGACGACGCCGAGGATCGCCCCCGCGGCCGGCACCGACCAGCGCCGCTGGACGAGCAGCGCGGCGGCGAACGCCGTGCTCCAGGGGGCGAACACGGCGGGTGCGATGTACGCGGGGTGCCGCCGGGCGAGCGGCTGCGCCCCGGTTCCGTACACGGCCTTGCGCAGAAGCCAGTCCCCCACCCGCACGCGATGTTCGTGGGCGGCCCGCACGACGGGTTCGTACCGTACGCGCCGGCCTTCCGCGATCAGCCGCCAGCACAGGTCGACGTCCTCCCCGACCCGCAGGCGCTCGTCGAAGCCCTCCGCGAGCGCGTCGACCCGTGCCACGAGGCAGGCCGAGGACGCCCAGGAGACGGGGGTGCCGGGGCGGACCGGGGCCGGATGGGCGCCGAGGTCGAGCGAGGACCGGGCGTTCTCGTACCGTTCGATCCAGGTCGTGGCGGGGGCCGGCAGGCCGGTGACGCGGGGTGCGGCCAGGGCGACCAGAGGGTCGGCGAAGTGCCTCAGCAGAGTGGGCACGGTCTCGGGGTCCAGCACGATGTCGGAGTCGGCGAAGACCACGTACGGGGTGGTGACGAGGCGGAGCCCGGCGTTGCGCGCGCCGGCCGGTCCGGTGTTGGCGGCCAGGGCGACCAGCCGGGCGCCGTGGCCGGCGGCGACCGCCGCCACGGCGGCCGGGCGCCGCGAGGCGTCGTCGACGACAATCACCGAGGTGTCCGTGCCGATGCTTCGCAGCAGCCGGTCCAGTTGGCGTGGGCGGTCGCGGACCGGTACGACGACCGTGTACCGGGGGTCGGGGGGCGCCGGGAGCGAGTCGGCGACGGGATGGGCCATGCCGGTGTCGAGCAGGCGGTCCACGAGGAGCGCGCTCGCCGCGTCCCGCACGGTGAGCGTCCGGCCGGCGAGCAGCCGCCGGGCCCTCGGGGTAAGCCTCAGCAGCCGGGTCGGGAACCCGCCGAGGAGAGCCCGGCCGCCGTCGAGCACCCGGGTGTGCCGGTCGAGTTCGACCCGGAAGCCGGCCGGAAGCGTCACCGGCGTCCGGCCTCGCGGTGCGCCGGGTCGGCGAGGCGGCCCCTGGCGTCGCAGGTCCACGCGGTGATCCGGCGGACCGTCGCGGACACCATCGCCTCCGCGGCCCGGCGGCCCTCCTCGGCGCAGGCCCCGGCGGGATCGCCCAGCACGCCGGAGGGCGCGACGGCACGGACACCGCGGGCCCTCAGCTCCGGCAGCAGCACGGCCAGGGGGCGGGTGTCGCCGGCGACGGCGGCGTCGAGCCGTACGCGCTCCGGGGCCAGGTGCAGCAGTACGGAGGTCTCGGCGCGGCCTGCGTGCGCGTCGCCGCCCGGCACCTCGCAGCCGGTCCAGGCGGCGTCGTGGCCCTCGGCCCGCAGCAGTGCGAGGGCGGTGTCGAGGGTGGCGGTGTTGCCGCCGTGGCCGTTGACGAAGACGACGCGGCCCGCCCACCGGGACAGCGAGCGCACCAGTTCCACGAGGACCACGCGCAGCGCGTCGTGCCCGATCGAGACGGTCCCGGGGAAGTCCGCGTGTTCGCCGCTGGCGCCGTAGCCGAGCGGCGGCGCCACCAGCGGTGGGCCGTGCGGGCCCGGGGCGAGGGCGTCGGCCGTCCGCCGGGCGACGGCGTGGGCGACGACGGTGTCGGTGTCGAGGGGCAGGTGCGGTCCGTGCTGCTCGGTGGACCCGACCGGAACCAGGACGAGCGCGCCGGGCGGCACGGCCGGCCAGGCGGTGTCGGCCAGGACTCGCGACAGGGCGTCCCCCGCCATGCTCAGGCGACCGGTGACTCGACGTCGGCCGCAACCGCGGGAGGCGCCGCCGGCGGGCGCCCGCCGCCCAGGGCGAGCGGGAAGCCCGGAGGAATCACCAGGTCCTCGGGCCCCAGTTCGTGGACGGAGGAGTGTCCGAGGCCCAGCACGGCCGAGTCGAGCCCGCCGCGCAGGATGTCCAGCACGTTCTCGACACCGGCCTGTCCGTTCGCCGCGAGGCCCCAGAGACAGGCGCGGCCGATCAGGACGGCACGGGCGCCGAGGGCGAGTGCCTTCGCCACGTCGCCGCCACGGCGGACGCCGCCGTCGAGGAGTACTTCGATCTCGTCGCCGACGGCTTCGGCGACGGAGGGGAGGACCCGGACGGTGGCGGGGGTGGTGTCCAGGTTGTTGCCGCCGTGGTTGGAGACGGACAGGGCCGTCACCCCGGCGTCCACGGCCCGCTTGGCGTCGTCGACCCGGGTCACGCCCTTGAGGAGCAGCGGTCCGCCCCACTCCTCGGCCAGCCACTTGACGTCCTCCCAGGTCGGGGGCGTGGTCCGCATCCACTCGCCGTAGGCGGCGAAGAAGCCGGGCGCCTCGCCGCCGGGAGCGCGCAGGTTGGGCACGGTGAGGTCGGGGAGCCGGCCGGACCTGGCGTACCGCCACAGCCATCCGGGCCGGGGCAGCACCTCGGGGGCGAACCGCAGCACGGTCCTGAGGTCGAGCTTCTCCGGGACGGCGGGGCTGCCCCAGTCGCGGCCGTGGGAGAAGGACCAGTCGAGGGTGACGATGAGCGCCTTCGCGCCGGCCGCCCGGGCCCGGTCCATGCGCTGTGTCATCGTCTCGCGCGTTCCGCTCCAGTAGAGCTGGAAGAAGAGGTCGGGCTGGGCGTCGGCCACCTCCTCGACGGGCTTGCTCGCGAACGAGCTCAGCCCCATGATGACGCCCCGGCTCGCGGCGGCCCGGGCCACGGCCACCTCCCCGTCCGGGTGGACGGCCTGCACGCCGGTCGGTGAGATGAGCACGGGCAGCGAGGTGGGCACCCCCAGCACGGTCGTGGTCAGGTCGCGTTCGGCGTGGTGGCCGACGACCCGTGGGGCGAAGCCCAGTTCGGCGAAGGCCGCCGGATTGGCGTCGAGGGTACGGCCGCCCTCCGAGCCCGCGACGAGCGCGCCGTAGACCGGCCTCGGCAGCCGCTTCCGGGCCCTGCGCTGTGCTTCGGCGACCGTCTCGAACCAGGGGTTCCTAGGCATGTGCCGCGTCCTTTCCGGTCGGCGCCGCAGCCGTCCCGGCCAGCGAGTTCTCGTCGCAGAGACCGACCGGTGGCCGGCGGGTGAGGACGAGGGCCACGGTCCTGCGGGAGTGGTCGCCGGACGGCCTGGGCAACGCGGTCGCGCCCCGGCGGGCCAGCAGCGCCTCACCGTGCCCCCGCACGCACTCGGGGTCGGGGCCGTCCAGCGCAAGCCCGGTGAAGAACTTCGCGGCCATGCAGCCGCCCTTGCAGGTGTCGTAGAAGGCGCAGGAGGCGCAGGCTCCGCCGTGCTGCGGGGTGCGCAGCCGCCGCAGCAGCTCGGAGCCGCGCCATACCTCCCGGAAGCCGCCCGGTCCGGTCAGGTTCCCGGCGAGGAACTCCTCGTGGATGGCGAACGGGCAGGCGTACACGTCGCCGACCGGGTCGATCAGGCAGACGACTCGTCCGGCGCCGCACAGGTTGAGACCGGGCAACGCCTCGCCGTACGCGGAGAGATGGAAGAAGGAGTCGCCCGTCAGCACCTGCTCGCCGTGCGCCGACAGCCAGTCGTACAGCTCGCGTTGCTGCGCGCCCGTCGGATGCAGGTCGTCCCAGACGTCGGCGCCGCGTCCGGAGGGGCGCAGCCGGGTCAGGCGCAGTCGGGCGCCGAAGCGGTCGGCCAGTGCTTTGAAGGCGTCCAGCTGCGGGATGTTGTGCCGGGTGCAGACGACGGAGATCTTGAGGTCGCGCATTCCGGCGGCGGCGAGGTTCTCCATCGCCCGCAGCGCCGTCGCGTGCGAACCGGCCCCGCGCACGGCGTCGTTGACGTCGGCGGTCGCGCCGTCGAGCGAGATCTGGACGTCCACGTAGTCGTTGCGGGCGAGCCGCTCGGCGGCCTCGGGAGTGATCCGGACGCCGTTGGTGGAGAACTTCACTCCCACGTGGTGTGCCGTGGCGTAGTCCAGGAGTTCCCAGAAGTCGGCGCGGACGGTGGGCTCGCCGCCGCCGATGTTGACGTAGAAGACCTGCATGGCCTCCAGTTCGTCGATGACTGCCTTGGCCTGCGCGGTGCTCAGCTCACGGGGGTCGCGCCGGCCGGAGCTGGACAGGCAGTGCGTGCAGGACAGGTTGCAGGCGTAGGTGAGTTCCCAGGTGAGGCAGATCGGTGCGTCGAGCCCGTGCTCGAACAGGCCGACCAGCCGGGGCGTGGTGGTCATGAGGTCCTTCCGACGACCATCGACGACCGGACGAGGGCGGCGAGGGCCCGGCCGTAGCGGGGCAGCTCGTCCTCTCCGAGACCCGCGGCCCGGCAGGCGGCACGGGCCGTGGGCGCGTCGGCGAGGCCCTGGACGACCGCCAGGAGCCGGCGGTCCTTGAGGAACGAGAGTCTGCGGGTGCCGAAGTGGTAGAGCAGCGCGCCGAAGGGTTCGGGCCGCACCGAGACCTGCGGATGCAGGTCCCAGGCGCGGTCGAGGTCCATCCCTGGCATCCGGCGGCGCCTAGTAGACGCCGCACATGCCGTCGATGGAGATCTCCTCCAGGAGATCCTCGGCCTCGATCAGCGACGGCGGGGCGACGGCGTCGCCGGACCCGGCCTCGGTGACGACCTGGGTGACGGCCTCGGTGACGGCCGTTTCGGACAGGGCGGTGCGGAGCTCGTCCATGCGACTCTCCCTGGGCGCCCACGGCGCCCGGTGTCGGAACTGAGGGGTTCGCGCCGCGACCACTGCGGTCCGCGCCGCCGGCTCGTCGAACGCGTCCGACGCTAGGTCACCGCAGCGCCCGGTACGCGGGCCGGTCCCGGCCACCGGGACGAGTCGCCGCGCGGGCCGGTCACCGCGTTTTGAATCACTTGCCCATGAGACGGACCGAGCAGGGGCACAGCCGGGTACGCCGTCCGGACGTCATCGTGGTGGGCGCCGGCGGCAGCGGCGCCGTCCTGGCGGCACGGCTCAGCGAGGACCCCGGCCGCACCGTGCTGGTGCTGGAGCAAGGGCCGGCGCCGCGTCACGCGTCGGCGTTCGCACCCGGGTTGCTGGACGCGCGGCTCGTCCCCGGCGCACAGCCCGGACACCCGGCCGTCCAGGCGTACGCCGTGCACCTGACTCCGACGCGTCCGTACACGGTCGTCCGGGGGCGCTGCCTCGGCGGCTCGACCACCGTCAACGGCGGGTACTTCGTCCGCGCCCGGCGGGACGACTTCGACCACTGGTCGGCCGTGGGCGGCGCGGCCTGGTCCTACGAGCGGGTGCTGCCCCTGCTCCGCGCCCTGGAGACCGACCTCGACCACGGTGCCGGCCCGCTGCACGGCGACCGCGGGCCGGTGCCCGTGCGCCGCACGGGGCTGAGCCACCCCGCCGCCGCCGCGTTCCGGGCGGCCGCACTCCGGCTGGGCTTTCCCGAGGAGCCCGACAAGAACGCCCAGGACCCGCCGGGATTCGGTCCGGTGCCGTCCAACGCCGTGGACGGAGTGCGCGTGAACACCGGCATGAGTCACCTGCTGGGCGCGTCCGGCCGTCCCAACCTCCGGGTGGAGGGGGACAGTACGGTCCTCAGGGTCCTGGTCACGCGCGGCCGCGCGACCGGCGTGGAGGTCGAGCGGCACGGCCTGCGCAGGGTGGTCCGCGGTGGCGAAGTCGTGCTCTGCGCGGGTGCGTTCCGCTCCCCTCACCTGCTGCAGTTGTCGGGGATCGGGCCCCGTCGCGACCTGGAGGCCCTCGGTGTCCCCGTCGTCCGGGACGCTCCCGCCGTCGGAGCCCGCTTCGGCGACCATCCCCAGGTGGCCCTGGAGTGGACGCCCCGACGACCGCTGCCGGCGCCCGCCGGCTCCTGGCTCGGCGGCGCCCTGCACCTGTCCTCGCCGGACGGGGACCACCCGGGCGACCTGGAGATACTCCAGTCCCTCGTGCCCATGGCCGGGCTCATCGGCGGACGGGTGCCCCCTCCCGGTCCCGACGCGCCCCTCGCGTTCCTCGTCTCCGTCCAGACCCCGCGGCTCAGCGGCCGGATGCGGACGCGTTCCGCCGACCCCGCGACACCTCCGCGCCTCGACTACGGCTATCTGTCGACGGCGCGGGACCGGCGGCGCATGCGCGAAGCGGTCCGTGTGACGGCGGAGTTGACCGCCACGCCCGCCTTCGGGGAGGTCTCCGACGGGCTCATCGAACCGGGGGCGCGGGTGCTGGACGACGACCGCCTGCTCGACCGGTGGATCCTCGGGCACCTCGGCACGTCCCACCACACGTGCGGCACGGTTCCCCTGGGGCCGGCCGACGATCCCCGGGCGGCCGTCGACCCTTGTGGAAGGGTGCACGGTGTCGGCGGTCTGCGGGTCGCGGACACGTCGATCCTGCCCGCGCCCCCGCTGCGGGGCCCGGCGGCCACCGCCGTCCTCGTCGGCGAACTCGTCGCCGACGCCATGCGACGCGGCCTGACGTGAACCGGGCCGGCACCGCACGGAACATCGTCGCGCGGAACGTCGTCGCACAGCTCACCGGGTCCCTCGGACCGGGCCGATGAGCGCGACGCCCGGCGACGACCCGACGTACGGCGACGAAGGACTGCTGCTCCGTTCCGACGGACGGGTGGGGAACGCCGTGCGGTGCCTGGTTCTCGACGACTGGCACGACGTGGCCGCTACCCGGGTCGAGGCCGAGGCCGCCCGGGTGGCCGACTCCCTGCCGCTGACCTTCGGCATCGCGACCCGGC
Organism: Streptomyces sp. NPDC060002; assembly: GCF_042737245.1. Taxonomy (NCBI): domain Bacteria; kingdom Bacillati; phylum Actinomycetota; class Actinomycetes; order Kitasatosporales; family Streptomycetaceae; genus Streptomyces; species Streptomyces sp. NPDC060002. The sequence goes on from NZ_JBHWUW010000003.1 coordinate 62,774, forward strand.
AGCCGCCGGACCGGCTACGGCCGCTGCTGGCTGCGGTGACGCTGACCCTGGCGGCGCCCCAGGTCGACGCCGGGGCACGGGAGTTGGTGACCGTGCACGATCCGCTGGTCTCGTTCCACGAGCTCGCCCGGCTCGTCGAACATCGCCCGCGGGCGAGCCTGGCGCTGGGACAGTTGCTGCGGCAGACGCCACGGCTCGGCACCCTGCAGGGCCTGGCGGCCGAGGCGACGGCCTACTCGATGCTGCTCGGCGGGCCGGAGTTCGCGTCCTGGCTGGCCGGCCGCGGTACGCCCGGGGCCGCTCCGGAAGAGGGCCCACCGGTCCGCGTCCGGCGGGACGACGATCGGCTGACCGTCCTGCTCGACCGGCCGCACCGGCGCAACGCGTTCAGCTTCCGGATGCGCGAGGAACTGTTCGAGGCCCTGGAACTCGCCCTTCTCGACGGCACGGTCGAGCGGGTCGAACTGGCCGGTGCCGGGCCGGTGTTCTCCAGCGGCGGCGACCTGTCGGAGTTCGGGACGGCCACGGACCTCGTCGCGGCCTGTCTGGTACGGCTGGACCGGGCGCCCTGGCGGCTGATCGACCGGATGCGGGACCGGGTGACGGTCCGGGTGCAGGGCGCGGCGGTGGGCGCGGGTGTGGAGCTGGCCGCCTTCGCCGGACGCCTGGTCTGCGCACCGGGGGCGTTCTTCCGGCTGCCCGAGGTCGCGATGGGTCTGGTGCCCGGCGCCGGCGGCACGGTGAGCGTGCCTCGGCGGATCGGCCGGTGGCGGGCGGCGTGGATGATGCTGAGCGGCGCCCGGCTGGACGCCGTCACCGCCCGGCGGTGGGGACTGGTCGACGAGATCGCCGAGGTTGCCGAGGTCGAAGAGGTCACCGAGGTCGACGAGGTCGAAGACGTCGACGACGGCCGTCAGCGGTGAGCGGTGAGGTGCTCCCGCTCGGCGCCCTGCCGGGCCGGGCCCGCGCCGGCCCCCTGACCCACGGCACGGCAGAGCGCCCGGCCTGCATCGACCTCGAGCCGGGGGGGGGCCCCCCCCCCCCGGGCGCCCCCCCCCCCCCCCCCCCCGCCCCCCCCCCCCCCCCCCCCCCCCCCCCCCCCCCCCGACAAAACCCGCGCCCGCGCCCCCGCCCGGCCCCACTCCCCCCGCCGCGGCCCGCCCCCCGGGGCGGGGGGCCCACGCCACCCGGCGTCACTCGTCCCGCACCGCCGCGCACAGGCCGCCGTCGACGACGATGTCGACGCCGCTGACGAAGCTCGCCTCGTCCGACAGCAGGAACGCGGCTACGGCGGCGACCTCGTCGTACCGGCCGGTGCGGCCCAGCGGCGTGCGCTCGATGAGCTGCCGTACCGACTCGTGCCGCGCCACCTCAAGACGGGTCCCCGGGGTGTCGATGGCACCGGGCGACAGGGAGCACACACGGGCGCCCACCGGCCCGAGCCGCACCGCCTCGGCGCGGGCGAAACGGTGCACACCGTAGGTGGCCCACGGGTACGCCCACGAGAGATCCTCGACGGCCGGGCCGATCGCCTCGCGGATCCGGTCGAGGAATCCCTCCTGGAGCGGATCGTCCAGGACGGCCGCGACCGCCGGGTCGGGGTCGATGTGCGCGATCAGCGGGGACACCGAGGCGCAGTACACGAACGCCGTACCGGCGGTGGCCAACGGCCGGAGCGCCTCGGCGACCAGCGCGGTTCCGACGAAGTCGACCTCGAGGATCCGGCGCCAGCCGGCCTCCTCCGGCTCGACGCCGTCGGCGTGCGCGACCGCCCGGAGCGTGCCGAGCTCCCCGACCCGCCGGGCCAGCCGGGCAAGGGCCTCCGCGTCGGTGACATCCGCTTCGAACGGCTCGACGACGGCCCTCCCGCCCCGGCCGGACACGTCCTTCGCGACCGCGGCGGCCGCCGCCTCGTTCCGGTCGGCGAGCAACAGCACGTCCACCGTCTCGGCAAGACGCCGCGCGCACGCCTCCCCCGTCCCGCTGCCCGCGCCGGTGGCGATACCTACCGTGGTCATGCGTCACTCCTCACTGGGGACACCCGTCACAGGACGAGTGTCTCGCGGCCGACGGCGTCCGGAACCGCCCGGACCCGGTCGCGCCTCCGGGGACCGTGACCGGGGCACCCGGGTCCGCCCCTTTGACGTACCGTCTGGTCTAGCAAACCGAGCGATGCCCCGGAGCCCGCTTCCCCCGGATCTGCCGAAAAAGCCGTCCGACGTGGTCCCGGGGGTCGCCCTTGATCGACGTCGTCACGTCAAGCGGGGAGAGAAGCGATGCCACGACCGCCGGGCCATGGACCGGGTTTCGAGGTCAGACGCCAGAAGATCATCGACATCGCGGCGTCGCTGTTCGCCCAGCAGGGGTACGCGGCGACGTCCATCAACGACCTGGGCCGGGCGGTCGGCCTCGCCAAGGGAGCCCTGTACTACTACATCGGCTCCAAGGAGAACCTGCTCGTCGAGATCCAGGCGCGGGTGATGGGGCCGCTGCTCTCCCGCGCCCGCCAGATCGCGGACCTCGACACGGATCCCCTGCTGCGGCTGCGCCTGCTGTCCGAGTCGCTGCTCACCATCATCTTCCGCAGGCTCGACCACATCTGGGTCTACGAGCACGACTACCGCAGTCTGAGCGGCGCCGAGCTGAAGACCCTGCTGGGCCAGCGTTCCGACTTCGAACAGGTGATCTCGGGGCTGCTCGCGGAGGCCGTCGGACAGGGCACCTTCCGGGCGATGCCGCCGCGGCTGGCCACCCTGCAGTTCCTCAATCTGCACAACCACACTTATCAATGGGTGCGCACGGACGGGCAGTGGGACGCGGCGTTCCTGTCCCGTGAGTACTGCGCGACCCTGTTCCGCGGCTTCGGCGCACCCGACCACGCCCTGCCGAGACTCGAAGAACAGGCCGAGACCTTCAAGCGCGACCACCCGGAACTGCCGCTCGATCCCGAGGCCGGCTGGAGTTCCCCGCCCGCCACCGGACTCGGAGCCGAACCCGGATCCGCATGACGCACGGGTGACGCACGGGCCCGCGCGCCGTCACCGCGCAGCGGGCCCTCCGTCGGGCCGGGCTCGTCGTCGAACCGTCGGCCGCGCTCGAGGACTCAGCGGGAACTCCTGGCGTGGCTGGTCGGGCGGCCCTGCCCCGTCAGCGACCGCCAGGGCGAGGATCTCTTCCACGTCCGCTCCCGTCGGCACCGAGGTGACCCAAGCCAAGGCGGCTGCTGTTCGGGTAGCCGGCGAGGATCCACCGATGAGTTCCGCCGACCGGGCCGGTCTACCAGGACGTACGCCATCGAGACGCCGACTGGAGACCCGCCATGACGAATCCCGCACACCCCGGCCGCATGCTGTTCGTGAACATCCCCGTAGCCGACCTCGACCGCAGCAAGGCGTTCTTCGCCCATCTCGGGTTCGGTTTCAACCCGAACTTCACCGACGAGACCGCCGCCTGCATGCTGGTCGGCGAGAACGCCTTCGTCATGCTGCTCAGCCGTGAGAAGTTCGCGCAGTTCGCGAAACTGCCGATGGCCGATCCCACCACGCACACGCTGGCGCTGTACTGCTTCAGCGTGTCATCCCGTGACGAGGTCGATACGGTCAGCGCCCGCCGCACTCGCGGGGGGCGGCTCCGAGGCGGACGGCGCCGAGGACTACGGCTTCATGTACTCACGCAGCTTCTTCGACCTCGACGGCCACGGCTGGCAGGTCATGTGGATGGACCCGGCGGCGGCGGAGCAGGGCCCCGAGGCGTTCGCGGCCTCCACGCGGGACGCCGACGCAGACACCCCGGCCTGACCCGCCACCGCGCAAGGCACCCTGGCAGGATGCGAGCCTGCGACACCCGCCTCAGGCCGGCCGAGGCACTATCCTCACTGCCCGGTAGGCGTAGCCGTCTTGCTTGAAGCCAGGGGCTTCCCACTGGAGATCCACACGTAGCAGGGCCTCACGGTCCCCGGCCGCCCTCGTCCGTCAGCCGCGCCCGGCGCAGGCGCGGCTGCGTCTCATTGGTGTCGGACACTTCGCACGTCAGCACCGTGTCCAGGACCAGTCGCAGCCGAAACGGCCCATCCCCTCCGTAGCGGATGGCGTTGGTGACGAGCTCGCTGATGATCAGTTCGGCACTGAACGTGGTGTCCGGACCGAGGAACTCGCGTCTTCGGCACCGGTCCGCGGCCGTCGTGGTGACGCAGCCAAGCACTCACGCATCGACAGTCACGCAGTGAGACTCGCAGCAACGCCAAAGGGCCCTCACCGAATCGGTAAGGGCCCTCTGCGTTGCTGTTCAACCGCCGGGGTGGCGGGACGGTAACCCACGACCTCTTCGTCCCGAAAGCAAGGTGGGCGTGCTCGCCGCCGTGCGTGCCTGGCCTGGCGTGGCGTGGCTGTGCCGCGTGGCTACGCCGCGTCCTCGGTGAAGGCCTCCTCATCCATCATCGCGGCGCCGAACCCGCCCAGGATCTCCTCCATGTTCAGTTCGGTGGCGCCGGCCGGGGCCGTGGGCTTCTGGCCCTCGCTCATCCGCACCACCAGGCCCAGCTTCTTCACCTTCGCGTTCTCGGCCAGCTTGGCAAGGTCGACGGAGACCTGGGTCAGCTCGCCGTTCTTGAGCGTGAAGTCCGCCGTGACCTTGGCGTTCGGGGCGTCCTTGAGGTCCTCGTCCGTGGGCAGTTCCATGCCCGGCGGCAAGTTCTTCGCGAGCGGACGGATCTCGCCGAGGAACTTCGTGATCAGCGTACGGAACGGAGCGGTGGCGGTGATGTGCTCGGAACCGTCCTTGTCATCGGCGGTCTTGAAATCGACCTCGCGGGCGATGGTCTCGCGCAGCGCCTCCAGCAGCTGCTTCTGCGCCTTGGCGTCGAGGGTGGGATCCGGCGCGGGCGTCGCCCCGGGCTCCGCGCCCATCTCCGCGGCGGTCTGCTCCATCTCCTTGGTGTTGACCTTCACCCACTCGCCGTCAAGCACCTTCTTGAGCCCGCTCGCCTCCGGGGGCAGGTCCTTCATCGACGGCACGGGAAAGCCCATCGCCTTGCCGAGGGCGTTCACGTCGGAGCGGATATAGGTGTAGTCGCCGACGACCCGGTACTCGGTGAGGTCGCCGTCCTTGGTGCTGATCTTCAGCGCCATCCCCACGTAGTCCTTCTCTCCGGACTCCCCGATGGGCTTCTTCGACTGCACGGTGACACTGATCTTGGCGCCACTGAACAGGTCGGCGACCTCGTCGGGCAGTTCCTCGCCGGGCTCAGGATTCGTCGAGGCGTCCAGCGCCTTCAGACTCCGGGAGTCCGTGTCGAGATCGAGCTCGAAGGAGATCGACTTCTCGCTCGCGAGCTTCTCGAAGGCCGCGTCGAGCTTCTTACCGGCGGTGAGCTGCTCCACGGTGCCGCAGGCGGCCGAACCCGCCAGGACGGCGCCGGCAACTGCGGTGGCAGTCAAGGTCTTTCGTATGGCGGTGATGATGTTCTCCTCGTCAGTGCGATCACAACGTGATCACCGACGAAGACTCGCGACGTCAACAAATAGTTGTCCCCCACGTGAGCCTCGTCGACCGGGCGACGCGAGCCCACGAGTTCGGCCTGGCCTCCGTGAACCGGCTCGCCCGCTCCCGCATGCCGGGACCGCTTCCCCACAACGGGGGGCGTGCCCCACCGGGTTGCCGATGACGACCTGGAACCGGCCGCCCGCCTCGACGACGGTGATGACGCCCTTCGGGCCTCCACGGCGGCCTTGTCGGCGTGGGGCGGACCGACGAGGACGAAAGGCAGCCGGCCGACGCGGCCGTGTCTGTTGTCGTCCCCGTGACTGATCGGCTCCGGTCCCACTTTTCAAGGTCAGTTCTTACGCACACTTCTCTGTCTACGATCCAACGACCCGGCGCCGCCACCGGCCCGGGGATGTGAACCACAGTCGTCGGTGCTGCGTCGTCCGCGCACGCGCGTACGTGGCTCAGAGAGGTTGGACAGTGTCACGGCAGGTGCTCATGGTCTGCCCGGAACGCCCGGACGGCTACCGTACGATCGGCGAGGCCTTGGCGCAGGCGCGCACGGGCGCCGTGATCAGTGTGGCCCCCGGGCGCTATGCCGAGAACCTCAGCATCCGGACCAGGGTGACGATCGTCGCCGAGGGCGATCGGGACAGCGTCGAGATCTGCCCGCGCCACGGAAGCGCGGTGACCCTCATGGCGGAGGAGGTCATGCTCACCGGCCTCCTGCTGCGCGGCGGCGACGAGGACGTACCGGTGGTCGACGCGCCGCGCGGACAGGTCGCCATGGAGCGCTGCACGGTGGTCGGCTCCGGCTGGGCCGCCGTACTGGCCCGGATGTCGGGTTCGCTGGCCATACGGGGCTGCCGCGTCACCAATCCGGCGGGCGCCGGTGTGGTGGACATCGCGCCGGGCGGGAGTGTCGTCGAAGACTGCCAGATCGAGCATCTGGGGTCCTCGGCGATCGTTCTCGGCGAGCGCTCCCGCACCACCGTCCGGGGCTGCCGGATGCGGGACGCGCGGGGCAACGGCGTACTGGCCAACGGCGAGGCGCGGGGCTCGGTCGAGGACTGTGAGATCTCCGCCACCGACAAGCCCGGCATCGCCCTGGAGGGGCTCAGCCGCACCACGGTGCTCCGCACCGCCGTGCGGGACGTCAGCACCGGCGTCTACGTCACCTCGGCCGCGCGCAACGTCCTGGAGGATGTCACGGTCACCGGCACCTCGGAGGCCGGCATCGTGGTGTCCTCGGGCGGCGATCCCACGCTGCGCCGCTGCCGTACGGTCCGGACCGCCGCGGCCGGGCTCGTGGTCGACGAGCGGTCGCGGGGGACCTTCGAGGAGTGCGAGTTCCTGTCCGCGGCCGGGCCCGCGATCCGGGTGAGCGGTGGCGCGACGCCGGTGTTCGACCGGGCCGTGGTGCGCGACTGTGCCGACCGGAGGGCCGCCGTACTGATCACGGAGGACTCCGCCCCCGAGTTCGACCGGCTGGAGGTGGCGGACGCGGCAGGGGTCGCCGTGGCCGTGCGCTCGGGCGCCGACCCCCTGTTGCACCGGGCCCTGATCTCCTCCCCCGGCGGGCACGGCGTGGAGGTGGACGACGGGGGACGCGGCAGGCTGGAGGGCTGCCGGATCGAGGGCGCGAAGGGTTCCGCGGTGCTGATCGCCGAGGGCGGCAGCCTCTACCTCGGCGACGGCCGGCTGCACACGCCGGGTGAGGCGGGCGTGACCGTCGCGCCCGGCGGCCGGGTGACCGTACGGGACACCGCCGTCGAGGAGAGTTCGGGTTCCGGGATCGTCGTGTCCGAAGGAGCGGAACTGGCCGCGACCCGCTGCCGGATCACCGGCTCCGGAGCCCACGGGATCCTGCTGTCCCCGGGCGCCAGGGCCGTCATCGGGCAGTGCGAGACGTCCGGCGGTCTCGGCGACGGGATCAGGGTGGACACCGCGGAGGCGGTCTCCGTGACCGGCTGTACCGTGCGCGGCAACCGGGGCTCCGGGCTGCGCCAGACCCGCGCCGGCGAACGGCTCTCCGTCGAGGACCTGTCCAGCCTCGACAACGCCACCCCGGACGCCTGGGGCACGCAGGTCTCCGACGGAAGCGGCCGGGAGACACCGGCGGGCTCCGGCGCCGGAAGCGTGCCGGGCGGCGCTGCCAAGGGCGCCCCCGTCTCGGGGCCGATGGCCGAACTGGAGGCGCTGGTCGGCCTGGAGGGCGTCAAGCAGCAGGTCTCCACACTGGTCCACCTCAACCAGCTGGCCCAGCGGCGCGCGAAGCTGGGCATGCCGGTGCCGCCGATGAGCCGCCATCTCGTCTTCGCGGGCCCGCCCGGCACCGGCAAGACCACCGTGGCACGGCTCTACGGCGGCATCCTCGCCTCGCTCGGCGTGCTGCGCTCCGGTCACCTGGTCGAGGTCTCGCGGGCCGACCTGGTGGCCCAGGTCATCGGCGGTACGGCCATCAAGACGACGGAGGCGTTCAAGGAGGCGCTCGGCGGTGTGCTGTTCGTCGACGAGGCGTACACGCTCCTCTCCGACAGCAAGGGTTCCGGCGCCGACTTCGGCCGTGAGGCGATCGACACCCTGGTGAAGCTGATGGAGGACCACCGGGACGACGTCGTCGTGGTGGTCGCCGGGTACACCGCGGAGATGGAGGCGTTCCTGGCCGCGAACGCGGGTCTGGCCTCGCGTTTCACCCGCAGCATCGAGTTCGTCGACTACTCCGACACGGACATGGTCACCATCACGGAGAACATGTGCGCGGCCCACCGGTACGAGTTGCACCCGAGCACCCGGGAGACTCTCGCCCGGTTCTACCGGCGGATGCCTCGCGACGCCTCGTTCGGGAACGGCCGTGAGGCACGCCGGGTGTTCGAGGAGATGATCGACCGGCAGGCCGTACGGCTCGCGGCGATGGTGGATCCCGCGGAGAGCGATCTGGCGCTGCTGCTTCCCGCCGACGTCTGCGCGGACGAGTCCGGTACAGCACAGGACGCGGCGCCCGATCCGCAGACGCTGCTCGCGGGGCTGGACGCCATGGTGGGCCTGCACGCGGTCAAGCGGGAGGTCGGCGACCTGGTGAGCGTGCTGGCGGCGGCCCGGCAACGGGAGGCCGTCGGCCTCCCGGCCCCCAGGCTCAGCCATCATCTGGTCTTCGCGGGCCCGCCCGGCACCGGCAAGACCACCGTGGCCCGGCTCTACGCGGACCTGCTGCACTCCCTCGGTGTGCTGCCGCGCGGCCGGCTGGTCGAGGTGGCCCGCGCCGATCTGGTGGGCCGGTATGTCGGCCACACCGCCCAGTTGACCCGGGAGACCTTCGAACGGGCTCTGGGGGGTGTGCTGTTCATCGACGAGGCGTACACGCTGACGCCCGAGAACGCGCCCTCCGACTTCGGCAGGGAAGCGGTCGACACCCTGCTCAAGCTGATGGAGGACCACCGGGACGACGTGGTGGTCATCGTCGCCGGATACACCGAGGAGATGCGCCGCTTCCTCGCCTCCAACCCCGGGCTCGGCTCGCGGTTCTCCCGCCATGTGCGGTTCGAGGACTACACCACGGAGGAACTGGTCGTCATCGTCCGCACCCAGGCGTCCGACGCGGGCTACACCTGCGGACCCGAGACCGTCGAGGCCCTGCGCGGGCATCTCGCCGCCCTCCCCCGTGACCGCTCGTTCGGCAACGCCCGTACGGCACGTCAGCTGCTCCAGTCGATGACCACCAGTCAGGCCCGCAGGCTCGGCGCGATGACCGCGCCGGGGCTCGAGGACCTTCAGACGCTGCTGCCGGAGGATCTGCCGGAGGCCGAGGGGGAGTCGGCGGGCGGGGCGGTGCGATCACCGTCTGCCGGGGCGCAGTTCCCTGCCTGAGCCCTGCCGGGGCTGAAGCAGTCAGCACGATGAACGCCGTGGCCCCCTTCCCCGGGGGCCACGGCGTTCATCGTCCTCCACGCGGGGGCCGTCAGCGATCGGCGGTGGACATCAGCGCCGCCGCCGCGCTCTCGGCGAGCGTCGCGGTGACCGGCGCGGCGACGGGGGCGGGAGCGGGAGCGGGGGTGTCGGACGGCTCGGGGGTCTCGCCGGACCGGGTCCCGGTGTCGGGGGCCGCGGCCGAAGACGCCGGGTCGGGTCCGGACGCGGGCGTGGACCCGCTGGTGTCGACGCGGGTGGCCACGGCGATGACCTCCTCGGGCTCGGTCTCCGGCCTCTCGTCCGGCTCGATCTCCAGTCCCTCGTCCGGCACCGCGTCCAGCCTCCCGTCCGGCACCGCGTCCAGCCTCCCGTCCGGCAACGCGTCGAGCCTCCCCTCCGGCACCGCGTCCAGCCTCCCCTCCGGCACCGCGTCCAGCCTCCCCTCCGGCACCGCGTCCAGCCTCCCCTCCGGCACCGCGTCCGGCCTCCCGTCCGGCTTGTAGGCGGGCTCCTCCTCACCGGTCCCGGGAGCATCGGCCTCCTGCCGGGCGCGCTCGATCGCCCGCGCGAGGGCCGCCGGTTCCACGCACATGGACACCGAAGCGGAGGCGTTGAGATAGATCTGGTGGCCCTCGGGCAGCCGGTCGGCGAGGGCGGGCACGTCGTGGATCTCGTACGTCAGACGTCCCGCGTTCGACAGATGGGCCTCCGAGGTGAACGCGAGCACCACCGGGGTGCCGTCCGGGGCGATCGCCGCCACCGGTTCCCCGCCCGGCGTCACGAACACGGCGACCTCGGCCCCGGCCAGCAGTTCGGGCACCTCGTCGTCCTGGCCGTAGCCCGCGGCGGCGCGCTGTACGGCGGCGTCGACGGCGTCGGTCGGCCGCGGCCAGCCGCGGGCCGCCGGGGAGCGCACGTAGTCCGGGTTGTGCCGCCACTCGACGAGCTGTCCGAGGTCGTCCGCACGCCACTCCCCCACCACGGTCCACTCGGGTGGCGGCCAACCGCCTGTCCAGGCGGGGTCGGACAGCGCGAACCAGTGCCCGGGGGCCTCCTCGGCGGCCTCGACCACGTGACGCGGCGGCGTGGGCATCGCTGCGGCGATCCCGGGGTCGTCGCCGGTCCCGGGATCGCCCGGGGCCAGGTCATCGGGGGTGACCGGACGGCTGAGCACCGGCGGCCGGGTGTCCTGGGGTTCCTCGGACTCTTCGGCCGGGTCGGGGGACAGGTCCTCCGGGGCGAGGCCGAGCGGGGCGAGCAGCGCCGGGAGGCCGTCCCGCGGCACGGCAGCATCCTCGGCCGGTGCGGCATTGTTCGTCATCGACTGTGTCCTTACGGTGATCGTCTCGGTGGGGGTTCGTCGGTCGTTCGCAATCAGCCGGCTGAGGACCGGCACCGGAGGAAGGGGGTGCCGAGGTCGCGGGCCGCTCGGAAGCCAGGCAGGTCACTCACCAGTTGGGTCCGCGGGAGGGGATCACGGGCTCCTCGTCGGACCCTGTCGGCTCGTCGTCCCGCTGTGCCGGTGGTGCACCGAAGCGGTGGCCGGGAGGCATCGCGCCGGGATACCGCGTGTACACCACTCCCCCGGAAACCGGAGCGCCCGAACCCCCCTGAACCGGCCCCGGACCGTAGCCGTAGCCGTAGCCGTAGCCCGAAGGCACCCCAGCGGAGTAGCCCGTGTGCACCGGCACCCCGGCACCCCGACCGACCGAACCCCCCGGAACCGGACCGAGCCCGAAACCGGGACCGGGACCGGAACCGACTCCGGAACCAGGCGGCATCGCAGCCGAGTAGCCGGTGTACACCGTCCCCGCCGAAACCCGACCACCCGAACTCCCTGGAACCGGACCATGCCCGAAGCCGCCGCTTCCTGCCGCTCCCCACCCCGGATGGGGATAGGCACCCGCTGACGCCGACCACCCCTGATAGGTCGTCCCGGCCGGTGAGTAGCCGTGCGAGGGCACCTGGGGTGGCGAGAAGGCGAAGGTCGCGGGCGGCCCTGGCCAGTACTCGTCGGTGGAGGCGGGGTCACCGGTTCTGACCATCTGCACGGGCGCCACACCGGGCGTGGGCGGGTAGTCGTCATCGAAGGCCGCGCCCGGGGAGGGCAAGGGGAAGGCTTGGTTCGCCATGGTGGCGGCCTCCCGTGACAGGCGGTCGAGCCAGGTCCTGTCGGACGCCTCGGAAATGATCCGCCGCACCGCGTCACGAGTCTGCTGCAAGCCGTCCAGCTTCTTCCGGTGGCCGAAGACTCCCGACTTCGGCTTCCCCTCCCTTTTTTTCTGATTTTCGAGAAGTTGCGCAACGCTTGCATCCGTCTTTCGATGCTCGGCCTGGATCGACCGGACGGCAGCCAGCAGCCCACTCGGGCTCGAGGCGGCCTGCAAGACCCGCACATCGGACTCTGCTTGGCTCATCACCATTCCGTAGGCAGTGATGAGATTGAGATTGCCCTCATCTTCGCCCAGATGTCGAACGTAATCACCATGGCCCCTTCTGACCTTGTCCAGAAGGTCGCTCGCCAGCGACCCGTAGATCGTGGCCACGTCGATCGCCCCGCGCCCGGTGGAGATCGGCTTCACCTGGACTCTCACGAGGGTCGCCGAATTCGCGGTGAAGAGCGGTGTGTGATTGTCCTGACTGAGGATCTGCCATCCATCCGGACCACGCCACAAAAGGTTCGTGGCCTCCGGAATCACCCCCTCCACCGGACTCATGTACTGCTCGTGCCCGAACCATTCGATGGTTCGTTTCGTGCTGCGGAACCGCTCGGCGGCCGTCACGTTGCTAGCGCTGTTCGGCGACTGGTAGTGCCAGGCAGTGAAGTTGCCCGTCACTTCACCGTCGGTCACCACCAGGGCACAGCCGTTCATCGAGGGAGTGAACACGAAATCAGCACCGCCGAAGGCGCCACTCCCGAGGACCGGTATCTCGGCGTGACCGACATTCACCTCGGGATTCACCGTGGATCCCGTCTTATAGGGCACGAAGTGCGCCCTCACGTACGCTTCCGGCTCGCGCAGCGGAGGAACACGGAGTTTCCTGAGTATCCTCCGTAGTTCCGTGTCCATCTGCTGGAACGCCTCTGCGTATTTCTCCACCGCCGGAGTCAACAGGTACACCGGCTGACCACCTGTCGCGAACCGTCCCGGATCCCTTGTCAGTACGAACCAGTGCTGATCCTGCCCGCTCATCCAATTGACGAACTTGGCCACCTCGGAAGAGGGACTCGACAACCGTGCCTGTATTCCCTCGTCCAAGCGCAGGAGCAGCACATTGTTGTCGAGGAATTCTTTCGGTGCACCCGTGAAAGCCCTGACCGCTTCGTCCCCGGACAGTGCGCTCCAGTTCACTCCCGTCGAGTTCACACCCGCTGAGCCCGCCCCCACGGCTCCGTACGGCGCGTAGAGCGGTGCCTGTCCCCAGCCTGAGCTGTAGCCGCCGGATCCACTCGACATCGACGAGCCGGTCGCACCGCCACCGTGTGTGCCCGCCGTGCCCCCTGCCCCCGCGTGCGAAGTGCCGAACGTGGGGAACAGGTTCGGTCTACGGCCACCACGTCCCTTCCCGCTGCCGCCGGGCATGTAGCCGCGTTCGGCTCTGGGCCTGCCCTGAGCCAGTCGCCTGGAGAGTTCCTCGGCGTGATCCTCGTCGTCGTACGTCCGCAGGTCCAGGGCGACCGCGTAGACGGCCAGATGGCCCGGGTCCAGGGTGGAGAAGGAGGGTTCGGTCTCCGTTTCGAAAGGTGTCAGCTTCTGATGGGTGCGGACGATGTTGTGGGCCAGGGTGATGTCGTCCGGGGCCGGGGCGTCCTGTGACCACTGGACGGCGAGGCGCCTGCGCAGGGCTTCGAAACCGACGGCGGAGTCCCGGTCGGTCGCCTCGTGGGGCGCCGTCCGGTCCAGGGGGACGACGTCGACGGGCGCACCGCCCCTGTCCTCGTCGGCCCGTGCCGTTTCCACCTCCGTGCCGTCCTCTTCCTCCTCGGTCTCCTCCTCGGTCTCTTCTTCCCACTGCCCCTCGCGGATCGCCACTGTCTCGGCGGTGTCCGAGAGGGGGACTTCTTCCTTGTACCTGTCCTCGTCGAGGTCCTGGACCTCGTCGTCCTCCCGGGCCGGCCAGCCGACGGTGATGGTCGCCAGGCGGTGGGTCAGCGGGTCCTCGTACAGCTCCCTGGGGGTGTCGTCGTAGACGTTCTCGATCCTGAAGTCGTCGATCGTCAGCGGGTCGGCCGCCCCGCTCCCTAGTTCCGCCAGCCTGCGGGCCAGGGCCTGTTCCACCGCGGCCCCCGTGTTCACCGCCCGCAGTTCACCGGTCGCCGCCGCCGTGTCCCGCCCGTTGCCGCGGCCCGCCACCCGGATCACGGTCGGCTTGCCCCCCGGACGCCGCTCACGCAGGGCCCGTACGGCGATCCGGTCCACCAGATCCTCGATGTCCCGGCGGCCACGGTCCGACACCGTCTTGTCGCCCCTGCCGAACAGGATGCGCGTCGGCGTCTCGGCGAGTTCGTGACGGTCCCGTAGACCGGGCTCCCTCAGCGAAGTCCACTCGACGCCGTCGGGTCCCTCGTCGCCGAGGGTGACGATCGCGGTGCGGCGCTCGTGCGGGTCCATGCGGCGCCGGTCGGACGTGTCCTCGTAGCCGTAGAGGAGAGTGAGGTCGCCCGTGGTCAGCGGGCGGCGGACGTCTGTCTGAAGGGTCCGCAACTCGGCCGCCAGACAGGCCTCGAGGACCCGTGCGGTGTTCTTCGCCCTCAGCTTTCCCGTGTATCCGGCGTGGTCCGAGCTGTTGCCCCGGCCGCGCACCCGGATCGCCCGCGGTGTCCGTTCGGCGGCGTGGTCGCGCAGCGCCTCGCGTGCCAGCCGCCGGGCCAGCCCGCGCAGCGCCTCGTGCTCGCCGTCCGCCATCGTGCGCGAGCCCTTCGGGAAGCGGACGGTCAGGGGCTTCTTCTCGGGGGACGTGGATTCGGCGACGGATTCCTCCTCGGCCGCGGACGGCACCCGCTCCGCGGACGCGAACTCCTGCTCCTCGGCCTCGTGTTCCGTCTCGTCCGTGCCGTGGACGAGGGGTGGGAGCGGGGGCAGGCCCTTCGCGGCGTCTGCCGGGAGGCTCCTGGCACTGGAAGACGTCTGGTGCGTGACGAAGACGGTGCCACCGGAGACGTTCGCCACCATGGCGGCGGCCTTCAGGTCCGCCCGGCCCTGCTCCGACAACGCCGCGATCGTGCCCTCGGCGAGCATCTGGCGGTGGTCTCGCGGCACTGCCTGCGGGGTGAGTGCGGCGGGGGGCGTTGTGGACGAGCCGCGTGCCCTGACCGTGAAGGTCACTTCGTCGTCGCTGTCGTCCCTGTCGTCGGAGCTGTCCGTGGAGGCCGCCGGGTCCGAGTCCGTGCCGCCCGGGACGGAGGCGCCGGCCCCGGTCGGGACGGCCGGCCCGACATGGACCTGCCCGCCGGACACCGTGGAGACGCTTCCCGTCGGGAGCGGAGGCGGCAGCTGGCCCGGTACCGGGGGGCCCGTCGGGGCGCGGTCGACCTGGTTCTCGCTCTCGTCGGTGAGCCAGCCGCTGTGCGCCCAGCGTTCCACCTCGAAGGGGTCCATGGCCACGCCGTGCTCGGAGCCGTCGACCTCGCCGAGACCGTAGGTGGCGGTCTGCTCGACGGCGGCCCTGGTGAAGGTCAGGGGGCCGGTGAGGAAGGCGCCGCCGGAGGCCAGTTCCTCCGCGTTCCAGGTGAGGATGTCGTCGTCGATCGCGTCGATGACGCGCCGGAAGAACGACGACTCGGGCACGGTCGACATCAGGGCGTTGCCGAACCGCCCATGGGTCATGGCGTAGGACGCGACGTCCACCATGCCCATCTCTTCGGGACGCAGCCGCAGTTCCTGGGCGAACTCCGCGCGCTGTTCCCGGAAACTCGCCTGGTCGCGGAACATGGGGCCGATGAGCGGGATGTCGGAGCGGCCCATCTTGCGCGGCTGTGAGAAGAGGTCCACCGTGCCGGGTTCGAGGTCGACGTCCGCGTAGGTGCCGCCTTCGTACAGCATGATGCCGAGCCGCGTCGCGTCCGAGGCGACCGGGAACGCCGTGGGGGTCGTGCGCGCCCGGTCGTAGATGGTGCGGAGCTTCTTCAGCCGCCGGTTGACGAGGGTGAAGCCGTCGTCGCCGTCGGTGGGCGGCCGGTCGGGCGGGAACAGGTCACGCACCGAGCGGAACCTGATGCCGGCCTCTGCGAAGGCCTGACCTGTCTCGGTGCTCCAGGTGCTCAGCGACGGCTTCTCCGCGCTGTCGCCTCCCATGGTGACCGGGGTGGTGTCCGTCCACATCTGCACGGTCCAGCCGTGTGTGCGGGCGGTCTCGGCCCAGGCCAGCACGTTGGCGACGGCCGCGGGAGACAGCGGGCGGCCCACCCAGAAGAAGTTGACGGTCCTGGGCGGGGACTTCATCCCGGCCCCGTCCGAGGCGTACCCGAGTTCCCGGGTGACCCATTCCTTGAGTTCCCGGGCCTCGTCCTGGAACCGTGTGCCCTCCAGCCGGGCGGCCCGCTTCTTCAGCCGGTCCCGCACGATACGGACGGCGCTCAGCCGGGAGGACCTCCCCAGTTCGGCGACCCGCCTCCTCACGCTCTCGATCTGCGCCTCGGTCAGCGGGCCGTTCCAGCGCACCAGGTCACCGACGGGGGTGTCGGCCGGCGGGGGCTCGTCCCGCAGCGGGGGCAGATCGGGGTAGAGGTGGCGGACGGCTTCGTACTTCTCGTTCTCCTCACGGGTCGCGTCGACCGGGTTGGCGGGGCCCGTACGCAGGAGCGTGGGATCGGTGCCGTAGAGGCGTTCCAGGAGGTCCCGCAGGGGGCCCTCGTGGGCGCGCACATGGCCGACGCCGTTGTTGCGGGCGCGTCCGGTGGCCGCGTCGGTTCCCGTGTTGACGCCGAAGTAGGCGTTGCTGAGCTGGGCGAAGTACTCGTAGGGGTCGGTCGCCGAGTAGTTGTCGGTGACGCGGCCGTGCAGGTCGCGGCGTATGCCGTCCGGCCACTGGGTGTCGGGGCCCCGCGCGGTCTTGTTCCGGAACGCCTGGTCGATCGCCTCACGGTCCGCGTCGGAGAGCCCGTACCTGTGGACGACGTGCGCCAGCTCGTGCGCGGCCGTCGAATATCCGTCGGCGTACTCGCTGTTCGGCAACGCGGAGGTCTCGCCGAGGAGGTTCTCCTCACTGATCGCGGTGGCCTTCCCCGATGTGCCGCGTACGTCGTCCCAGACCCGGCCGCCGGAGAGCGCACGCCCGGACAGGGCCGTGAACGGCGCGACGTCGGTCAGAGGGACGTCCTTCGGGATCACGGTGACGCGCGCGCCGCTGGTCAGGATCCGCTCGGTGGTCTCCGGGTCCCGCAGCAGCGCGGCGAACAGACGGTGCGCCTCGCGGCGTGCGGAGACCGGCTGGTCCACGCCGGGCGCCACGTCGACCATGAGGAGCGCGGCGGTCCGCGCGAACTCCCGCCGGCTCAGCGAGTTCCGCAGATCGTGGACCAGTCGGTGGTCCGTGGCGATCCAGGCCCGCTCGTCGTCGGTCATGCCGAGCAGTGCCGCCCGTCGCCCGGCGGGCGTCATCACCGCCAGGGGCAGGGCCAGGACACGTGGGTGCCCGAGTGGCCGGACCGGGGTGGGCGCGCTGACGGGCGACGCCACGTGGTGCCGGCCGGTGGTGGCGAACGTGGTGCCGCCGGACACGGGTGGCGGGGCGGGCAGCGCCCGGTCACCGGACGGCCGTCCGAGCCGCGAACGGCCCTGCGCGGGCGGGCCCGGCCGGGGCGTGTTCTCCGGCGGGGGCTGGTTGGCCGCGAGCGTCCGGGACAGTTCCTCGACGACGCCGACGTCGTTCGGGTTGCGGACCAGGGCGGCCGCGACGGCGTACACCGCGCGGTGGGAGAGCGGCAGGTCCCCGAACTCGGGATCCGGCTCCCCGTGGAATCCCGTGACCCGCTGATGGGTGCGGACGACGGTGACGGCGATCTGCAGGGCCGCCTCGCGCCGGGGGTTGACCGACCCCGCCAGATAGGCCCACTCGTCGTGCAGGACCTCCGCAGCGAGTTCCTCCTGGGCCGGGTTGAGCGGCGGGCTGTAGTCGACCGTGATCCGTACGGTGTTCGCAGGCCGGGGCTGTGCGGTCCTGGAGGGTGCCGTCTCCTGCGACCTGTGCCGGGCCGGGGCGCCCGTCTCGATGCGGAAGTCGTCGGCGGTGACCGGGTGTCTGCGGTACGCGGGCAGTTTGTCCCGCAGGACCTCGGCGAGCCGGTCGCGGACATAGCGTTCGGCGGACTGCTCACGTACCGCGCCCTCGTCCCTCGTGCCGGTGCCGGGCAGCACGAACCGGGCTCGTCGGGCGGGCTCCGTGTCGATGCTGAGCACGGGCAGCGGCCTTCCCGCCGCCATGCTGATCAGCGCCTGTTCCGCGGCCAGTTCGACCACGGTGTCCAGCTCCCGTGCCTGGTCCGCCCCGATGACGGTCACGCGTCCGGGGAAGGTGAGTACGACGGGTTCGGGCCGGAACGAGGTCCTGCGCGTCCTGGCGGCGTCGCGGCGCCTGCGGGCGGTGGCACCGGCTCCCAGCACCGAACCGGGCGGCGGGGGCGGCCCCTGGTCGGTGGCGGCGGCGGGATCGGCTGTGGCGCGTGTCCGGGTGACCATCCGGCCGAGCCGGTCGGCGGCCTCCGGTGAGAGGTCGTTCAGACGGGCGAGCAGGTTGTCGCTGGCTCCCTTGTCGCGCAGCATGGCGGTGAGCGCGGCCGGTTCGGGGCGCGCGGGCGGTTCGGGGCGCGCGGGCGAGGCCCAGGGGGCCGTGGGGGGCAGGCCGTCCACCGGGCTGTCACCGGTCAGGAGGTTGTCGGTGATCATCACGGGTGACGGGACCGGGACAGCCCCGCCGACCGGGTTCATCGCCGAGTAGTGATTGCCTCCCTCGTAGAACACGTGCAGGGAGCGTGCGGCGGACGGGTTCAGCGGGTTGGCGAAGGCGAGGTCGTCCATGCCCTCGACGGGCTGCACCGGCGTGATGTTCAGATCCAGCGCCAGGGCGGTGAGCTGCGGCACCTGGTCGTAGAACGGGGTCGTCCACATGTCGACGTTGCGCACCGCGCTCTCGGCGACAGCGCTCGGGGTGAGCGCCTGCAGGTCCCGCAGCCGGGGGAACATGCGCTGGAGGCCCGGGTACGAGCTGATCAGCGACGTGTAGAGGGCCTGGCTGCGCGGAGTGACCGTGGCGAGTTCACGAGCCGCCTGCTCACGCAGGGTCGTCAGCCGCAGGTCCGCGACGAGTCTCCGGCGGTCCGCCGGACGGATCTGTGTGGGGTCCGGCGTGAAGTCGGGCAGCAGGGCGGCGGCCATACCCGCCGTGAAGTCACCGATGACCGACCGGTCGACGGGGTCGGGGAACCTGCGCAGCAGCTCCCGCACGAACTGCGGCCGGCTCAGGTCGCGGTCGATCGCGGCCAGCTGTCCGGAAGTGGGCCGGGGAGCCGTGCGCTTGAGGAGGTCTTCCAGCCGCGCGAGCCCGAGGTCGTCGATGACCACCCGGACGGGAGAGGGGCCGGAGTCGAGTTCCGCGCGCCGCGCCACCGCGGCCGCGCTGTTCCCGGCGAGCCAGTCGCCCACGTGGTCGCGCAACCGCCGTACGGTCAGGCCGGCCAGCGGCGAACCCGGCAGCTGGCGGGACAGGCCCGCGAGCGTCGAGGTCATGAAGCACTCGCCGTCCGGTTCCACCCGCAGTACCTCGAACGGGCGGTCGTCGACGTCGACGTTGCGGAACACCTCGCGGGGAAGGTGGCCCGGCAGTGAGGTGTCCGGCCCGCGTGGGGTGGCACTCGCGGGCGCACTCTGGTCACGACGCGCCGAGTTGGGGCCGCGGGACCCCATGGGCTGCCGGGGCCGGGTCCGGCCGCCGGTCGCCGCGTCTGTCGATGTACCGGTGCCGGTGGCAGGCATGGAGGAGGCGGTCGAGACGGCCGGGTGCTGTCCTGTGCCGGTCCGCGAGGACTCCGCGGACCGGTCCGGCTGCGAGGAGTCGGTCGGCGCGGTGCCCGGCTGGTTCGCGGTGGATCCGGGTGGGACGGGGAGACGACCGGAGCGCTGCTGCGCCGAATCCGTCGAGGTCGAGGTCGAGGCGGTCGTCGACGTGGTGGCGGTGGGGACCGTGGGGACGGCCGCCGGTGCCGGGTACGTCGCGGTCGTCGTGGTCGTGGTGCTCGTCGCGGTCCGCCGGGCGGGCTCGACGGACCCGGTGCCGCCGGATCCCGACGCCGAGCGGGGGCCCCGGGGGCCGAACACGCGCGAGGTGTCGGACGTGCCCTCGCCCGGCGGTCCGGGCCTCCCCCTGCCGGAGCCACCGGGCAGATAGCCGCGTTCCGCCCTCGGCCGCCCTTGGGCGAGCCGCCGGGAGAGCGCCTCGGCCTGATCGATGTCGTCGTGCGCGCTCAGGTCAAGGGCGACCGCGTAGACGGCCAGATGGCCCGGGTCCAGGTCGGTGAAGGAGGGCCGCTCGGCGGGTTCGAAATCCGTCGGCTTCTGGTGCGTACGGACGATGTTGTGGGCCGTGGTGATGTCGTCCGGAGTCGGCGCGCTCGCCGCCCAGGCAGCGGCAAGTTCTTCGCGCAGGGTGGCCCACTCCGGCTGCGCGGAGGTGTCGGCGGCGGGCGACCCGGTGGTCGGGCGGCCCGACGTAGATGATCCGGTGGCCGTGGCGGGCCGTGCCGTCTCGGCCACGGACGGCACGGAACGGTCCTCCGCGCGGCTCTTCTGCGAGGTCGCGGAGGTAGCGGAGGTCTCCGCGGTCCGCGCGGACTCGGCGGCGGAGGAACGGGTGTCGGTGGCCGGGGAGGATGTCGTGGCCGGGCGGTTCGCCTCGGCGGGCGGGGTGCCTGTGGTCCGAGCCGCTTCCGGGGCCGCCGCGGTACGGCCGTGGGGGGAGGCCGCGTCGGCGCGGTTCGCCTCGGACCCCGGCGTGTTCATGGCCCGGTTGGGGTCGGCCGTGGCGGAATTGCCGGTCGTGGAAGGGGCGTTGGTGCCGGTCGGGGCGCCCGGGGAGGTCGTGGTCGTCGGCAACGCGGTCGTGCCGGGCGCCGTGACGTCCTCGGTCGTCGGCTCCGCAGCGAAGTCGGGGCGGTCGGTGCCCAGGATCTCGTCGGGCACGGCGCGCTCCGTGACGGGCCGGGTGCCCGAGCCTCCTGTCGTACGGGGGGCCTGCGCCGACTCGGTGTCCGTCACACCGGTGCGGCCGGCGCCGGTCCCGGTGGTGGGGGCCGTCACGCCGGGTGCGCCGATCCGGTCGAGCACGTCCAGGGCGTTGACGCCGGCGCCCAGGGCCGGGCGGGTCCTGCCGTTCCCGGTGGGGGCGGTGGTGGTGCCGCCCGTCGTGGAGGAGGTGCCACGTGAGCTGGTGGGGATCGCTGCGCCGGTCACGCCTGCCGTGTTCTTCGCCTGGAGTGCCGAGCCGTCGTAAGCCTCGCGGACGTTCCCCACTCCATGGGTCACGCCCTCGCCCAACAGATCCGACGTCTGCTCGCTGACGGCCGATGTCCAGAACGTCGTCGCGAACGCGCTCCACGAGAACGGCGTCCCGAAGAACGCCATCGCCAGCAGCGCCTCCGGTACCGCCTCCGTCAGACCGTCCGCCACGAACTCCGACGCCCGCCGCGGCGACGACGCCAGCCAATCTCCCGACGACTGCGGCGAATTGCCCGTGGTACCGCCGCCACCCGGAAGATCCCGCCCCGACTTCGACGTCACATCACCGGACAGGTCCTTGAACAGCCCCCGGCTCTCGCTCTTGGCGAACAGCCCGTTGAAACGGTCCGCGAAGCTGCGCAGGGGGCCCGACAGCCAGCCCGCCGCACCGCCGAAGGCGGCGCTCTGCCACACCGCCCGCCAGTCCACCCCCGACGGCCGCATGTCCGGATCGTTGAACGCCATCAGCCCCAGCCGCACCACCAGCGTCTGGAAAGCCTCCTCCAACGCCTCGCTCAGACTCGGCATCAGGTGCGTCCGCCGCAGGAACAGATCCAGCACCGTCAGGAAAGCCGCCGAACTCCGCGCCTTCGCCCCCGCCGCCTGGCCCGCCGCCGCCGGATTGATCCACGCCGTCGCCGCCAGAATCGTCAGCTCGATCAGCAACCGGATCAGCTCGGCGACGATCTGCCACTTGCTCTCCTGGATGTTCAACGACTGATCACGATGACCCGCCGCCACACTCCGCAGGCTCCGCTCGTACTCCCGCAGGTAGTTCGTCCCCCCGTCCGCCCCCGTCAGTACCGACATCGCCCGCACGTACTCACGGCCCGCGTCACCCGGCAACGAGTCACCGATGTGCGCCACCGAGTAACCGATGTCCTGCTCCAGCTCCCGCATCCGACGCCCGAACTCGGCCAGCTCCTGGCTGGAGACCCGCGCCCCCGTCTCACTCGCCTGCGGGAACCCCGTACCGATCAACGCGATCAGAACACCGTTCATCGCCTCCGAAACTCTCAGATCACCCATGGTTCACTTCCTGCTCTCAGTGCCTGCCGTACTGGGCCTCTTCGGCCGCGATGCCGTCGTACGCCTCGTTCTGTGCGCGCTCGACGTGCTTCGCGGTGCCGGCCGTGTTGCCGACGACGGAGACGATGGCCTCGGTGACCTGCCGGCCGGAGTCGAGGGTCTGCCGGTAGTTGCGCTTGATCTGCGGGCCGACCTGCCCGGCGTAGTCGTCGTCGACGCCCGCCCAGCCGGTGAGCGTGTTCCGGTAGTGCTCAAGGTCGTTGACCAGGGCATTGGCGTGGTCGGCGATGTCCGCCAGCACCTGGGCGCCCCTGCGGGTCAGATAGGGGTTGGCTTCGAACGAACTCGCCATGGCGGTTCTCCTCGTTCCTCGGGACTTCACGGTGTGCCGGGCTTCCCGGTCCGCTTCACGGCTGGGCCGGGTCCTCCACGATCTCGTCGCGCAGCCTGCTGTCCTGCTTCTTCCCGGCCGCGTGGCCGTCCTCCTCGGTGGCGGAGCCGAACAGCCGGTCCCAGTCGATCTCCGCGCCCGGCATCCCCGGGAGCCGGGGGACGCTCTCGGAGATCGGCCGGTAGGTGTCGACCACCTGGCGGGCCATCCGGGCGCGGGCCTGGCCGATCGTCTCCAGTAGTACGGCGGAGAGCTGGGCCGGGGCCATCGACCGGTACTTGCCGTCGTGGAACCGCAGGGCCCGCAGGTCTCCCTGGGCGCCCACGGTGACCTCCACCGAGCGGTCCTTGGACATCACGGTGACGGACGTCTCGCGCAGTCTCTGCTCGGCGTCGGCGACCGCCGCCCTGGTGGATTCCAGGGCCTGCACGGCCTTGGCGAGGCGTTCCTCTAGGGATTCCATGGTCTGTCTCCTTCCGTTCCGCGCTCGGTCGGCGCTCAGCCGTCGCGGCCCAGGACCGCGGGTGCGGCGGCCTCGTCGGTCCCCCAGATCTCCTCGTCCTCGGACAGCCAGGTGGTCCGGGTGCGCTCCTCGCTCTGCGTGGACTGGCCGCCCTGTCCGGCGCCCGGGGGGAGGAACGGCATGCCCGAGCTGGTGGTGGCCCGCGCCGCGGTCTGTTCGGTGGTGCCGGCCGACCGGGCGGCGGAGGCGCGCGCGGTGCCGTTGACGGCGGCGTCGGTGTCGGAGTAGCCGGACCGGACGCGTTCGGCCGCGGTCATCTCGCCGTTGAGGCCGCCCATGCGGGAGGCGGCGGCCAGCGCTCCGGGGTTGAGACCGGACGATCCGGTGAGGCCGTCGCCGGACGAGACTCCGCCGCCGAGCGCGCCGGAGAGCGACGAGGTGTAGGGGACGTCGTCGTAGAGGAAGTCGCCGTCCTGTGTCGCGGTGGTGAGGGAGTCGGTGGTGGACGCGGTGCCGTTGAGGAGGTCGTCGAGCGCGCCGTTCAGACCGGTGCTGGTCGAGGTGCCGGAACTGTTGAGGCCGGCGCCGGAACTCGTCGACGTGCCCGAGCCGTCCGGGGACAGCGAGGAGGTGTCGACTCCGTCGGTGGCGGGAGCGTCGACGGTGTAGGTGCCGTCCGGTTCGAGGGTGCTGATCAGGCCGTCGGGGTATGTCGTGGTGATGCTGCCGTCGGAGTTGAGGGTGGTGGTGCTGCCGTCGGGGTTGGTGACGGTCTGGCCCGGCTTCAGGTCGAGGTCGCTGACTTCGCCGTTGGCGCCCTGGACGGTGTAGGAGCCGTCGGGGTCGAGGGTGGCCTCGCTGCCGTCCGGATAGGTGGTGGTCACGGAGCCGTCGGCGTTCTGCACGGAGGTGCTGCCGTCGGCGTTGACCAGGGTGGTCCGGCCGTCCGGGTCGGTGGTGAGGGTGCTGCCGTCCGGGTACTCGGTGACCTCGGTGCCGTCCGGGCTGGTGGTCGTCGTACCGCCGTCGGGGTTGGTGACGGTGATGCTGCCGTCCGAGTTGATCTTCGTGGTGCCGGAGCCGGACGAACCGATGCCGTTGAGGGCGTTGTTGAGCAGTGAGGTGTAGGTGGGCGAGGTGCCGAGGCCGCTGCCGCTGTCGGTTCCCGTCCCGTCGCCCGACAGGCCGCCGGTGCCGAGGATGTCGTTGAGATCGCTGTTGAGGCCGGTGCCGATGCTGCCGCCGCCGCTGTCGGTGCTGCCCGAACTTCCCCCGGACAGGATCTCGTTGAGCGCGTCGTTCGTGGAGGAGCCCATGCCGTTCAGCGCGTCGTCGGTGGACGAGGCGATGTCGTTGAGGGCGTTGTTGACGGAGGAGTTCTGGTTGTTCAGCATGTCCGCGATGTCGCCGACATCGAAGGTCGAGTCGCTGTCGCCGTCGTTGCCGCTGCTGCTGCTGCTGCCCGTCGTGGTGAGGGTGGCGGAGGGCGCCTGCTCGAAGCCGTACGCGGGGTCCCAGTCGGTGTTCATCAGTTTCGACCAGGTGCCGCTGAGGGTCGTCGTCGCGGTGTCGGCCGCGGGGTCCAGATGAGCGGTGATGCCGTTGTTCCAGCGGGCCACCGCCTCCTGGCCGATCTTCGCCCAGTTGGCGGGGTCGGTGAGGCTGCCGTACGCCGGTACGTTCTCCTTGAACCCCTCCACGAGGTCGTACCAGTACTCGGTGCCGCCGTAGGAGGTGCCGTAGGTGTTGGAGTGGGTGACCACCTTGCCGGCGTTGTTGGTGTCGAGCCACTGTTTGATCTCGTTGAGGACGTCACGCACCACGTCCTCCGCGTTCCAGTGGCCCGCGGGAGTGCTGGCGGAGCCGTCCGGCGCCTTTCCGGTGACGGTGCCGTTCTGGTCGCCGTGCCACTTGGTCCAGGCGTCCCTGAGCGTCTTGACGGCCGCACTCAGACCGTGCTCCGCCTCGATCAGTCCGTTGCCCTGGAAGGTCTTGCTGACATAGCTGTCCACCACGCTCGCGCTCTGGCTGCTGAAGCCGTGGGGCGCCAGTTGCTCGTGGTAGTGCTTGTACTGCTTGCGCAGGGTGTCGAGGAGGTTGACGAAGACACCGGCCGCGTTGCCCTGCCAGGCCGCGTTGTCCCGTCCCATGGCACTGACCCAGCCGTCGAGCCGGGTCTCGTGCTCCTCGAAGAACAGTTTCGCCCGGTCGAGGGACTTGGCCCGGTAGGAGAAGGTGCCCAGGTCGACGGAGTCGGTCTCCGTCACGGCCAGTCCGTCGAAGGAGAAGCCGGTGGTCTTCCAGGGGGATGCCTGGAGCTGGCCCAGGGCCGACGCGACGCCGTTGGCGTACTTGTGGAAGTTGGTCCCGCTCACTCCGCTGCCGGTCTGCCACGCGTAAGTGATCTTCGCGACGTACAGGTTGAGGGCCCTGGCGTTCTCCATCGGGCCCGCGTCGCCGGTGCCCGCGAAGAACAGCACGTAGTTCCCGCCGAGCGCGGCCAGCCGCTGCGCGAGGGCCGTCGCGTCGGTCTTCCCGACGTTGGAGATGGTCACGGAGAACCAGGGGGTGTCGACGGCGTCGTCGCCGCTGCCGTCACTCCGGTTCGACTTGCCCTGGAGGTCGCTGGTGACGGAGCCTCTGGCCGGAACCTTCCATCCGGTCATCAGGTAGACCGCCTGCTCCCACTTGCCTTCGTCTGCCATGGTGCTGGGAACTCCTGGTGGGTGGGGGGTCAGGCGAGGCTGGTGCCGCCGAGGTCCTGACCGACGTCGGCCATGGACGAGATGAACCGGTCGGTGGCGACGGCCTGCAACGAGGCCCCGGAGGCGTTGAGCAGGGTCGTCACGGTGTCCCTGAGGTCCCGCTCCATGTCGTTGCAGAGCTTCTTCTGCTTGACGAAGACCTGGTCGACGTTCTTCATCAGCGCGACCGTGTTGGTGCGCAGGGCGTCACCGTGCACCGTGCCGGCGGTCCCCATGGGGCCGATGGCGAGCTGCTTGTCGGGGGTGGCGCTGAGCGCCGAGTGGATGGTGAACAGCGACTCGACGGGCGGCTGGTCGGCCGTGTCGTTGCGGATCTTCGTGAGGTCTCCGCTGAAGGTCGTCAGTTCGTGGTCGACGAACGAGGTCAGCTGGCTCGCGTCGAGGTGCGTGAGGTCTGCCATGTCACGTCTTCCCTCCGGTCTCTTGACGGGTCTCTTGACGGGTCTCTTGATGCGCCGATGGTGGTCGGGACGCGTCGCCGGACGGCCGTGCGCACAGCGGTCGTGCGACACGACCGCCGGCGGTGCGGCCCGGCCCGCGGTCAGGACAGCTCGCTCCACATCTGGGTGAGGCTGTTCTCGGTCTGCCGGTAGTTGTTCGACACCTCACCGAGCAGGGTGGCGTGGGACATCAGCAGCTGCTCCATCGCGATGACCGCGTTGTTCCAGTCCCGCTGCGCGTCCGTGTAGGCCTGGGCGTCGGAGCCCAGCCAGGTGGCCTTCAGCTCACCCAGCTCGGCTTCCAGGTTGTCCAGCGTGGTCTCGATGGCCCTGGTCTGCTGGATCAGGTCCTCCACGCCCTGCTCGACGTGGTTGTACTCGACGTGGATGACACCGTCGGCACTCATGGCAACTCCTCGGGTCGTAAAGGTGGTTTCCCGGTCGGACTGTCGGCCGGTCGGCCTGATGACCGGTCGGTCAGCCGGTCAGCTGGCTGTAGGCGGAGTCCGACGTGCTCTGCGAGGTGCGCACCATGTCGGTGTTGGCCGACTGGGTGGAGGTGTGGTGCCGCATCGTCGTGTTCAGGTTGTGGATCAGGCCCTGCAGCTTGTTGAGGATGATCTGCGCCTGGGCGTCCCACTGCTGGAGCAGCTTCTGGAACTCCCGGCCGTCCTCGGAGGCGGAGCTGTAACTGGTGGCCAGGCCGCCCGCGGTGGTGTCCACGTCGGTCTTGCAGCGCTGGATGCCCGCGTGGGCGCTGGTGAGGGCGTTGATGCCGAGGAGCGTCGACGATTGCGACGACTGCTGGATCGGTGTGCTCACGGGTTACCTCGTTCCACTGGGTGCGGTCGGATGCTGTCGCGGTCCTGATGTCTCCCGGCCCCGCCTCTGCGAGGCGGTCCGGGACGGGCTGGGAAGGGCTGGGAAGGGCTGGGGTCGCTCGGGGGCCGCTCCGGGTCACTCCTGCCTGCCCGCGGCGAGGCCGGGCACCGGGCCGGCCGCGGGACCGGTGGGGGCGCCGTCGGCGGGTCCCTGCGGCGTCCCGGCTGAGCCGTCGCGTGCCGGGACGCCGGAGCAGCCCCCGGTCGGCGTGGTGCGTGCGGCGACGGCACCGGAGGCCGCGTCGGGATCCAGGTCGGGGCCGGTCGGGAGCATCTCCAGGAGCGTCGAGGGCAGGGCCGCCGGTTCCGTCCCGCCGTAGCCGAGATCCGCGACGGCCTGCCCCGAGGGCATGCGGTACTTCACTCCCGTGTCGGTCACCAGGTACGTGGTGTCCCCCAGTTCCCCGCCCCCCGCCCCGAGGGCGCGCACCACGGCTCCGGCGCCCGGCCGCGCCGCGATGGCGTCCACGGGGGAACAGGCGGCCTGCACCCCCTCGGGTGCCCCGGCGGGCGAGGCGTCCAGGGTGGAGACCACGGCGACGCTCGTCACCGGACCGCCGTCCGTGGGCTCCACGTTCACACAGAGGTCCTGCCGCCCGGCGGGCTCCACCAGCCGGGGCGGGCCCGAGGGCCACTGCGCGGAGCCGGTGTCCCCGGTGCCGGAGCGGGTCAGATGGGCGTCGAGGGTGTCGGTGGCCAGCGCCACCACGGCCGGCGGCTCACCGTCGTAACCGTCCTCCCTGGTACGGGGATCGCCCAGCACGAGCGCCGCCCGGGTGGCGTCGACGGGGCGCAGGCCCTGCGCGGTCAGCAGGTAGTACCGGACCGGGCCGTCCGGGACCTGCACGGTGAACACCTGGCCCACGCGGGTGGCGTGCCCGTCGAGCGACGGGCCCGCCGTGCCCCGTCCGGGCACGTCGAGGGGCGCCAGCTCGGGTCCCAGGGGAAGGCTGTTGAGGAACTCGGCCGAGACCGTCCGGGCGGTGGCGTCACCGTAGCCGAGGGCGCGCTGTGCCCCGTGCTCGGTGTCGAGCGGCAGCCGGCGCCCGTGCCAGACCAGGAACCGGTCACCGCCTGCGGAGGTGACCAGGAGGGCCTGTCCGGTGGTGAGCCCGTCGCCCTCGGGCGGCTCGGAGCCGATGACGAGGGTGGTGGTGGCCGGCCTTCTGCCGTCGTCGGCCGTGTAGATCCCGGAACACACCAGCCAGGGGCCCGCGTTGACGTCCGAGGCGGCGGGCAGGTCGTCCGGGGCGCCGGAGATGCCCACGGCGGTTCCGCGCGGGGTGCCGTCCAGGGAGGCGCCGGAGACCATGCGGGTGGCGAGGTCCGAGCCGCCGATCAGCCGCGCCGAGGCGTAGTTGCGGATCGGGTGCAGGACACCGTCCTGGTAGATGTACCGGGTGCCGGTGTCCTTGCGGACGATGACGGCGTCGGCGCTCTTCCAGGAGTCGTCGCCGCCGGGTGACAGCACCCCGAACAGAACACAGCCCGCAGCGCCCAGCGCGCCCAGCAACAGCCCCCAGGCGGCGCCGCGGCTGGTGCGGCCCATCGGGCTCTCCGACGCGTCCGGATCGGTGAGCAGCATGCCGGAGGTGAGGCGGCTCATCATGAAGACGTGCGCCTCGACCTGGTCGCGCTTGGACTGCACCGGGTCCTCCCTTCCCTCTCGTCTCTGGCTCTCTCGTCGTCACCTGCCGCGCGCACCGGGTGCATCGCGCGTGCCGGGGGGTGACCGCCCCGCGCGCTCCCGCCGGTCAGCCGAAGACGCCGCGCATCCGGCCGTAGACGCCGAGCACCCAGAGGACCAGCGGCAGCAGGGCGATCGCCGATGCCGAGTGCAGCAGTTCCGCGGCTCTCCCCCAGTGGGGGACGAGGCGGCGGCCCGGCAGCGCCCAGCACAGCGCGGCCAGCGCGGCGGCCAGGCCGGACAGCAGCACGACGAGCAGCAGCCGGTCCGCGGTCCCGGAGCGCAGGGCGAGGGACACGACCAGGACGGCCGCGCCCCACAGACCGGGCAGCAGCACCGACACGCGCTGGACGGCGTTGCCGATGCCCCGGCTGTGCAGGGTGAGCAGCAGGACGAGGACGAGGGTGGTGACGCGGGCCGGGGTGGCGGGCTCGCTGCCCAAGGCGGTGAGGGCGCCCGCGCAGATCACGCCCACCGCTCCGTACAGCGCGGTCATCCAGCCCTCGGCGAGGATCGTGCGGACGACGAGGCGCTCGCCGGGTTCGGGGTCGATGCCCTGCTGGAGTTCCCCGGCGTTGGTGGGCAGCGGAGGCATTCGGAGTCCCGCCAGCCAGAACGACACGGCCGGGACGCTCGCGCCGAGCAGGGTGGCGACGACGGCGACGAGCGCGGCGGCGTGCGCGGCCGGCAGTCCGGCGAGGACCATGAGCAGTCCGGCCAGCCAGACCGCGACCGCGACCACGGCCGAGGCGAGGAAGAAGCGGGCCGGGCCCGAGATCAGGATCAGGGCGAGTCCCGCGCCCGCCGCCGACGCCGCGGCGGCGGACAGCAGTCTGCTGCCGGTCGAGGCGGAGCCGTCCCCCGCGCCCAGCACGGGCAGCAGCCAGCCGGTGGCGCCCAGGCAGGGCCCGGCCATCAGGGCGAGCGCGGTGGCGGTGCCGTTGTCGGCCATGGCACGGCTGGCCGCGGCGGCCCCGGCGAGCAGGAACACGCCCATCAGCGCCGCCGTGGCCGCGCGTACGGCGACGGGGGCGCCGGGCAGCACGAGGATGGCCAGGGCGACGGCCACGGAGCACACCAGCAGGGTGCGCAGCAGCCAGCGGGTCGCGTCCTGGGACCACTGGCGGGGGCGCTCGCGCAGGGTGGCGGCCATGCCGTCCACCAGGTCGTCGAAGTGCGCCTCGGGCAGGGTCTCGACGCGCGGCCGCAGATAGAGGGTGTCGCCGTCGCGCAGTTCGAGGGACTGGGCGGTGGCCTCCAGGTCCAGCGGTGTGCCGCCGAGCCGCTGGAGCACCCAGCCGCCGTGTTCGAGTCCGGACTCCTCCAGGTCGTCGCCGGCGTAGCCGATGACGACGGGCAGCAGATCGGCGATCGGGACGTCCGAGGGCACGGCGAGATCGACGGACCGCTCGGACGTCCGTATGTTCACGCGGCAGAGACCGGCCAGCGCGTTGTCGCTCACGCTCCTGCCTTTCTTCTTCGGCTCTTCTTCAGCAACTCTTCGGCTCTTCGGGGCTCTTCGGGATTCTGCGAAGCCCTTTTCGGACTGCTCTGCTCGGACTGCTCTGCTCGGACCGCTCTGCTCGAAGCTCTTCGACGGCCCGTCGTGCGGGGGGCCCGGGCTTCGCGGGGAACGCGAAGGGATCCGGGCGGGGCGGGGGCGGGCAGGGACACTGACGACTGACGGTCCGGCCGTCGGCCCCGCAAGCACCGGGGCGATCGTAGGCAGGCGTGTGTGAGGGAAAACTGACCGGCGACGAGGGGCACCGCGCGCGGACCGTACGGCCGTACCGGCACCGCGGCGGGGCCCCCGGAGCCCGCCACGGCCGCCGTACTCCCCCTTCGCGGACGGACACTTTTTACGCACTCGGGGCCTCCTAGGATCCCGGGTGGGGTTCGTGGAGACGCTCCCGGCCGCGAGAGGCGGCCGGCGGGGCGAGGGCCGGGCGGCGGGGCGAGGGCCGGGCGGCGGGGCGAGGGCCGGGCGGCGATTCGCCCGGTGTCCGCCCGGTGTCCGCCCCGCATCCGCCGTACTCCGTCCGCGGGCGGGAGCACGTGGACGGAACCGAACCCTGCGGACCCCCACCGAAGGAGCGTCATCCCGTTGTCCGTTGAACTCTTCCGCAGGCCGGCCCGGCGCCGCGGTCCCGACATGCCCCAGGGCGAACTGGCGCTCCAGGAACCGCCCACCCTGCCGGAGACGCAGGCGGATTCGTCCGCCGTCTGGACCTTCCTGCCCATGGGCATGATGTCCGCGTCGATGCTGGTGATGTTCCTGCGGCCGGGCGAGAACTCCGTCCTCGGCTATATCGCCATGGGCATGATGATGCTGTCCATGGTGGCCATGCTGGTCGGCCAGATGATGCGCGGCCGGGGTGAGCGCAAGCGCCGCACGAAGGGTGAACGGCGGGACTATCTGCGGTACTTGGCGCAGGTGCGCAAGAAGGTCCGACGTGCGGTGACCGAGCAGCGGGAGGCCCTGGTGTGGCGCCATCCCGACCCCGCCGTGCTCTGGTCGATGGTGCGCACCACCCGGCTGTGGGAACGCCGCCCCGCCGACGACGACTTCGCCGAGGTGCGGATCGCCGTGGGCGACCAGCGGCTCGGGGTGCGGCTGAGCCCGGTCTCCACGAAGCCCGTGGAGGACCTGGAGCCGCTGAGCGCGCACGCCCTGCGAAGGTTCATCCGCGCCTACTCGACCGTCCCCGACCAGCCCGTCGCGGTCTATCTGCGGGCCTGGTCGAAGGTGCTGACCCGGGGCGACGAACACCGGATCCGGTCGGCCGCCCGCGCCCTGGTGGCCCAGCTCGCCGCGTTCCACGCCCCGGAGGACCTGTGGGTGGCCCTGTGCGTGTCCGACGAGCGGCGGGCCGACTGGGAGTGGCTGAAGTGGCTGCCGCACTCCCAGCACCGGCACGATCGTGACGGCGCCGGACCGGCCCGCCTCGTCGCGCCGTCGGTCACCGAACTGGAGAACCTGCTCGGCGCCGAGTTCCAGGAGCGGCCCGCCTTCGACCCGGACGCGGTGCCGGGGCGCGAGGAACCGTTCACCGTGATCGTCGTGGACGGCGGCCGGATGCCGGCCGGGCACCGGCTGGACGGACAGGGCTTCCGCAACAGTGTCACCGTCGACCTGTCGGGTGCGCTGACCTGGCGGCCCGGCCGCACGACGCTGCGCCTGGACTTCACCGACCCCGAGCTGCGCCTGGTGCGGACCGACCGCAGCCGCCAGGAGCAGACCACCACGCTCGGCCGCCCCGACCGGATGGGTCCGGCGGCGGCCCGGACGCTGGCCGCGCTGCTCGCCCCGTACCGGCTGAGTCTGGCCACCGACAGCACGGAACCGCTCGCCTCCGACATCCAGCTGACCTCACTGCTCGGCATTCCCGACCTGCACCGGCACGATCCGGCGGGCTACTGGGCCGCCCGTACCGGGGCCGCCGAGCGGCTGCGGGTGCCGATCGCGGTCGGCGCGGACGGGGCGCCCGTCGAACTCGACATCAAGGAGTCGGCGCAGGGCGGCATGGGCCCGCACGGCATGCTCATCGGCGCCACCGGCTCCGGCAAGAGCGAACTGCTGCGCACCCTCGTCCTCGGTCTGGCGCTGACCCACTCCTCGCAGACCCTGAACTTCGTGCTCGTCGACTTCAAGGGCGGCGCGACCTTCCTGGGCCTGGAGGAACTCCCGCACACCTCGGCGGTGATCACCAACCTGGCGGACGAGGTCGCGCTCGTCTCCCGTATGCAGGACGCCCTGCACGGCGAACTGATCCGCCGTCAGGAACTGCTGCGGGCCGCGGGCAACCACACCTCGGCCCTGGAGTACGAGAAGGCGCGTGCCGCGGGCGCCCCGCTGGAGCCGCTGCCGAGCCTGTTCGTCGTCGTGGACGAGTTCAGCGAACTGCTGGCGGCGCACAGCGAGTTCATGGAGCTGTTCGTCATGATCGGCCGTCTCGGGCGGTCCCTGGGGGTCCATCTGCTGCTGGCCTCCCAGCGTCTGGACGAGGGCAGGATGCACCAGCTGGAGAGCCACCTCTCCTACCGCATCGGTCTGCGCACCTTCTCCGCCATGGAGAGCCGGGGTGTGCTCGGCGTGCCCGACGCCTATCAGCTTCCCTCCCAGCCGGGCAGCGGCTATCTCAAGAGCGGGGTGGAGGCGCTGACCCGGTTCCGGGCCGCGTACGTCTCCGGGACCTACCGGCGTCGGCGCGGCGCCCTGGCCCGTGCGCAGGTGGCCGGGCAGGTCACCCCCTGGAGCGTCGGCTGGATCGCGCCGCGGCAGCTGCCCGAGTCGGTGGTGCGGGCGGAGGCGGAGGCCGCAGCCGCGGAGGAGGCGAGCGCTCAGAGCCTGCTCGCCACGGCCGTGGACCGGCTGCGCGACTCGGGTCCCGCGGCCCGCCAGGTGTGGCTGCCGCCGCTCGGACAGCCGCCGACCCTGGACCGGTTGCTGCCGCCGACGGCGCCGGACGCCGAGCGCGGTCTGACGGTCCCGGCCGGCGGGTCCGGGACGTCGGCGGTGGCGCGGGGCGGTCTGCGGGTCCCGATCGGCATCGTGGACCGGCCGTTCGAGCAGCGCCGGGACCCCCTCGTGGTGGATCTGTCCGGGGCGGGTGGCCATGTGGCGATCGCGGGCGGCCCCCAGAGCGGCAAGTCGACCTTGGTACGCACTCTGATCACCGCCCTCGCCCTCACCCACACCCCCCGCGAAGTGCAGTTCTACTGCCTGGACTTCGGCGGCGGCAGCCTGACCGGGCTCACCGGGCTGCCCCATGTCGGCGGTGTTGCGGCCCATGTCGACGGGGAGCGGATCGGCCGGACCGTCGCGGCGGTGGCCTCGCTGCTGGCCGAACGCGAACGGTTCTTCCTGGAGCACGGCATCGACTCCATGGCGACGTACCGCAAACGGCGGGCGGCCGGGGAGTTCCCCGACGAGCCGTACGGCGACGTGTTCCTGGTCGTGGACGGCTGGGGCACCCTGCGGCAGGACTTCCTCGACCATGTGACCACCCTGTCGCAGTTCGCCCTGCGCGGCCTGAACTACGGTGTGCACCTCGTCGTCACCACCACCCGGTGGGTCGAACTCGCCGCTCAGGTCAGGGATCAGGTGGGCACCCGTCTGGAGCTGAAGATGGGCGACCCGATGGAGTCGGTGATCGACATCCGGCGGGCCCGCTCGGTGCCCCGGGTCCCGGGCCGCGGTCTGACCCCCGAGACCAAGCTGCACTTCCTCGCCGCGCTGCCGCGGCTGGACGGCGTGCAGGACCAGGAGGACCTGGCGGAGGGCGTCGCGCAGGTCGTCGGGTCCGTCGCCGAGCACTGGGCGGGGCCCCCGGCGCCTCCCGTGCGGATGCTGCCGGTACGGCTCTCCGCCGCCGGCCTGCCGCCCGCCGAGGGCGATCTGCGCGTCGCGCTCGGCGTGGAGGAGGACAAGCTGGCCCCGGCCTGGCACGACTTCTCCGAACACCCCCATCTGGTCGTCGTCGGTGACGCCGAGACCGGCAAGACCAATCTGCTCCGGCTGGTCGCGAAGGGCATCATCGAGCGCTACACCCCCGCCGAGGCGCGGGTCCTCGTCGTCGACTACCGCCGGGAACTCGTCGAGGCGGTGCCGGAGGAGTACCGGCTCGGCCACGCGGTCTCCGTGGACCAGTTGCGGGAACTGTCCGACGGTGCGGCCCGCGCGCTGCGCACCCGGATGCCGGGTCCGGACATCGCGCCGTCCCGGATGCGGCTGCGGGACTGGTGGCAGGGGCCGACCCTGTTCGTCCTCGTCGACGACTACGACCTGATCAACGCGCCTCTCGGGCGCAGCCCGTTCGAACCGCTGCTGGACTTCCTGGCGCTCGGCTACGAGGTCGGTCTCCATCTGGTGGTGACGCGTTCCGCCGCGGGCGCCGGACGTGGCCTGGGCGACCCGGTCCTGCGCCGGATGCTGGACATCAACACCCCGGGCCTGCTGATGTCCTGCCCGCCGTCCGAGGGGTATCTGTTCGGCAGCGTCAAGCCCCGTGTCCTGGTGCCGGGCCGGGCGCTGCGCATCACCCGCCGCAAGACGTTCCAGGTGCAGACGGCTCTGCTGGACGAGGACTGACACCACGGAGGGGCCCGGCCCACGGGCCGGGCCCCTCCGCGCTCGACGGTTCCTCCGTCGCGGGCGCCCCACGCGAGGGCCCCTTCCGCCCGGGTCGCGTTCAGGTCTCCGCGGCGCCGTCGCGGCGGCCGCGCCGGGCGCGGATCACGCCCCGCGCGGCCGCCGCCGTCAGCAGCGTCAGCAGGCACACCGAGCCCACCGCCACGGCGATCCGGCGCGGGCCCGGGTCGTCGGCGGGCAGCGACAGCACCACCCGCTCCGCCGGCGCCCGCCGCGGCGCGGCGGTCCCTCCGTCGTGCGGTACGACGGTGAGGGAGGCGTAGGTGTCCAGGCGCGGCACGTCCGCCGGGTACGCGGTGCCGGTCAGCCGGCGCGCGGTCTGCTCGGCGCTCAGGTCCGGGTACCGCGACCGGACGAGCGCGGCGGCCCCGGCGACGTGGGCGGTGGCGAAGGAGGCGCCGGTGCCGGTGAAGTTGCCGGTCCCGCGCGGGCCGGTGCCGACGACCTTGTCGCCCGGTGCGGCCAGGTCGGCCCGGACCGGCTCCGGCGCCCCGTCGGGGCGGCCGCCGTCGGGGCCGAAGTCCAGGACGGACAGCACGCCCTCGTCCGACGCGGGCCAGTAGCGCGCGGCCTGGGCGGCCCGCGTCGTGGCGCCGGACGCGCCGGTGGAGTCCCCCGTGGCGTCCGGCACGGCCGCGGCGACCACCAGGCAGTCCCGGGCGACGGCGTAACGGACCGCCGCACTCAGCGCCTTGCTGCCCCGGGACAGCGCCAGCGGGACCGCGACGACCCGGGCTCGGGCGTCGGCGGCCGCACGGATGCCGGCGGCGACGCTCGCGGCGTCGGCCAGACCGCGGGCGTCGGTGCCGCGTACGGCGAGGACGCGGGCGTCGGGGGCCAGTCCGCCGAAGTCGGCGCCGGTCCCGCCGTACTCCGCGGCGATGAGCCCCGCGACGAAGCTGCCGTGTCCGACACAGTCCTCGGCGGCGTCGCCCACCGCCTCGACCCGGCCCTCGAGGCCGTGGGTCCCCGGTGCGACGCCCGTGTCGACGACGGCGACGGTGACTCCCGCGCCCCGGGAGTAGGTCCGGGCACCGGACAGTCCGAGCACGGCGTGCGTCCACGGGACGACCGTCATCGTGGTCGGCGACGGCCGGGTGCAGGCGGCGCCGGTACCGAGGGAGCCGGGGATGACGGGCAGCCGTACGGTCGAGCCGGTCGCGGCCGGGGCCGGTGACGCGTCGTCGGCCAGCGCGACCGGCGCGGGACAGACGGTGAGCGCGAGGGCGCACAGTCCGGCGGGGACGGCGTACCGGGTGCGGCGGGGGGACGGGGCGGGCCGGGCCGTCCTGCGCGACGGCCGGGAGAAAGGCATGTGCGGTCCAGTCCTTCGGTGGTGGGGCGGCCGCCGGTCGGGGCGAGCCGGTCAGAGCGAGAACATCTCCGGCTCCACGGGGAGGAAGGGGCCGGTGCCCGGCAGCCGGGCCGGTGCGTCGGCGGACCCGTCGCCGTGGAGCCAAGGGGTCCGCGGCCCGTCGTCCGGGAGCGCGTGGCGGACGAGGTGGCCGAGCAGACGGCGCACGGCGGCGGCGCGTGTCGGCGGGCCGTCGGTCGTGTGCACCAGTTCGTGGGCGTACGAGCGTTCCAGGGGCCGCAGGGTGAAGCGGCCGGGCGCGCGCTCGTCCAGGAGGTGCACTCCGGTGAGCGCGGACAGCAGGACGCGGGCCCGCCGGGGGCCGGTGCCGGCCAGGGCGGCGGCCTCCGCGACGCCCGTCTCGGGCTCCGGGTGCAGGGCGAGCAGCCGGAACAGCCGGGCGGCGTCGGGGTCGAGCGTCCGGTAGGAGCCGTACAGACTGCGCCGTACGGTGGTCCGGTCACTCTCCCCCGGAATGCCGGACGGTACGGGCGACGCCGCCGGTTCCCGCGGGGTGTCCGTGAGCCGGCCGGCCGCCAGGTGGAGGGCGAACGGCAGTCCGGCGCAGTGTTCCACGAGCCGTTCGGTCCGTTCGGGGTCGGCGGCGAGCCGGTCGGGACCGAGGCGTGTCGCCAGGAGTTCCCGGGACTCCTCGGGGGTGAGCGGGCCCAGGACGACGCGGTGGGCGCCCTCCGCGGCGACCAGGCCGGAAAGCTGGTCGCGGCTGGTCACCAGAACCATGCAGCCGGGCGTGGCGGGCAGCAGCGGCCGGATCTGCGCGGTGTCGCGGGCGTCGTCGAGCAGCAGCAGGAAGCGTCGCCGGGAGAGCACACTGCGCCACAGGGCGGTGTGCGCGTCCACGTCGTAGGGGTCGGCGGGCAGCCGGTCCGGGGGGACGTCCAGGGCCGTGAGGAGACCGCGGATCGCCTCGCCCGGCGCGACCGGCGCGGCGGACGGGTCGT
The DNA here is from genome assembly GCF_042737245.1 of Streptomyces sp. NPDC060002. Lineage (NCBI taxonomy): Bacteria > Bacillati > Actinomycetota > Actinomycetes > Kitasatosporales > Streptomycetaceae > Streptomyces > Streptomyces sp. NPDC060002. The sequence continues at coordinate 99,776 of NZ_JBHWUW010000003.1, forward strand.
AGCCCCGCAGGGCGATGCGGATCAGCCCGTCGGGGAACCGGTCGGCCAGGCGGCGGACGGTCTCGGCCGCGAGGGCGGTCTTGCCGGACCCGGCCGGGCCGCAGACGGCGGCGAGTTTCACGGTCTCGTCCCCATGCCGGGCGGCCCCGGCCGCAGCCTCGGCGAGCAGCCTTGCCGTCTCGGTCCGGCGCCCGACGAACGCGTGCGGGGGCGCGGGCGCGTCCCCGCCGAACGTGAGCGGCCGGCGCCCCTCGTCATGGCTCCGGATCGGGTCGCCGCCGGGACCTTGCGGGCAGGGCGGGGTGCCGTCCGTGGGCGGGGCGGCCGACGGTCGCGCCGTGGGCCCCCCCGGCACGAGCCACGGCCCGCCGGTGCGGCCCGGTGCCGGGGCGGGCCGGGGTGCCGTCGGCGTGGAACCGCCTTCGCCGCGCGGCACCGGAGCGGCCCGCCGGTGCTCCGGCCCCTCGGGGTGCTCGGAGCGCTCCGGGTGCCGCGCGTGTTCCGAGTGCCGCGGATGCTCCGGGTGCTTCGGTGACCCCGGGCGCTCCGGGTGTGTCGGGTGCTCCGGGTGCTTCGGTGACCCCGGGCGCTCCGGGTGTGTCGGGTGCTCCGGGTGCTCCGGGTGCTCCGGGTGCTTCGGCCGGACGCCGACAGGGGGGCCGTTCAGGTCGCCGCCGAGCACGCGCTCGTGCGCGGCGCGCAGTTCGGTGCCCGGGGTGACGCCCAGTTCCTCGGCGAGCCGCGTCCGGGCGCGGTGGCACACGTCGAGGGCCTCGGCCTGGTGGCCGGTGACGGCGAGCGCCAACGCCAGTTTCGCGTGGACCCCCTCGTCGAGGGGGTGGCGGGCGGCGCAGCGTTCGATCGCGGGGAGGACGCGGTCCGCCAGGCCGTCGCGCAGGGCCGTGTCCGCGGCCTCGCGGACGGCCGCCACGTACTCGTCGTCGAGGGCGGTGAAGATGCGGTGGGCGCGCGCGACGGCCGGGACTCCGGCGGCGACCGGCCCCCGCCACAGCGCGAAGGCGTCGTTGAACCGCTCCACGGCGTCCGCCGCGTTCCCCGCCCGAGCAGCCTCCTGGGCCCGCTCGCGCAGTCGGCGGAAGCGGGTCAGGTCGACGTCGTCCGCGTCGACGCGCAGCCGGTAGCCGCCGCTGACCCGGACCAGCCGCTGTCCCTCGGTGCGGTTGGGCAGCTCCGGCTCCAGGACCCGGCGGAGCATTCCGATGTGACGGTGGATCACGTTGGTCGCGCTCACCGGCTGCCCCTGGCCCCACAGCACGTCGGCGATCTCACCGACCGGGACGGGCCGTTTCACGCGGACCAGCAGCACCGCCAGGGTGGCGCGCTGCTGTGGAGGGCCGAGATCCAGCTCGGTGCCCTCGCGCCAGGCACGCATCGGCCCCAGCACGGAGAAGGACGGCGCCGTCGGGTCCTGGCGCGTCACCGGCTCTTCCATCGCACCGTCCTCACCCCAGGCGCCACTTCTGGTTCTGCGTCCCGGTGCACGTCCACAGCTGGAGCCGGGCGCCGTTGTCGGTCTGCTGGTCCTTGACGTCCACGCACTTGTCGGCCCGGACGTTGACCAGGTCCCCCGCGGAGCTGAGCCGGAACCGCTGGCCCGAGCCGGCGTCGCAGTTCGCGAGCCGGATCGCGGCGCCGTCGCTCACGGAGGCCGAGGCGACCTCCATGCACAGGCCGAGGGAGCGCACCGTGCCGTCCGAGTAGAGGGACCAGCGCTGCCACTTGGCGCCGGTGCAGTCCCAGATCTGAAGGGGCGTGCCGGCGTCGGCGGTGCCGTCGGTGACGTCCGCGCAGCGGCCGGAGGCCGAGCCGACGAGGGCGCCCGCCGACTGCGCGGACGGGGCCGCGGCGGCCTGTCCCGCGGACGGCGTCGAGGCCGTGGACTTCACCGGCCGGTCGGCGTCCGCAGCCGCTGCCGCCGCGGCACCCGCGGCGGCCTTGCCCGTGGCCGAGCCGGATCCGCTGTGGTGGGAGCCCTCCCCGGTCGTGGACCCGGACCCGTTCGCGGCGCTCCGCGGCGAGGCGGAGACGCCGGTGCCCGGCCGGGTGCCGGTGGTGGGCCGGGCGGAGGGAGCGGTGGAAGCGGCGGTGCCGGGGACACCGCCGGGTCCGTCCTCGCCGTCCTGCGAGAAGCCGCCGCGCGCGGACTGGACGGTGCCGGATGCGGACGAGTCGCCTCCGGAGCCGACCAGCAGGAAGGAGCTCCCCGCCACGAGCAGGGCCAGCAGGGAGACGCCGACGACCGACTCGCGGGAGATACGGCGGCCGCCGTGCTCGGCGTCACCGTCGTCGCCGTCCCGGCCGGTGTCCGAGGCGAGCACCACCGTCCGGGCGGTACCGGCGGCAGTGTCCTCGGCCGAGCCGCCCGGGACCTCGGGACGGCCTTCGGAACGCCCCTCCGAGGAGCCCTCGTCGGCGTCCGGCCCGGCGGCGCCCTCCCCCCGGCGCCCGGCGCCCGCTGCTGCGGCATCCGGTGCTCCGGCATCCGGTGCTCGGCCGTCCGGTGCTCCGCCGTCCGGTGCTCCGCCGTCCGGGGTCTCGGCGTCGATGTCCTCGTCGGCGGTGTCCTCGTCGGCGGCCGGCCGGAGGGACCCGCCCGCGGCCGTCACGGTGGTCACGGTGGTCACGGTGGTCACGGCACCCGACGTGACCGGAGTCGGCGCGGTGGTGCCGGGCACGGCCGGGGGTTCCTCTGCCGAGGTCTCTCCTGCCGGGGTCTCCTCGGCGGCTCCGGTGGCCGGTTCCGCGGGGACGGTCCGTCCGGCGCCCTCGGCCGGTCCGGGGGACCGGGTCCCGGCGCGGCCCCGTGCGAAGGCCGCGGCGGTCTCCGTGGATCCCCGCTCCGCGGCGCCGTCCGTCTCAGGCGGTTCCGCCGCCGCCACCGCGAGGGAGCTGGACGAGGAGGCCCTCGCGTCCCCGGGGCGTGGTGTTCCCCCGCGCGTCATAGTCCACTTCCCTGGATCAGGCCTGGATCAAGCGTGTGACCGGCTGTGCTCATACCCGTGCCCGCGCCCTGGCGCGGCGCCACGACCGTCCGCCGGGCGACCGGGCGACCGGGCGACGGTGGGGACCGTTCCCCCTCCGGCTCAGCGTAGGTCGGTCCAGTGACAGGAAACTGACCCTGCCGGAACGTACGGAACATCAGGTTCCGGCAGGTGTCGCGCCCGTCACGTGGGGGCGTCCGAGACCAGCCGCAGGGACGGGCGCGCCGGGGGCTCCGCGCCGGTGCCGTCCCGCGGGGGCAGGTCTCGGATCCTGTTCCGGAGCAGGGCGGCGGCCTCCCGCACCTCGGGGGTCTCGTGGTCCAGGGTGTCGCGTACGGCGAGCGCGCGCGCCCAGGCGGTCCGGGCGGCCCCCGGGTCGGCGGCGGCACGGTGCGCCTCTCCGATGCGGACCAGACAGCGGAACTCGTGGTGCCCGTCCCCGGCCGCCCGGTACAGCTTCAGGGCACGCTGGTAGGCGAGGAGCGCGCGGCGGTGACTGCCGAGTGCGTCGTGACAGCGGCCGAGCGCGCCGCGGACCGCGGCCTCGGCATGCGGCTCGGCGAGGCCGTGCAGGGCTTCGAGGGCCTGTCGGGTCACGGCGAACGCGTCGCGGTGCCGGCCCCGCAGGAGATGGATCCTGGCGAGCGCGAGGAGCGCGCCGGACTCGCCCACCCGGTCACCGGCGCCCCGGTACCGCTCCACGGCCCGCTCCGCGTGGCTGAGGGCCTCGTCGAGGCGGCCCTGCCCCGCGTGCAGCCGGCTGAGCCACCGGTGCACGTCGCCCTGTCCGGGCAGGTCGCCCAGTTCGCCGAAGAGTTCGTGGGCCCGGCGCAGATGGATGTGGGCGTCCTCCGTACGACCCAGGCGTCCGGTGAGTTCCCCGAGGGAGCTGTACGCGTGGGCGAGCGCTACCGGGTCGCACAGGTGCCGGGCCGAGTCGAGGGCGGCCAGCCGGGGCTCGACGACGTCGTGGCGCAGTCCCTGCTGGTCGAGGAGGAGTTCGACCAGCCGGGCGAGCCGCCAGGTGTGGTCGTGGAATCCGTGGCGCGAGGCCAGGCTCACCAGGCCGACCAGGCCTCGGATCTCCGCGCCGCACCAGGCGAGGGCCTGGGCGGCGCTGCCGTGCTCGATCGTGCTGACTCCGGGCAGGGCGGGCGGCGGTGCGGGGACGATCCGGTGCGGGGAGAGCCGGGCGAGGGCGTTGCGGGCCGTGTGCAGATGGTGGTCGAGCACCCGCCGCAGGGCCAGCCGTGACGCCTCCGCGTCGGGCTGGATGCCGTCCCGCGGCACACGGGGTTCACTGCCACGGCCGTCCGGCTCCCCGTCGGCGGCGGGGCCGGGTGCCGTGGTGGCGGTCTCGTGCTCGTCGGGGCGGGCGAGTTCGTGCGCATACGTCCCGACGAGCCGCGGCCGGTGGTACCGGTCGCCGAGCCGTTCCGTGAGCAGTCCCGCGCGGACGAGTTCGCCGAGCGGGTGCCGGACCCGCTCCACGGGCAGCGCGGCGGCACTCGCGGCGGCGGCCGTGGAGATCGTCGTGCCCGGACAAGCGGCGAGGAGCCGGAAGACGCGGGCCGCGTCCGAGGTGAGTGTGCGGCAGGAGGCGTCGAGGGCCGCCCGTACCTCGGGTACGGCGTCCAGTCCCCCGTTCGCCGAGCGGATTTCCTCGGCGAGCGCGGCGAGGGGAAAGGCCGGTCCGGCGGAGGCACGGGCCGCGGCGGCCGCCAGGGCCAGGGGCAGTCCCCCGGTCAGCACGGTGAGCGCACGGACGGCGTCCTCCTCGGCGGCCACCCTCTCGCCGCCGAGCCGGGCCGCGAGACAGTCGCGGGCCTCGTCGGCGTCGAAGGGAGCCAGGTCGAGGAAGCGGCTGTCCCGCTCGCCGCCCGCGATCTCGCGGAGCGGGGCCCGGCTGGTGACGACCGCGAGGCAGCCTGGGGCGTCGGGGAGGAGATCCCGTATCTGCGCGGCGTCACGGGCGTCGTCGAGGAAGACCAGGACCCGGCGGCCGGCCAGTGCCTCCCGGTAGCGCCGCGGCCGCTCGTCCCCGGGTATCCGCTCCGGCGGCAGGCCCAGCGCGCGCAGGAACCCGCACAGGATCACGACGGGGTCGGCCGGGGGCGCGCCGGGGGTGTGGCCGCGCAGGTTCGCGTAGAGCTGTCCGTCGGGGAAGCCGGGTGCCGCGCGGTGGGCCCAGCGGCCCGCCAGCGCGGTCTTGCCCACGCCCGGCGGCCCGCTGAGGACGATCACCGCCGCGGGTCCGTCCGCGGTGCCCGGCCCGGCCAGGAGCGCCAGTTCGCGCTTCCGACCGACGAACACCGGCAAACCCGGCGGGAGTTGGGCGGGAACGGAGTAGGCGACCGACGGCCGGCCGGCCGGGCGCGGGACGGTGGACGACGGGACGGGGCCCGCGTCGACGGACGTCGGCACGACCGTGGGCAGCAGGACGGACGTCGGCGCGGCGGGCGTCGGCGCGGCGGGCGTCGGCACGCCGGGCGTCGGCACGACGGACGTCGGCACGGCGGTGGGTGGGCCGAGCGCGTGCCGGGCGGCGGCGCGCAGTTCCTGGCCCGGTCCGATGCCCAGCTCGTCGGCGAGCCTGGCCTTCACCGCCCGGTAGGTCCGCAGCGCCTCCTGCACCCGGTCGGTGGCCATGAGGGCGTACAGCAGGCGGGCGTGCAGCGGCTCGTCGAGGGGCCGTTCGGCGGCGCAGCGGCGCAGCGGGCCGAGCAGTTCGCCCGCGAGGCCGCAGTGCAGGGCGGCGTCGGCGGCCTCCTTGACCACGGCGTGGTGCTCCCGGTCCAGCGCCTTGAAGGCGGGGGCGGTGTGCATGAACGGCGGCAGCCCGTCGAGCGGGTGGCCGGTCCAGAGGGCCAGTGCCTCGACGTACATCGCCACGCTCCGCCGGGTGGCGCCGTCGTCCCGCACCCGCCGGGCCTCCTGGGCCAGCTGACGGAAGCGCAGCAGGTCGAGGGAGTCCGCCTCGGCCTCGATGCGGTAGCCGCCGGCTCCGCGCAGGAGCCAGCCGCCGGCCGCCCGCGCGGGGAGGTCGGGTTCCAGGGTGCGGCGCAGCAGGCCGATGTGCCGGTAGACCAGGGTGAGGGCGCTGACGGGCGGTTCCTCGCCCCACAGGGCGTCGACGATCTGCTCGACCTCCAGCGGCTGCCCGGGGCGGGCGAGCAGCAGGGCCAGCAGTCCGCGCTGCTGGGGCGGGCCGAGTTCCAGGGCGGTTCCGTCGCGCGAGGCGCGGACGGGCCCGAGAACCGAGAACCACAGCTTGCCCCGCCCGGGTGTGGTCCCGCTGTCCTTGGTGACACCCGTCGGCATGTCTCTCGCCTTCCCCGTTCCGGCACCGACGTCGTCCACGATCGCCCCGCACCCTGAGCTCACTTGCGATCCGGACGCTAGAGCGGGTCACTTGGAGTTGACTTGGAACTGACCTGGTGGGGGGTGGGCCGGATGTCGTTTCCCGCCTGCCCAGGAGTCCGAGCGCCGGCCGTCGGACACCCGCGGCATGTTCCGGCCCTCGGACACTCGCGGCATGTTCCCCGACGTCCCGCGTCTTGGTGCCCTCTTGGGGCGTGTGTCGGCGTGGTGCCGGGGGCCGGCGGGACGTGGCCCGCCGTCAGACGATGAAGAGCCGCCGCCGTTCGCGCTCAACGGCGAGTTCCGCCTGTGCGCGGCGCGCGTCCGCCACGAGGTGAGGGGCGTTCCAGGCCTGGGCGACGCGTTCCGCACGGGCAGGACTTTGTGCGTGGGAAGTGACCGCGGCACACGGCCCGGCAGCACCTCACCGCTCGCGTACTCTGCCCGTCGACGTCCGCGCCGACACGCTCGCGCGTTCACACCGTTCCCCGTCCCGAGGATCCCAGTCATGCCCAAGCTCCTGTCGCCCCACGCTCACACGACTCCCCTGGTACGCACCTGCTTCTCCGACGAGCAGTCGTGGCAGGCACTGCTCGTCGAAGTCTCCACACCCACCGAGGAGGACTTTCTGGCGAACCTCGACATCGTCGATGACATCGCCTACCGAGGGCTGTCCGCCGAGCGCATGGCGAGCCTCACGCCACCGGATGTGAAACTCGTGGTGCTCGCCGACGAAGCCGCACTCGCCGTGCCCGAGAGGCCTCTTCTCGTCATCCGTACGGGCACCGGTCCGTACGCCGAACTGCGTGTGATCGCAGCGGAGTTGTGGTCCATCGAGAACAACATCACCTGGGCCAACATGGACTGGGCCGAGTTCACCGACGCCGCGGACGAGGACGGGGTGTTCCGCGGGTTCTGAGGCGGATCCGAGAGCGCCACGGACTGAGTTCACCGACCGCCGGACCAACAGAACCGGACACACCGGATACATCGGATGCACCGGACGCACCGGACGAAAGGACCTTCGTGAACACGCTTCCAGAAGGCAGCGGTGCCGCGGTGGTCCGAACCGACTTCGGCGACTACGTGGAAGGCGTCGGCCACGACGGGGTCTACCGGGGGCTCGAGAGCAGGTGACCCTGACGGCAGCCCGCGGCCGGGACGGTGCGCGCATGGACCGGGCGGGGCTGCCGCTCGGGTAAATTCCCGTGCGTGCTGCGAATACGAGTCCTGGGTTCCATGGGTGCCGAAGTCGAGGGCAGACCCGTCGGACTGGGAACCCCTCGGCAGCGCGCCGTCCTCGCCTTGCTGGTCGCGGCCCGCGGCACAGTGGTGAGCGCGGACCAGATGGTGGACGCCGTGTGGCACGGACTCCCCCCGGCCAAGGCCAGCTCGTCCCTCTACGCCTATGTGTCGAACCTGCGCCGCCTGCTCGAACCCCGCCGTCCCAGCCGGGCACCCTCGACCGTTCTGGCAACCTCCGCCCCCGGATACGTCCTTCGGCTGCCCCCTGACTCCGTGGACGCCTGGACTTTCGAGTCCCAGGTGGGCGAGGCCAGGAAGGCTCCACCGGCACGGGCCCGCGAACTGCTGGCCGAAGCGCTCCGATCCTGGCAAGGACCTCCCTTCCTGGAGCACGCGGACGAGACGTGGGCGGCGCCGGAAGCGGCCCGGCTGACCGAGCTGTACGCCCAGGCCCGGGAGCTGTCCGCCGCGGCAGATCTACGCGAAGGCCATGCCAACGAGGCGGCGCTTGCCGCCGAAGCCCTGGTGCGAGAACGCCCGTTGAGGGAGGAAGGGTGGCGGCTGCTCGCGCTGGCTCACTGGGCGTGCGGCCGGCAGGCCGATGCGCTGGCCTCGCTGCGGCGTGCCGCCAAGGTGGTGCGGGACGAACTCGGTTGCGATCTCTCGCCCGCCCTCGCGGAACTCGAGCAGGCCGTACTGACCCAACGTCTCGACGTCCTGCCCGCGCACGTACCGCTCGCCACGACGACCGCCGTCCCCGACACCACCGTGGCGGGCACGCGCGCAGCCACCGACGCTCCTGCCGCTGCGGCCGCCGTCCCGAGCGGCACGGCGCTGGTCCCCGAACCGGCGGCCTCCACACGCCTGCCGTTCGTCGGCCGGGACGACGAGCTGCGCGCGCTGGGCGCCGCTGCGACGGCCGCCCGGCAGTCGGGCTCCACCGCGCTGGTCACCGGCGAGGCGGGCGCCGGGAAGTCGGCGCTGCTGGAGCGGTTCGCCGAGCGTCTGAGAACCGAGGGGTGGTTCGTGCTGATCGGCCGCTGCCCCGAGTACGGGGGTGCGCCGCCCGCCTGGGCCTGGGTGGAGGCTCTCGAAACACTCGCGCGCACGTTCCCCCCGGCCCGGCCCGCGGAGCTGGCCGCTCTGCTGAGCGAGTCCGACGCCGGAACCGCCCCGACCGGTGACGCCGCGACCGTCGGACGATTCCGCATGCACCGCGCCTTCGCGGCCTGGCTCCGGGACGCAGCCGGCCGGCAGCCGCTCGCCATCTTCCTCGAAGACCTGCATCGCGCCGACGCCGAGACGCTCGCCCTGCTCGAAGCCGCGGCCGCGGTCACCGGCCTGCCCGTGTTCATCGCCGCCAGCTATCGGCCCGCCGAGGCCGGAGATCTCCTGGGCAAGACCCTCGCCCATCTCGCACCGAGCGCTCCGTATCGGATCGCGCTCGGTGGCCTGCCCACCGCGGACGTCGCGACCCTGGTCGAGACCGTCTGCGGCGAGCCTGTCGATCCCGCCACGGTGACAGCCCTCACCGACCGCACCGGCGGGAATCCGTTCTACGTCCTGGAGAGCGCACGCCTCCTGACCAGTGAAGGGGCCCTGGTGGCCGTTTCCGAAGTCCCGCAGGGCGTACGCGACGTGCTGCGCAGACGCCTGGCCCTGCTGCCGGCCGACGCCCGTTCCGTCATACAGCTCACGGCGGTGGTGGGACTCGAAGCCGACATCTCCCTGCTGACGCACACGGCGGACATGGACGAGGACCACCTTGTGCACGGGTTGGAGGCCGCCCTGGCCGCGGACCTGCTCACCGAACCCGCACCCGGACGCGTCCGCTTCGTACACGCGTTGGTGCGCGACACCGTCTACACGGACCTGCCCGTCATGCGGCGTTCCCGTCTGCACGACCGTGTGGCCCGGCAGCTGCGCCGCCATCGCCCCGCCGATCTGCCCGCCCTCGCCCACCACTTCGCACGGGCCGGCCGCAGCGACACCGCGGCACTGGCCCTCGACTACGCGCTGCGCGCGGCCGAGATGGCGGAGCGGCGGTACGCCCACGACGTTGCCGTGGGGCTGATCCAGCAGGCGCTGGAGGCACACGCCACGCTCGCGTCCGACTCCGACGGGCACCGCGAGGCCACCGTCGGCCTCCTGGTGCGGCTGCTGGGCGCGCAGGTGCGGGCCGGTGCATCCGATGCCGCCCGACGAACCCGGCAGCAGGCAGTTGACCTCGCCATACTGGCGAACCGGGACGATCTGGTCGCGGCGGTCTACGGCGCGTGGACCGAACCCTCGTTGTGGCGCAGCAGACTGGAAGGCTTCTTCGACCGCACCGCACTGGCCCGCCTGGAACAGCTGGCCCAGGACCGGTCTCTCGACGATCCGACGCGCACACGGGTGCTCCAGGTCCTGGTGGACGCCGTGGCGGCCGAGGACGCGCCACGGGCACGGGACGTGGCACACACCCAACTGGCCCTGGCCCGCGCCGGCGACGAACCACGTCTGCTGGCCTCCGCCCTGATGACATCGGCCAGGCTCATGCCGCATGAGGGACAGCACACCGCACGGGAGCCGCTCGTCGCCGAGCTCCGTCAACTGGCCCTGGCCCACGACCTCCCCGCCTACCACTGGGTCTGCGAGCACCTGGACACACTGACCGCGGCCGCGCGCAACGACCCTGCCCTGGTACGTCGCCACACCGCCGACGGTCTGCGTCTCGCGCTCCGGTACCGGCTTCTGTGGGCCCAGGGCATCAACACCCTGACCCTCGCCATGCTGGCCGCCGTCGAGGGCCGGTACGCCGAGGCGGAGACGGCGTACGTCGAGGCGGATGTACTGTTGCGGCGCATCGGGGCACACCGGGCCGCCGACCTGCGCACCATGGGCCTGATGACCATACGGCTCACGCAGGGCAGGACAGCCGAGATCGAGCGGGACGTCAGGGAGATCCACTCGGCCGTCGGTGCGCCCGTCGCCGTACTGCACGCACTCGTCCTGGCACGTCTCGGCCGGACGGACGAGGCGAGAGCGGTGCCGTTCCCCGAGCGACCGGTGACCGACCATCTCTACGGGCTCGAACTCGACTACCGCAGCGAACTGGCGGTGCTGCTGAACGACACCGGCGCGGCGGCCATGCTGATCACCCATCTGCTGCCCCTCCAGGACCAGTTCGGCGGTGCCGCCGGCGGCGCCTACGCGAGTCGCCCCCTCGCTCACGCCTTGGCCGACCTGTACCGCCTGGTCGACGAGGAACAGGCCGCGGCCGACTCCTACACGCGCGCCGAACAGGTCGCCCGTGCCTGGCACTCGACACACCACGTGGACACCGCCCGCCGGGCCGCCGCGGCACTGCCGCCCCCGGGTGCCCGGCGCCGGACGTTCGCCCCGTAGCGCGACGCCCAGCCCGTCCCTCATCCCAGAAGCGACGTTTCCGCAGTTCACAGCCCGGGTTCGGACGGCCCGGCGGCGGGTCCTATGTCCGCTCCTCCTCCCCCTCGTCGCGGGGCGTCAGGGCGCCGTCCAGCCAGGCTGTCGTCAGTTCGACGCGGGAGCGGCGGCCGGTGCGCTGGAAAAGCCGGGTGAGGCGTTGTTCCACGGTCTTCTCGCTGCACGCCAGGCGGGCGGCGATCTGACGGTTGGTCGCGCCTTCGCCGACCATCGTGATCAGTTGTACGTCCTGCTCGCTCAGACCCGGCCCGGCCGGGCGGCGGGGCCCTGGCATGCCGTTGCGGTGAGCCGTACCGGACAGCGGGGTGCGGGCAGGGCCCGCTATGCCCAGCCGGGCCGTCGCCCGTGCGATGTCGGCCAGCCAGGGCTTGGGGTCGGTGTCGAGGTCCGCCAGGACGCGGGAGCACTCCAGGGCCAGCGGGAGGTCGCCACGGCCGCTCGCGGACGTGTGGGCCGCTCGAGCGCTCTCCGTATCCCGGTGCACCACGCCTCGCGCCAGCAGCAGTGCCTCGTACGCCAGGGGGGAGCCCGTCTCGTCGTACAGAGCCGCCAGTTCCCGTACGACGCGTCGGGCCTCCGGCCGGTCGGCGTCGAGACCGCCACCGATACCGCCGTCCGGACGGCCGTCCGGACCGTGGCGCGGACGGCCGTCCGGACCGTGGCGCGGTCCGTCGTCCAGGGTGAAGCGCAGGATGCGCAGCAGAAGCCGTTCCGTGCCCGCTGCCAGGCCGGCCTCCTCCCGCGCCCGTGCCACATCCCGCCAGGCGCCTTCCAGGGCCTCGTCCGGGCGTCCCGACCAGGAGCGGACCGTCAGGCGGACCCGGGCGGCCAAGGGGTGGGCGATCGTGTCGGGGATCAGTTCCAGCCAGCTGCGCGCCCGTGTCAAGTCGCCCCGGAAGCAGTGGATTTCGGCTGCCAGGGCGCGCACGGCCGGGTGACCGGCAGTGGAGAGGGGGTGCGTGGCGCGGGTTCGGGCCTCGATGCGTCGGGCCGCGGACAGGGCAGCGTCCCAGTCGCCCGCGTGGTAGGCGAGGACCATGGCGTGGTGGCGGGCGGCGGCGCTGTTCCCCGTGGCGAGGTAGCGGTCGCCGAGCACCGCTCGGAGGCCGCCTGTCAGGTCGCCGTACGATGCGGCTGCCCGCAGCCGGAGTTCGGCCGCCCCGTCCAGCGCCTCCGGGGGCAGGGCACGGCGGGCGCGGTTCCACAGGGTGCGGTTGCCTGTGGCCGCGGACAGCAGGCGCAGTTCGGCCGGGAGGGGCAGCGGCGCTTCGGAGGTTCGGGCCGGTGTCGCGGTCGGACAGGGGGCGGGTGGAGCCTGCGGACCGATCCCGTACCGGCTTGCCGCCGCGAGCAGTTCGGCGGTCAGCGCGCGGTGGCCGGGGGGATCGGCCGGGAGGGTGTGCTCGTGCAGGGCGGACAGGGTCCAGGCCTGCGCGGTGAAGTGCAGGGATGCGGTGGCCTCGGCGCTGTGCCGGTCGTGCCGGGCGGTGTCCGCAGCGGTTTCCAGGGCCGCGCGCAGGGGTTGCTCCAGTTCCATGACCTCGGCGTGGGCCGCGCGGGCCAGACCCAGTGCGGCGGCCCGGCGAAGTACGTCGGGGGTGCGGGGGTCGTCGGGGTGCAGGCGGCGGAGCGCCGATGTGTAGGCGCGCAAGGCGCGGGGCTGGTCCGCGCGGGTGTCCTTGCGGGCGGCGGCGAGGAGCAGCGGAATGGCTGTGGCGTCCTCCAGGGCCTGGCCCGCGGCTGTCACATGGTCGGCGAGCCGGGGGTGGCCGGTTCCTGCGGCGGCCGGGCCGAGGCGGTCGGCCAGTGGCCGTACCACGGCCGCGTGGAGGGCGGGGACCGTGCGCGAGGGGTGGCCGGGGTTGGGCAGGGTCAGCAGTGCGGTGGCCAGCGCGGGCACCGCGAAGGCGATGCGTTCGCCCCGGTCGCGGTCCAGGGTCAGTACGCCGCTTCGGAACAGGTCGTCCATGGCGTGGGCCGGCGTCCCGGTGTGCGAGGTGCCGGCGTCCGTGCCGGTGGCTGTGAGGCGGTGCAGGTCGGGCAGGAACAGTTCGGCGCGGTGGGTGAGGTGGGCCAGGGTGGCTGCCGCTTCCGTCGCCGTGGGCCCGGGTTGAGCGTGTCCCTGCCGGCTGAGACGGGTCAGGCTGAGACGGATCAGGTCGTCGGCGTGTGTGGTGACCGGCAAGGGGAAGGTGACGGCGCCACGGGCCTGCGGGGGACCCAGTCGGCCGTCCACCTCCGGCAGTGCGGCGCTGTCCGCCAGGTCGGCGAGGAGGGCCAGGAGGGCTCGGGGGTTGCCCGCCAGCGTGCCGAGGTCATGGGTCACCGCCTCGACCAGTTCCCGTTCGACAGGCCGGCCCAGGCGACGCTCGACGAGTGCGGCCACGGCTCGGGGATGCAGGGGCGGCAGGTCGAGGACTCGGTCGACCGCGGCAAGCAGGGGCGTGCCGCCGTCCTCGCGGTGAGTCGGCGGGTGATCCGGTGCATGCGGTGGCCCGGCGGCCAGTACCACGGGCAGGCCCGCCGGGCGGAACACCCGCAGCAGCAGTGCGAGGGCGGCGACCGTCGCGGGCGGCAGCCGTTCCATGCCGTCGCCGATCAGAGCGAGCGGGGATCGGTGGGCGGCGGTCGTCAGTGCTTCGCCCAGCGCGGCCAGGACGGCGAGCGCTGCGGGTGAGGCCTGGGGATCCGCGTGGGGCGCGGGGCGGTCTTCGGCCAGTCGGGACCGGGCGCGGCGTACGGCGTTCACCCGGGCCGAGACGCGGGTGTCACGGATCTTGGCGAGGAGCCCGCACACCGCGTCGGCGAGCGGTCCGGCGGCGACCGCCGCCCCTTCCTCGACCCGGTCACCGGGGTTCGGCGGTCCGTCGGTGCTCCAGCCCTCGTAGGCGGCCGGTACGGGCAGTCGCAGCACGCGCACACCGTCACCCACCGCCGCCGACCGGGCCGCCTCCAGCACCGTGGTCTTCCCGGAACCGGGGCCGCCGGTGACGAGCAGGGTGCTGGGTCCGGTGGTGGCGCGCAGGACACGGGCGATCGCGGCGATCTCGGTGTCCCGGCCGGTCGGACCGGAGTGCGCCACGGGTAAGGGGTTCGGCGGCACGGCGACTCCTCGCTTCGTTCGTCGCTTCCTTCGCCCGGACAGCCGGGCCCCGCCGTTCGGTCTCCGACGGCGTCCCACGGCCTGGGGGGATCGCGTGGCAGTCCCGGCCGTTTGCGCACCGGGCGCAGCAATAATTGCAGTCGCCCTTACGGTCCGGTCGACCGGGTTTGCCCCGGCACGGGGAGTCGGCCTGCCCAGGCAACCCACGCGGCACTAGGAGAGCACGGACTGTGGCAGGTCGGAGAAACACCGAGTTGGTCCCTGGCGGCACCGCCGCCCGGCTGGACCATTCGTACGAGCAAGTGGTCGGCCGGGAGGAGGAGTTGAGGGAGGTCCATGCGTGGCTGAGGGATCCTGGCGGGCCGCGTCTGGTCGTCGTCCGGGGTGAACGGGGCGTGGGGCGGAGCGCGTTCGTGCGGACGCTCGGCGAGCGGCTCCGGACGGAGGGGGTCGCGGTGCTGCAGCTGGCCTGTGCGGTCGGGGACGCGGAACACCCCCTGTTACTGGCGTTGCGTCTGGTCCGGGCGCTGCCCATGGCGCGGCCGGCCGGGCCTGGCACCGGACCCGGGGTGCCCGGGGCCGGACGTGGCCGAGGCAGGGTGCGGTCCGACACGGGTGCGCTGGCCGCTGCCGAGGCGGGGGATCCGGCGGCGATGGGCCTGGTGCTCGGTGCGGCACTCGCATCGGGGCAGGCACGGGGTGCGACGCCGACGGTCGTGGTGATCGAGGACGCCGAACACGCCGACGCCGACTCCCTCGGCCTGCTGGGCGGAGACGGCGGCGGCGGCCTCTTTCCGCCGGACGTCCGACTGCTGGTCACCGTCGCCGGGCGTGGAGCGGCGTGCGAGGCCGGGACAGGCGTCGGGGGCGACGGCGGGGCCGCATCCGAGGGCGGGGCCAACAACGCGTCGGCCGGGTCGGGCCGTCGGCTGCCCGTGGAGCGGCTGGCGGGCGAGTCGTCCTCGTACTCCCTCGTGCTCCGGCGGCTCGGTGAGCCGGAGGTCGCCGCCATGATGGCCGGGCGGTTGCAGGCGACTCCGCAGCCGGATCTGGTGCGGCGGGTGCACCAGTTCGGCCGTGGTGTGCCGGCGGCGGTCGACGCCCTGCTGACCGGGTGGGTACGGGAGGGCGCGATCCGGGTGGCCGACGGCCACGCCTTCCTGAGCGTCCGCGTTCCGACGCCGCTGCTGCCGTACGACCACCCGCTCGTCGCGGAACTGCGGGCGCTCGGTGAGCCGTACGGGACGGTGGCCGGGGCACTGAGCATCCTGTGGCCGCTGGGCCGGGCGGCGCTGACCCGCACGGCGGCGGTGACCGGGCTGTCCGCCGAGGAGACGTGGGCCGCGCTGCGTGCGCTCGGCCGTGCGGGGATCGTGGCGGAACTGAAGGAACCGGCGCAGCCGCAGGAGGGTGCGGACGGCTCGGAGGGGCCGTGCGACGGTGGTCGGGGCGTCCGGGGCTGGATGTTCTGCCTGCCTCTGGTGGAGCACACCGTCCGGGAAGGGCTCGGGCCGCTGGAGCGGGCGCGGCTGTCGGCCGCGGCGGTGTCCGAGCTGTGGGGTGAAGGGGCCGGAGGCGAGCGCCCGCACGCGGAGGCGGGCGGCGGTGGCCTGCTGGCCGAGGCCGATGCCGTGACCTATCCGGCCGACCGGATCGCGGACGCGGGTGTGCTGGTCGACCGGGAGCGGGCCGTCGATGAGCTCGTACGGACCGCGGATCGGCTGCTTCCCGATGTCCAGGGGCCGGGCCTGCTGCGGTACCTGCGGGCGGCCCTCGACCTGATCGAGGATCCCGGGGCGCGCGAACAGGTGCTGCTGCGGTACGCGAAGGCCGCCTACGTGGTCGGCGACTACCCGCGCGCGCGGGCCACGGGTGAGGAGATCCTGCGCGACCCCGCCGACAGCCTCACCGATGACCTGCTCCAGGACGTCGCCCTCTTGCTGGTCGCCGCGACGGCCGCCTCGGAGGACTGGGCGCAGGTGTCCCGGATGGCTTCCGCGCACTGGTGGCGGGACCTGCCGCTGCCCCCGATAGCGGCCCTGACGGGCCAGGCGCTGGCACTCGGCAACACGGAGCGGTGGGTCGAGGCGCGTGATGTGCTGCTGCGGACCGAGCCGGTGTGGCGGACCGGCACCCGTGAGCAGTGGAATCCCGAGTGGTTCCGGGTCTGCGCCGAGTGGGTGCTCGGACGGCCGGAGCGGTTCCGGCAACTGCTGAGCACTCCGTACGGGCCTGACATGACGCCCGACTCCAAGCACGCTCTCAGCATGGCCGCGGCCGATCAGCTCCTCGGCGCCCGGGATCTGCACGGTATGACGCGACTGCTGGCCTTCCGCGGTCTGTCGCCGGAGTGGATGCCGCCGTACACCCGCTTCCTGTGGCTGCACCTACGAGGGCGTTGGGACGAGGCGCTGGCGGTCGCGCGCTGGATGCTGGCGAACCGGCAGGCGTTCAACCCGGCGCCGAGCCACCATCTGCTCCCCGCCCGGACGGCCGCCATGCTCCTGGCCAAGGGGCGCGCCACCAGTGCGCGACGGCTGCTGGACAGTGCGCGCAACCTCCACGAAGGGCCGCTGGAACTCTTCCTGAACCAGGCCGAGGCCGAGGTGTTGCGTGCCCTCGGCGAGGCGGGCGAGGCCGAGCGGATCCTGCGCCGGGCACTGGCGGTGGCGGACGAGCGCGGACATGCCTACGGCACCGACGAGTTGTGGGCCCTCCTGGCCGAACTCCTCGTGGAGGCCGGGCGGGTCCCCGAGGCGGCCGACGCGCTGGCGAACCTGGAGACGCTCGCGAAGCGCACCGAGGGCGAACGGACCCGGTTGTTGTGGTTGTTGACGTCGGCGCGGGTCGCGGCCGCGGGCGGCCCCGGTGGTCCTGACTGTGGACGGGAGCGGTTGCCGGCCGCCCTGGAGCTGGCCCGCGCGCGTGAGCAGCCGTTCGAGACGGCGGTCGTCCTGGTGTCCGCCGCCCGTTCGGGGGCCGGCTACGGGGAACTGCTGTACGAGGCGTACGACCTGTTCGGCGAGGTCGGTGCCGCGCTGTGGCGATTTCATGCCCGTACGGCTATGCGTGAGGCCGGGCTGGCCGTGCCGGATCGTCGGCAGGTGACCGTCGAGAACGAACAGTTGCTCGCCACCCTGATCACCGAGGGCCTCAGCAACCGCCGGATCGCCTCGGTGCTGCGCGTGAGCGAGGACGCGGTCGCCAACCGGCTGACGCGGCTGCTGAGCCGTACCGGACTGCGGTCCCGTACGGAGGTGGCCACGGCGGTGCTGACCAGCAGTGCGCCGGCTTGGCCGGTGCGGTGAGCCTGTCGGGGTGGCAGAACTCGCGCCAGGTTTCCCTATTCCTTGGCACACGGGGGGTATTTGCCTACCGAGCACGGGGCGGGATCATGACAGCATCGGCCTCCCGTTGCCCTGATTCCCCAGCCATGACATCCGTGACTTCTGTGACATGCACGATATCCGTGCCTTTCACAACGCCTGATGTCGTTCCGTCACTCTGGTACCCAGTGGAGGGCGAATGCCCCGGTCGGCGCTCACACTCACCGTTCGGGTGGCGATCCACGCCCCCGATGCCGTCATACGTGCCGGCCTGGCCAACCACCTCCAGTTCGACCGGCGGATCACCGAGGTTCCGCCCAGCCGAAGCGGTGAGGCCGATGTGACGGTGGTGGCGGTGGACTCGGCCGACGCCGGCACCCTGGACGTGCTCGCCGCACTGTCCGACCGCCGTGAAACACGCTTCGTGCTCGTCGTCGGCCGGCAGTGGCAGACCAACATCTTCACCGCCGTGGACCGGGGGGTACGTGCCGTGCTGTGGCGGGACTCCTTCACCCCCGCGGCGTTCGTGCGGGCGCTGATCACCGTCGCGGAGGGCGGGGGCAGCTTCCCGCCGGCCCTGCAGGGCGTGCTCATGGAGCAGGTCCAGTGGACCCACCGCGAAGTCCTCACGCCGCACGGCCTTACGGCGTCGGGTGTCACACCGCGTGAGACGGATGTGCTGCGGCTGATCGCGGACGGCAAGGAACTGTCGGAGATCGCGGAACAGCTCTCGTACTCCGAGCGCACCATCAAGTACATCCTGTCCGGTCTGATGAAGCGTCTGGAACTGCGCAACCGCGCGCACGCCGTGGCCCACGCCATACGCTCCGGCCTGATCTGACCCGGCACACCGGCATGTCCTGCCCGGTGTGCCGACTCGGATCGGTTGGGCTCAGGTGAGGTCACGCCAGGTCAGTGGATGGTCCACTCGTGGTCGTCGGTGGGGCTGCACGGGTAGACGCCCAGCCGGGCGTCGGGGCCGCCGGAGCCGTCGGCGCCCCACACCTCCAGGCACATGCCGTTGCTGGCCTTGTTGTGGATCCAGTACTGGCCGTTGCCCCGGCTCTCCAGCCACCACAGCTGGTTGTCGGCGGTGGTTGCGGTGCAGGTGCCCTCCCTGACGTGGGTACGCATGGCGACCGCGCCGGTTCCCGGGAGGTCCATGCACAGGCCGTCCTTGACGTTGCGGATCCGGAAGGCGTCCGCCCCGTCCGCGCCCGCACCCTTGGAGCGCACCTCGAAGTCCCACATCTGGTTGTCGGCGGTGCCCCGGTAGCAGTACTCCTGGAAGACCCCGGCGCCGAGCTTCCCCTTGGCCGAGCCGCCCAGGTCGGCGCACATGGCCGTGCTCGCGTTCTTCAGCATGACGTTCTTGCTGTTGGCGATGTTGACGGTGGGCTGCGCCGCCACCTTGGGGGTCAAGGCCGCCCTCGGGGTCTGTGACGCCGTGGTCGTCGTGCCGGAGGCGGAGGTGGACTTCTCCGTCCCGGTGGTGGCGGGGCTCCCGCTCTGGATTCCCGGCTTGCTCCGGTCCGTGTCCGTGGGGCCCGCACCGCCGGCGCTCGTGGTCGGCGCGGGGCTCGCGGTCGGTGACGCGGTGCCGTAGGCCGGTGTGGGCACACCCTGTCGGAGCTGCTTCGGCAGCACCACACCGGAGGCCGGTTCGGTCTGCTCGGCAGACCGGTCGTCGTCGTCCCCGCCGATGAAGAGCAGCGGTACGGCGAGCAGCAGCGCGCCCACGATGCCCGCGCCCGCCAGCAGGGCCTTGGCCGGGCGGCCGGAGGGCGGCTGACCGTCGCCGCCGTCGGCCCCGACGCTCGCGGTGACCTGCGTGTCGTCGTCCGAGGCCGACGCGGCGGCTGCGGTCGCTGCGGTGGGGGCAGCTGATCCAACCGGGGCGGCCGACGCGGCTGCCGCCACCCCGGACGTCTCGGACCGCCCGCGCTCCCGGCCGGCCGAGGCCCCAGGGGACGGCTCGGACGACTCCCCCGCCGGGCCGCCGGACCGGGCCCCCGACGGAGCCGGAGTACTGCCGGACGTCCCTTCCGCAACGGCCACCCGGGATGCCTCCTCCGAGGAGGCGGAAGGGGAACCGGAGGCCTCCGGCGGCATGAGGGACGCATCCGGCTCCCCCGGCGCGGCGGGCACCGCGATGGCGCGGCGTACGGCGGGGGCACCGGGTCCCGTGCGCTCCTGACGAGGCATGTCGTCTCCGTTCTCGGATCTTCAGTCGGCGTGCGGCGCCGTACGGGGCGCCTGCGGGGTGGTGTGCGCCGGGCCGATCGGCCCGTGGCACAGGCCCGGCCAGGCGAAGGCGCCGGGCTCGGGGATTCGGCCGCGCAGCGTGTCGTCCAGCCGGGCGAGCACGGCGCGGTCGGCGTCGTCGAGTCCGTGATGCTGCGGGAGGGGGCCGCCCGGAGTGCCCGGGGCGTCGGCCGGCAACTCGCGGAGCATGATCAGCGGGGCCGGGCCGGACCGCCGTACGTCGAGCACGCGCAGCCGGGTGCCCGGCGCGAACAGCACCTGTTCGACGGCCGCACCGCCGCTCGGGCGGTCGGCCAGCTGGCGGACCCGCCGCCCGGTGGCGGACCAGATGACGTACTGCGGCCCACCGGGACGCGGTCCGCCGGCCCCGACGGGTACGGCGCCCAGCGGGGCCGGGTCGCGCAGGAGGGCGCCGGCGGCCAGGCCGTCGAGGGGCACGTCTACGGCACCGTGCACGGCGACACCCCGGTAGGAGGGCATGCGGCGGAGGGCCGAGGCGAGGCACGCGACGTAGGGCAGGAGGCGTTCGTCACCGGATCGCAGCCCCCGGACGACCGCTTCGGGGGCGAGCGGGCCGTCCGGGGAGTTCAGGTAGATGTGCAGCGCGATCACATCGGCGCGGGCGGCCTCCTGCTCCTGGGCGCGCAGAGCGGGCATCCGGATGAGGGCACGGTCCACGGCAGCCCCGTGCCGTTCCCACACGTCGTCGGCCAGCTCCCGGAACGCCCGCCGCTCGTCCTCGGTGCTGATGTGCCCGGGGTGGAACGGGACGGGAGGCCCTTCGGGCGCGGGCAGCCGGGACCTTTCCGGCGGCTTACCGGCCGTGGGCGGGTGTTGGTGCTCGGGCAGCTCGGTGGGCGGCGATGTGCGCGGCCCACGGGAGGGGGCCGGTTGAGCCTCCCCGGCCCCTGCCGAGGGCGACGGCGTGGTCGCGGTGCTCGGGGCGGGCGGGCGCCGGGCTTCCGCCGGGTCGCTCCCCTCCGGCCGCACCGGGGACGGTCCCGGTACGACCGGCGGCGCAGGCGCCTCGGCGCGCTCCGGTGCCGGCGCGGCGGCGCGGCGGCGGGTGTCCGTCGCCGTCACGGGGGCGGCGGCGGGTTGAGCCGCCGGACCGAGGCCGGCCAACGGCCCGTCGGGCGCGGCGGGTTCGGCGGGTTCGGCGGGTTTGGCGGGCTGCGGCGTGGTTGTTGGGACCCGGACGGGCGGGAGCCGAGGTCCCGCTGCCTCCGGGTGCTCCGGAGCGCCCGGTGCCGGTGTGGTGGCGCGGCTGCGGAGGTCCGTCGACGCTACGGGGGCGGCGGATCGTGCCGCCTGGCCGATGCCCGTCAACAGCCCGTCAGGTGCGGTGGGTTCGCCGGGCGGGGCGGGCGGGAGCTGAGACTCCGGCGGCTTCGGCGCCTCGGTGCGTTCCGGGCGTTCCGGCGTGCCCGGCGTCGGGCGGGAGGGGTTTCGCGCCGGGCGGAGCGGCCCGTCGGGTGCTGGGCGCTCCGGTTGTGGAGTGCGCGACTGCGGTACGGGGGCAGCCGGCCGCACGGGAGGTTCGGGCTCCGTCAACGGCCCGTCCGGTGAGCTGAGTTCGGCAAGGATCTGGCGCGCGGCACCCGCGAGCGGGGGCCGGGCGGGGGTGGGTGCGGCGGGTGCGGTTGCCCTTGGGGCGGCTGGAGCCATGCCGGACGGCACACCCTCGGACGGTGTGGCAGCCCGTACCGCCTGCTGGGCCGGATTCCCCCCGGCCCGGGGCAGCCGGGCCGGCTTCTCGGTCGGCGCCGCCGTCCGGGCAGGCGAACTCCCGGCCGGTGCCGGTGTCCGGCCGTGCGGATCCCCCGCCGGTGCCGGTGTGGCGTGCTGGGCACCCGCCGGTGCCGGTGTGGCGTGCGGACCCCCCGCCGGTGCCGCTGTCCCGTGCTGGGCACCCACCGGTGTCGATGTGGCGTGCGGATCCCCCGCCGGCGCCGGAGTGGCGTGCTGGGCACCCGCCGGTGTCGATGTGGCGTGCGGATCCCCCGCCGGCGCCGGAGTGGCGTGCTGGGCACCCGCCGGTACCGGTGTGGCGTGCGGATCCCCCGCCGGTGCCGCTGTCCCGTGCTGGGCACCCGCCGGTGCTGCCGCGCGGGCAGACGAGCCCTCTGTCTGTGCCGTTGCCCGGGCGGGCGGGACTCCGGTCGGTGTCACTGCCCCCTGCGGATCCCCCGGTGGTGCGGCCTGGCCGCTGGGCCGGGCACCCGCCGGTGCCGCCGGGCCGCCCTGCCTGGCCCCCGCCATCCGGCCCTGCTGGGCACCTGTCGGCGCCGTCAGGCCGCCCCGTTGAGCCGCCCCCGTCGCCTCCGGCGCCCGGCGCGGGGCCGGGAGAGGCGGGACGGTGAAGCGGACGGCGCGGATGCCGTGTTCGGCCGCCATACGGCGGAGTTCGGCGCCCCCGTCGAGGCAGGTGCCCCGTATGTACAGCCGTACCCGGCGGCGGACGTCGGGCCACAGCGAGGTCAGCATCCGGGACAGCACGGGCCAGAGCGAGGCGTCGAGTTCCTCCCCGGGGCGGCCGATCTCGATGGTCGGGCTCTCGGCGTCCACCGGTTGGTGCACCGGCGAGGGCTCCCCCTCCGTCCCGGAGATGTACAGCCCCGCCCGGGTCACCGTCGCCTGCCAGTGCTCCGACAGCCGGACGACGCCCGTCCCCGTCTGCTCGCCGGCCACCGGCGATTCCCAGCGCAGCAGCCGCGGCGTGGGGACGGTGCCGTCCTCCGCCGGGGGCAGGCACATCACCGAATCCACGAAAGGCCGCCACTTCGGCTCCCCGTCGGCACCCACCAGCACCGACCGTACCGGCGCGGGCCCGCCGCCGGCCCGGGGGGCGAGGAACGGCAGCCCGGTGTACACCACCACTTCCGCGCCGAGCCGCTCGGCCACGGCCTGCCCGGTGCGCAGCACGTCCCGTGGGCCGCCCGGAGCCAGCCGTACGGTGGACCGTACTGCCGTGGGCAGTCCGCCGAGCAGATCGCTCACTTCCCCGCCGAGGATGTCCTCGTCCTGCGGCATGCCCAGCAGCACCAACGGCCCCCGGGGATCAACCGGGACGGCGTAGCACAGGTCTCCCGGGCGCGGGGCGGCCGCCTGCCCGGAGCGCGCCAGCACACCGGCCGGGACCGGATCGATCAGGTAGCCGCCGTCGGTGCGTGCGGGCAGCGCCTCCACGGCGGGCTGCCAGGCGGGGGCCGGCTGGCGGGCGCCGAGCCGGTCCGGCTCGGCGCCCGGCTCGAACCGCCACCAGCTGCCGTGCGCGAAGAGCGTGCCGCCGGGCACCACGAACACGGGGCCGTCCGGCGCGATCACGGTCAGCTTCCAGCCGTCCGCGAGACGGCGGGCCAGCGCCGGACGGTCCGGAGGGCCGCCCCCGGTCCCGGACATGACGAGCCGGACCGTCTCCACGCGGTCGTCGCGCAGCACCGAGAGGACCGCGCCCAGACGAGTCCACAGCCCGGCTGCCCGCGTCGCGCCCGCGCCGGCGATGACCGTCACGGTGTGCTCGGCCTCGCCGGCCAGCGCCCGCACCAGGTCGGCCAGGTCGGTGGGGTCCAGCGTGTCGTCGTCGGGGGTGCGCAGCAGCCGCAGGCCGTCGTACTCCTCCACCAGCAGCCCGTCACCGGCCCCGGGCCCGGCCGCCCGCGCCGGCTCCGCCACGGGCGCGGCGGACACCTCGGGGCGGCGCTCCCCGCCCCGGCCGAACCAGCGCGACGGGCGGCCGCTCCGGGTCACCGGCACACTGCCCGGAACCGGGGCAAGGCTGCGGTCTGACTCATGATGGTTCGTCACCTTGTGGGGTTGCGGGGGGTGTTGCGAGGTACGGGACCCTCGGCGTCGTCGCCGGTCCGATGCGGGCAGGCGGGCAGGCGGGCAGGCGGGCAGGCGGGCAGACGGGCAGACGGGCAAGAACACCGGCAGCCTAAGGAGCCGGGACGAGGGCGCACCGGCGCACCGGCGCGTGATTGCACCTGGGGCCACCCAACTCTGCCCGCCTCGGCGGTGGCCGCCGGTCGATCACGGATCAAGCGCCGGGAAGGGATTCCCGAACCGCGCGTGCCCGCGCTGCAGGAGGGCGGTGGTTGCCGTCCGTGCTGCGGGGCAGTCCGGTGGATCAGTTGCCCCCTGTACTCGGTGCGGCGGCGGTTGCGGGGGCGGACTCGGCGGGGGGCCAGGCATCGTCCTCGTCGATGCCGAAGTCAAGGTCGACGGCGGCGGTGGCGGCCTCACTGTCCGAGGTGCTCGCCTCGTTCGCGAAGGAGCCGCTCTCCGTCGGCACCCTCGGCGCGGCTTCTGCTGCGGCTGCGGCCTCCGTCTCGGCTGCCGCCATCGCTGCCCGAAGGGCGTCCAGGTCGACGACCATACTCACCGTCGCCGACGGGTTGACGCACAGGGTGTGGTCGGCGGGCAGGCGGTCCAGCAGGGCGGGGGTCTTGATCAGCTCGAACGCCAACTGCCCGTAGCGGTGCAGGAAGGTGGGGCTGCTGAACACCGGCACGATCGCCATGCCGTCCGGGGTCGCGGTGGAGACCGGGGTGCCGTCGAGGGTGACGAGCACGGCCAGTTCGGCGGTGGCCAGTTCGCGGGTGACGGTCTCGGCGGGGGCGTAGCCGGTCGTGGCCAGTTGGATGGCCGCGTCGATCACGTCCTCGGGCTCCGGCCAGCCGTGCGCGTCCGGGGACGGCTTGTAGGCCTCGTTGTCCTGCCACTCGATGATCTCGCCGTCCAGGTCGGTGCGCCACTGCCCGACCACCGCCCACTCCGGCGGCTGTCCCTCGCCCCGCCAGGTCGGGTCGACGTAGTAGAGCCAGTGGTCGGGAAGCAGCTTGGCCGCCTTGACGAACTCCTCGGGCGGGGCGGGGTCGACGGCGGCGGTGGTGTCGGAGGTGGTCGGGTCGGGGGTGGTCGGGTCGGGGGTGGTCGGGTCGGCGGTGGTCGTCGCGTCGGGAGTGGGCTCGCTCATGGGTCCTCGGGCTCTCGGGTCATCGGGTCGTCGCTGGTCCGACTGGTCATCGGGGTCAGGGCGTCGAGGGTGGTCGGCTCCCGTCCACGTCCTTCGCCGGCGCCGCCTTTGCCAGTGCCGCCGCCAGCCCGTCCATGGCCAGCACCATGCTCACCGCGGCCGAGCTGTTGAGGCACAGGCTGTGCCCCTTGGGAATCCGGCCGAGGACATCGGCGATCCGCACCAGCTCGAACCCCAGCGGCCCGGTCCGGTGGAGGTGGCTCGGCGAGGTGTAGACCGGCACCACCGCCGTGCCGTCGGGGGCCGAGGCGCGTACCGGCTCGCCGTCCGCCGTGACCAGCATCGACACCTCGGCCCCGGCCAGGGCGGCGGTGACGTCCGAGGCCGGGCCGTAGCCGGTGGTGGCGAGCTGGATGGCGCGGTCCACGGCGTCGGTGGGCTCGGGCCACCCCCGGGCCCCCGGCGACGGCCGGTAGGCCTCGTTGTCCTGCCACTCGACGATCTCGCCGTCGGCGTCGGAGCGCCACTGCCCGACCACCGCCCACTCCGGCGGCGGGGCCTCACCGCGCCAGGTGGGGTCGGTCAGGTAGAGCCAGTGGTTCGGCGCCGCCTTGGCGGCCCGGACGAAATCCTCCGGCGGTACGGGCTCGACTGCGGGGTCGGCCACAGGGCCGGCTGCGGGGTCGACCGGGGCGGCGGCGGAGGCTTCGCCGTTGGACTCACTCATCTTGTCCTCGTTCGCTGTGCTGTGTTCACTGCGCTGTAGTCACGGTGCTCGCTGTCGCGCCGTTCGGAGGTCCGGTCCTCAGGGGTGGGCCCGGGTGTCCCCGCACCGATGTGTACCGTCATCGCTCCTCGATCCCGGAGTCCCGTTCGGCCATCAGCGCCAACGCGTGCTCGTCCGGGAAGAGTCCGTCGCGCGCTATGCGGGCCCGCGCCTCCTCCTCGGTCAGCGGGTAGACGCTCCGGTACCGGTACCGGTCGTCCACGTAGTCCGGGACCCCCGGGTGAGGGACGCCGTTCAGGGCGAACTGGGCGCCTGCCATCACCTCGTGGAAGCTGTGGTGGCCCACGTTCATCATGACGCCGAGCAGCCCGGCCCTGATCAGGCCGAGGTCGGGGTCGGGGAAGCCGTCGAGCCTCAACAGCCTGGCGGCGTACAGGAGGATGAGGTAGGTACTGCCCGAGGTGCCGGTCATCACCAGACCGCCGCTTTCCTGGGAACGCGCCTGGAGCTCGGCGGACATCGGCAGTTCCCACCGCAGCGAGGCGGGGACCCAGAGCAGCGTCCCGTCGCTGGTCCCGACGTCTTGTTCGTCCGGGCTCAGCGGGGGCCGGACGTCCTCCGGTCCCAGCCGTGTTCGCAGCGACGCGCGCAGATCGCTCAGCTCCGCTCTCGCGCTCTCCGGATCGCGACCCGCCGCGAGGAGGTCCTCGTACATGTCGTTGTAGCGCTCGACCGGCTCGGGTCTGCGCCGGTCGTCGCGCTCCTCGTCGATCGTGGGGTGCATGGGTATGCGGCCCCCCGTGACGGCGGGGATGAGCCCGTTGGCCACACCGTTGAAGAGGAACGTCACCCGTTCGCGCAGATTGCCCGACTCCACCACTGTCTCCAGGGTGTCGAAGTACTTCCCGACCGCCCCGGGCTGTGCCGGGGAGTCGCTGCCGAACTTCAGGATGTCCCCGAAGTGGCGTCTGGCGATGGTCCAGAACGCCCGCACCACCTTCGCGAACTCCTCGTTGATCCGCTCGTCGGCCATCAGGTGATCGGCCAGCCGCTGCTCGAAGTGGAAGGCTTCCTCGGCGTAGCGGATCCGTGCCAGGTCCCAGGGCCGCGCTTCGGATCCGTCGGACGCTTCGGATCCGTCGGACGCTTCGGATCCGTCGGACGCTTCGGATTCCTCGGACGCCTCGGACGCCTCGGACACGGAACGCGTCCCGGAGTTCCGGGAGGAACCGACGTCGGGGGGCGACGCCGGATCCGGAGACACCGCGAGCGCCGTCGCAGCGGTCCCACGGGCGGGCGGTGCGCTCGCGGCGGGAACACCGCGGGACGCCACCATCCCACCCGCGTCCGCCACGTCCGCGGCCGTTGTCGTGCTGCCTGTGGCAGGCCCGGGCCACGGCCGCGGGACGTGGGGCGGGGCGTCCTCGGCGAACCGTGGCGCGCCGGGCAGCGCCACCTGCCAGCCTCCGTCAGGAGCGGATCCGGGGTGCGCGGTGAGCACCGTACGTCCGTTGCCGCCCTGCTCGGACAGGTGCGTCGGGACGTCGGTCCACCACACGGGACGGCCCAGGTGCAGCGCCAGCCACTCCGCCAGCTCACCCAGGCCGGGCCCCCGCCCGTAGAGGGCGAGGGGAACGTCCGGGTCAAGGCGCATCAGGGCGCGGTCGTTCCCCATCACCTCCAGGTACTCGGGGCCCGGGATGCTCAGCGTCCAGCCTTCGAAGGTCACTACGACATGGTCCGGGTTGTTCTCGTCCACCTCGACGCCCACCGGATACGGGACCCGAGGCCACGGCGCCTCCACCAGGCCGGCGGACGTATGGATCTGAGCCAGGTTCACCGGCTTCCGCTCCGCACCCGTGAAGTCACGGCCGCCCCCCGTCACCTCGGTCTTGGTCTCAGCCTCGGTGTCGGTGTCGGTGTCGGTGTCGGTGTCGGTGTCAGCCTCAGCCTCGGTGTCGGTCTCGGTCATGACGGTGGTGACCGTGGTGACGGCGGTGGACTCGAGGATCCCGTTCCGCTCCAGGTGGTACGCGGCCGCCGCGTCCGGGTCGGAGGCGTCCCGCCCCGCCGCGAACGCGTGGGTGAGCAGCAGCCGCAGGTTGTCGAGTTCCCACTCGTCGATGTGAGCGTTCGGGCCCAGATGGAGCACCCGTACGGCGAGTTCGTTCAGGTCCGCACCGGGCTCGTCCAGCACCTCCCCGGCCTTGACCCGCGCCCAGAACATCCGCGACCGCTCCGCCTCCTGCACCGCATCCCGGCCGGAGAGCCCCAGGGCGTGGACGGTCTCGCCCACCATGGCGGGTGTATCCACCCACTTGGCAGCCTCCAGCACCGCCTTGGGCAGCGTCACGAACTCGGACTCGCTCATCCGGCCCGGTTGCAGCCGGGCCGCGCGCCGCGCGGCCCGTTCCGCCGCCGCGGCGGCCAGCACCTGTACGGCGACCTCCTGGTCCAAGCCGAACCCGCCGGCCTCCGGACGCTCCGCCACCACCCGTTCCAGCAGGTCCAGCGTCAGCGGGCCCGCCTGCGCGAACGCCGGGTCGGCCCGCCACATCTCCTCCACCGCCGCCACCCCGGACAGCAGGTCCCCGAAGTCGGCACGGTCCTGCACCCGGACGCCGAACACCGACTTCAGCGCCCGCACCAGACGCAGCGTCCGCGCTCGAAGCCGTGCCTGCTCCTCCTCCGTCACCGGGCCGTCCCCCACGTGCAGCT
Organism: Streptomyces sp. NPDC060002; assembly: GCF_042737245.1. Classification (NCBI taxonomy): domain Bacteria; kingdom Bacillati; phylum Actinomycetota; class Actinomycetes; order Kitasatosporales; family Streptomycetaceae; genus Streptomyces; species Streptomyces sp. NPDC060002. The sequence goes on from NZ_JBHWUW010000003.1 coordinate 127,944, forward strand.
CGGCCGACCGCGCCAGCGCGTCCAGCTCGGCGTCCAGCGGCTCCGGCCGGAACAGCAGCCACACCCGGTACCGCCCACTGGCGTCGGTGTCCAGGTACCGCACGTACCTGCCGTCCTGCGCGACCGTCCGCTGCGGGCCCTCGGAAGCACGCACCCAGCGCCGCGCCTCGTTCGCGATCTCCTGCCCCACCGCGACGTCCGCCAGCGGATCGGGCACGAACACGCCGGTCAGGGCCGGGCTCGCGGTGTCGGGGGCCGGCAGGGCACGGTTCCTGGGGGTCCCGGACCAGCAGATGCCGAGGTCGATCCAGTGGTCCTCGGACAGATGGGACGTCTTCCAGGCCACCCACCGGGCCGCCTCCTCCTTGGGGACGCTGCGTACGTCGAGGCGGCCGGTGGCCCTGTCCCGTACCACCAGGTCGACGAAGTCCGGGTCGCCGTGCGCGGTCAGGAGGTGCGCCGTCTCCTCGGAGAGCGGACTGTCCTCAGGACCAGGACCAGGACCAGGACCAGGACCCGGACGCGGCAGCGGGCGCTCCGAAGACACCTTGTCCAGGGCGCTGTTGTAGTGGACGAACGTCGTCGCCCGGCCGGCATCGTCCTTCTCGAAGTCCGCCGCGTACTCGGCGGGTGGGAACGAGGCGTCGCCGATCAGCCTGCCTGTCGTCTCGTGGACGACGGGAAAGGACACCACATCGGCCCACCAGCCGGGCATGCCGTCGTCGAGAACGGGCCCCTGGCCCGGCCGGATCGGGGCCCAGGCGCCCTTGGGGACTCCCGGCCGTCCGGCGACCGTGTCGATGCCGGCCTTCGTGTTCGGCCCGCCGGTCCCGCCGTTCCCGTCGGCCCGCCGGGTGATCCGCACCTCGCCGCTGTGCACCCGCAACTCCAGGCCGGAACGGTCCGCGAGCTTCTGGAGCAGCTCGCGGTGGCGGCCCAGGAAGGGGACGGCCGGCACGACCAGGGTGCCCGGCTTCAGACGCGCCCGCGCCAGGTCCGCCGCCACCAGCTCGATGAACTCCTCGAGTTCCACGTCCTCCGTCGTACCGTCCGGCAGCCGCACCACCACCCTGCCGTTCCGCTCGTCGCCCCCGACGACGTACAGATCCTTGTCCTTCGGCCACGGCGTCGCCCGCCGGGGACCGGCGAGGACGGCCGGCGAGCCGTCCGGAGCCGGTACCAGGACATCGCTTCCGGCGGTGTCCAGTTCCAGGCCCCCAATGGCCTCCATGACGTCCGGACCCAGCCAGTTGAGACCGTCGATCCGGCGTCCCCCCACCGTGAACCAGGTACGCCGGGCCCGCCCGGTCGCCCCCAGCCCTTCGAGGCGGTACGCCCCCAGCTCCGCCAGGCTTCCCGCCCGTCCGGCCTTCTCGGCCGCCCGGACCAGCTCGAACAGCCGTGTGCGTGCGGTTTCGTCCACTCGCGCGCCGGCCGGCAGACCCAGGACGTGGCGGGCCACCACGTCCACCCGGAGCGGACCGCTCCGGAACCGCCGGTCGCGACCGCGCAGCACGTCCAGCGTCTGGAGCGCCGCCGCGTCCCCGGCCAGGGCGACCGCCAACGTCGCCCACCGCGCCAGGTCCGCCTGCGGCACGCCGGCGAGTTCGGCCGCCTCCTTGGACGGCCACTCGGAGGGCTGCTGGGTGATCCTGAAGTCCTCCACGCCCAGCCGCCGTTCACCTGTCGGCAGGTCCTGCTGAAGCGTGTCCAGCTCGTCGTTCAGGAGGCCGGTGAACTCCTGGTGCGCGTTCCGCGCACGCTTGACGCCCTCGGCGTCGGTGCCGTACCCGGTGATGTGGGCGGTCGGGAGCGCGACATCCGCCCGCCGGTTCCGCAGACCGGCCAGCGCCACTTCGTGCGCCAGTTTCCGGACGGTCTCCCGCGGCTGCCCGAGCAGATGCTCCGTGCCCTGGGCCCAGAACACCACGGGGGTCAGCGCCCGCAGCGCCTGCAGCGGTTTGTCCCCGGGTGGCTCGGCCGGTGGCGGCTCCACCGGCGCGATGAAGATCCGTGGAGCGGCCCCCTCCAGACCGGGCATCTCCAGACCGGGCATCTCCAGACCGGGCATTGCCTGCCCCGACGACGCCCGGGGCGCCGGCCGCCCCGACGACGGCCTCGCCACCGGCTGGTCCGGACGACGTCCATCCGGGATCCCGAGCCGGGAGGCGATTGCCCCGCTCCTGTTCCGCTGGTCGATCCCGTCGAGCTGCAACTTGCGGTACACCTCGGACATGTGCCGTCTCACGCCACGGATCCCGAGGTTCATCCTGGCGCTGATCTCCGGGTTCTCGAGCCCCTCGGCGGCGAGTTCCGCGGCCATCCATTCCGACTGCGAGAGCCCGTACTCGTTGCTGTGCGCGAGTCCCTGCCCGGGTCCCGACGACGCCTCCGCCTCCGCCACCGTCCCCTCCGGGACGGGCCGCGGCTCCATCGGAACCGCCTCCTGCCAGACCTCCGCGGCGACCGCCGCATCGAGGCCGGACGCCTCACGTCCCACCACGATCGCCCGGGTCAGCAGTACCAGCGCCTTCTCGCGGTCCGCCCGACCGGGCCCGAACCCCGGATCCGTCCGGAGCACCCGGCTGACGAACGCGTCCGCGTCCGCACCAGCAGCCGCCACCACCTCCTCGGCCCTGACCCGCGCCCCGAACATCCGCGACCGCTGCGCCGCACCCACCTCGTCGGGACCGGACAGCGACAGGGCACCGACGGCCTCGGCCTCCACAGCACCCCCACGCAGCCATCCGGCAGCCGCCTTCCACGCCGCCGGACTCCCCACCCACCCGGCCGCCTGGGCATCCCGAACCAGCCCGAGCAGTTCCTTGCGCAGGGCCTCGTCCACCGGCGTGCCCTCCGGCAGACGCAGAAAACGACGGGCCACCGCGTCCAGGTCGAACGGACCGACACGCAGCTCCTCGTCACTTCCGCGCAGCGCATCCAGCCTCGCCACCGCCGCCGCATCCGGGGAGAGGGTGAACCCGACCGTCGCCCACAGCATCAACTTCTCAAGCGGCACACCGGTGAGCGCAACCGCATCATCGGAGGGCAGGACACCACCCGACTTGGAGTTGATCGTGAAGTCCGCCACGAGCAGCCGGTCCGCATCCTCGGGAAGACCCTGCTGAAGAGTGTTCAGCGCATCGCCCAGACGGTCTTCGAACACCTCGTACACGCGTCCCGCACGCGTCGTACCACCATCACCATGGTTCCCCATGCCGCCGTACCCGGTGATGTGGATCGTCGGCGGTGCGACACCCGCCCGCCGGTTCCGCAGGCCGGCCAACGCCGCCTCGAACGCCAACTCCTCAACGGTCCTCCTCTCCTCGTCGATCAGTCGCAGCGCGTGATGGCCGAACGCCACAGCGGTCAGCCCCGACAGCGCCGGAAGCGGCACAGCGCTTCGCGGATGAACCGGATCCGCCGCCGCATCCGGGGGGAAGGTGACCTCGACCGTCGCCCACCGCGCCAACTCCCCGACCGACACACCGGCGAGCTCAGCCACTTCATCGGAGGGCCACAATTCAACCGGCTGCTGGGAGATCGTGAAGGCCGCCACGAGCAGCCGGTCCGCATCCTCGGGAAGACCCTGCTGAAGAGTGTTCAGCGCATCGTCCAGAAGGCGGTCGAACAGCTTGGACAAACTGCTCGTACGCGGCGCAGCAGAACGGTTGCTGACGTACCCGGTGATACGAACCTCCAGCAGCCGGCCCCGCAAGCCGGCCGACGCCACCTCCAGCGCCAACTTTTTGAGGTCACGATGCGACGTCAGCAACGGCTCCTTTTTGTGCTGCATCGTGAACGGCACCACGATCCGCCGCCGCGCCGGAAGCGGCCCGGCCGGTGGCGGGTCGACAGGGGCGATGAACACCGGACTCGCAGCGGACTCCCCCGCAGCGGACTCCCCCGGACCGGGCATCGACGGCCCCGGCGACGCCTGCGCCACCGGTTGCACGGCGCTTCCGGCGGCGGGTACGGAATCGGGGCGACCGCTCACCGGCCACTCGTCGTACGCGCCGAGAGCCCCGAACGCGTCCGGGTCCGCATCCAGGTCCAGGTCCGGCAGGTCCAGGTCCGGCAGGTCCAGGTTCAGGTCCAGGTCCAGGTTCAGGTCCAGGTTCAGGTCCGCCAAGTTCAGGTCCGGGTCCATGTCCAGGTCCGCCAGCTCCGGGGCCAGGTCCAGACGCACACTCAGGTCCAGGCCCCCGTCCGCCTCCGCCTCCGCCTCCGCCTCCGCGTCCAGACGCAGGGCACGGTCCAGGTCCGGGTCCAGACCCAGGCCCAGGCCCAGGTCCGCGTACTCGCGGACGATCCCTGTCGCCTCCGGGGTCGGCACAACGGGCACGCCGGCCCCGGTGGCGGGCACGTTCCAGCGCTCCCGGAGGCCCAGCCCGGGCCGGAGGTCGTCGGCCAGCGCCGCCGCGGACCGCACCACGGTCTCCTGGTCCGGCCCGCCCGCCCGCAGGTGATCGGCGATCCGGCGCACCGCGTGGAGGAAGTCGCTCCCGGCGTAGCGGGAGTCGGCCAGCACCGCGTGCGGCTCCCGTGGCAGGACCAGGAAGACAGCGGTTGCCCAGGCCCGGGTGACGTCCGCCTCCACGGCACCGGCGGGTGCCGCGCCCCGGAAGGCGTCGTACGCCGACGCCCACAGCCGCCGTGCCGCGTTCGCCGCCGCGCTGTCCAGCGTCTCCGTCCAGGCGTCGGACCGCGTCATCCGCACCCGGGCCAGGTCCAGCGGCGACAGTGCCGCCTCCGACAGCCGGCCGGCGAGCATCGTCAGCTCGACCTGCTGTTCGTCGGACGGGATGAAATCGCGAATCACCTTGTCCAGCTGGTCCCGGCGGACGGTCGCGCCCGTGTTCGGCAGCGGCTGCCCGGTCGGCAGGTCCGCCTCGGTCAACTCCCGGGCGATCCACAGACGCTGGTCGGCATCCCTCTGTACGACCGGCGCCCCGGCGGCCTCGGCGGCCTCGTCGACACCCCGCGCCACGGCGAGGGCGTCCAGCGGGACGCCCAGGGCCCACAGCCGCGCCTCGGCGTCCTCCAGCACCTTGCGCGCCCACTCGACCCCGCCCCAGGAGTCCTCCATCAGCGTGTCGTCGCCGCCGGTCCGTTTCAGGGCTGCAGCGGCGAGCATGGTCCTGGCCTGCGTGTGCTCGTCCCAGGCGGTGGCGAGGTCGGTGGCGAGGTCGGCTCCGGCGGAGTCGCCGGTGTCCGCGCCGCCGGGCGCGGGCAGCTCGGGATACGCGGGTACGGGCGGCACCTGGAGCCCCGGCGCGGCGACGTCGTCCGCCGCCAGGACCATCGGCGAACCCGCCGGCTCGTCGGCGGCAGGCGCCTGATCCGCCACCACGGGCGCCGGAGCGGACTCCCACGCCCGCACAGCGACATACCGGGGCGTCAGATCGAAGGGGCCCAGCAGCTCAAGGGGCGTGCCGACCTCACGCGCGGCCGCCATCAGAACAGGCGGCAGCGCATCCCACAACGCCGGCGTGGCCTGCCCGAGCTGACCGAAGTGCGCGGCGATCAGGGCCCGCAGACGATCCCAGGTCAGCGGAAGACCATCATCCTGGAGGGTCTTCCGCTGCTGGTCCAGCGCCTGGAAGCCCCGCAGCAGGGCCTCGAACGCCGGCTTGTCGTTCTCCAGCATCGGCCCGTACACCAGCCGGACCGCCCACCACCACCGCTTGACGGCGTCCGCCTGGTTCCGATCACCCGTCACCCGCTCGGCCCACCAGGCCAACTGCGCCGACGTCGGCAGCGGACGGGCTCCGGCCAGCGAGTCGAAGTCCGTCAGCCGAAGGGAGGTCGTCCGCACCGACCGCTGCTCACCGTGCTCGTCCGCCTCCTCCTCCTCGACACGCGAGCCGAACTTGATCTCCATGCCCGTGGCGGACGCCCACGACCACCGGTCCCACCCTTCGGCCAGCGCCCAGGCGGCGATCGGCCACTCCAGCGGATCGCGGCCGTACGCGTGCGGGCCCGCCACGTCCGCGCCCAGCACCACCACGTGCGTGTCACGCGGCGCCGCAGTCAGCGCCGGAACCTGCGCGAAGAGGTACTCCACCACCCCCTCGTAGCGGAACGCCACACTCGGACCGTTCGGGTCCTGGGGCAGCAGCTCCGCCGAGGTCCCGTCCCCGTCCAGAGCCACCAGGAACACCCGGTCGAACGGAGCCTTCCGGTAGATCTCCACCGCCGACATCTCCGCGCCGTCGGGCGACGGCTCCCACTGCATCTCCCTGAGGTGCGTCACTCCCGGCAGCAGGCCGTAGGACGCCGGCGACCCCAGCCACGCCCCGTCGCGCCGCGACGACACCCCCACCGGCTCGTCCGCCGTATTCCGGTGTGTGACGTGCCGCAACCGGTCCACCGGGACCATGGACTTGTCCAGAGCCGCGATCTCGGGCTTCCACTCGATCACGTCCGGCGCCGGCACCGGCGCCGTGCGCAGCTCCCGCAGCGCCTGCCGCGCGTTCACGACGGCCGTCTGGAAGCTCCTGCGGACGGCACCGCGCGGCACGGTCCCGCTCGCCAGCAGCTCGGACGCCTGCTGCACCAGCTCCTCCAGCCGCGGGTACGCCGGATCGGGGTCGGACCACCGGGTGTGCCCCAGGGCATGACGGCCCAGCGTCCGGGCCAGTGTCACCTGGTCCGCCAGGCTCAGCAGCCGCACCGGTGGGGCACCCACCTGCTGCGGCACGCCGGCGACGGCCATCCGCAGGAGAGCGGCGAACCCCCGGACCACCGGATCGGCCAGGATCCGTTCCACCGACCGGTGCAGCACCTCGGGCGACAGCGGAACCCTGGTCGCCACCGCCCGCTCGTAGAGCCCCGCACCGAAGTCCGCCAGCTCCCGGCCGGACTGCCCGATCCGCTGCTCGCTCATTCTCGTGCCGCCGAGCGTGTTCGCCGGCAGCTCGTCCACGATCAGCGGGACCGCCAGCCGGCCGCCGCCGGTGTCCAGGCCCGGGAGTTCCGGGATGCCGAGCGACTCGTACGGGCCGACCCTCCCTCCCTCGGACGTACGCCCCGTCAGCCCGGCGGTCAGCTGCTCGCGCGGCTTCGGCACGTCGCCGACCGTGTCGTCTCCGGCCGTGTCGTCGACGAACCGGTACGAGACGACCTCGCCCGGCCGGTGGAGCCGGGACAGACGCCCGATCACGTCCGTCAGCACCTCGCCGGCGATGGCGCTGAGCATGTCGTGGTTCGCGCCGAGGAAGGCCCGTGAGCCGTGCTTGCCGGGCCGCAGGGCCCGCCTGACGGCGTCGAGGGCGGCCCGGGGTGCCGCCGGCAGCATGTTCCTGAGCGGGAGCCAGTTCTCGGGCGCCAGCGAGAGGGCGGCGTTGACCGGCCTGACGCCGACCTGGTTGAACACCGTCCAGGCGTATCCCCAGAGCTCGTCCACATCGGGGACGGCCGCCAGGAACGCGACGAGTTCCGACGGCACTTCATCGCGATCAGGGTCCATGCCGCCCACGAACTCCCTGACGGCCCGCTCCCCGAACTCCCTCCCCGCCATGAACAGGGGAAGCAGGTCCGTGTGCGGCGACTGATCGACGGCCTGGCTCAGGACCAGCGTGCGGCCCACCGCGGGGGTCCCCGACGACAGCCGCGTGGTGGAGTCGCCGTCGTAGTCCAGGGCGGGGGGATAGACGGTGGCTGCCTTGCCGACCTCGGTGATCTCCCAATCCGGAAGACCTCCCAGCAGCCCCTCCAGCGAGGTCGGCCCCTGCCTGGCCGTGAGCGCCAGTCGGTCCCGGACCTGCATCCGCCGGTCCTCCGCCTCCTCCAGGGACTGCCACGGCTCGCCCGGGACGGAGGCCGCCGGATCGACGACGACCTCCGGGACGTGGGAGCTCGTCTCCGTGAACCCCGACCTCGCAAGCGACTGCGACGCGATGTCGACGGGCCGACGGGTGGCGGGGTCGAAGTGGAACGTCGCCTCGCTGAGGACGACCTTGATCCCGGGCCCTCTCGCCAGCACCGCGTTCCGCAGATCGGGCTGCCCGCCCGGCGGTATGCCGAGGCTCCGGAGCAGCTCATCGGAGAGGTTGATCTGCGTCGGATGGCGGTACTTGACCCCGGTGCCGACGCCCGCGTACTCGTCGCGCACCGCCCCGTCCAGCAGCGCGTGCGCCACCGACGAGGACTCCGTGAACGGCGGCAGCACGTCCGTCACCACCTGCCCGGACGGATCGATCACCACCGCCCGCACGTCGAACAGGGTCGTCTCCGGCGGCACCGGCAGCACCCGGTGCCCCCTGTCCCGCGACACGTCCACCCACACCACGCCGCCCGCCAGGTGGTACGCCGCGAACGCGTGCCCCAGCCCGTCCTCCGGCCGTCGCCCCGGCTCCGGCGACACCGACCCGGGGCGCCGCGCCAGCACCAGCGCCACCGACCCCGGCCCGGCACGCTTCACGTTCCGCAGCGCGTCCGCCACCGCGTCCCACGACCCCACCCGGTCCCACCCGGGACCCGTCACCAGGTCGGACGCCGCGCCGCGCCGGTGCAGCTCCGAGTCGTCCACCGAGCGGCGGCCCGCCAGGGGGGCGGGCCGCACCGCCGTGCGATCCCACACGTCCCGCAGCAGCTTGTCCCGGAACCCCTCCAGCAGCTGCAGGCACCGCCACACCGGCGCACCCTTCGCCTGTGCCTCCAGCGCGGTCACCGCCACGCCGTCCACCAGCTCCTTCAACCCCTTGGACGTCAGCACCTGGGGAGGGGACACCGGCACGGGGGTGACCGTGCTTTCGGCAGCGGGGTCCGGGGTGAGGTCTGTCATGGGGTCTACGGGGACGTCCGTGACCGGCGTGACCGGTGTGACGGAGTCCCCGTCCGGCCCGGGTTCGAGCACCGCGTACGGGTCGGACAGGTCGCGCGGGCGGGACCGGCCTTCGAACTCGGCGAAGGCTGGGGTGTTCGGGTCGCTGTCGTGCAGCGCCCCGTAGGACAGGTCCCCGTCCCGGAGGGGCCCGTCGTACAGGTCCTCGTCGGACACGTACTCGTCGTGCGCCGGGTCCTCGGCCGGTGCCGGGGGGCCGTCCGGCGACGTCGGCGTCGGCGTCGCAAGGATTGCCGGGGGCGGGGGCGGGGTGGTGCGGTGGTGGTACGGGCCATGGGGGTTGCGGGTGCCCTCGGGCAGCGCGGCGAGGTATTCGTCGCCGCGCTCGTACACCGTCACGGCGTTCCCCACGCCCTCGGTGCGCGCCGTACCGAACGTGTCGATCGTGCCGTTCTCGTGCACCAGGGTCAGGTGGAGACCCGCGTCCCGGGCGAGGTGTTCCGCGGCGAGCAGGGCGGTGGGACCGTCCCACCGCCGGGCCGCCGACAGCTGGACCCGGATGAGGGCCACCTCCTGCGTCCGGAGCAACGGCAGCTGCGTCCGGGGCAGTCGGCCGCCACTGCGCTCGAACATCCGTCGCTCGCCGGCGGTCAGCTCGACGCCGGCCCCTGCCAGCTCCTCGGCGGTGAAAGTGGCCCGGGGGGCGAGCCACGCCGTGTCGGGCAGCGGCTGGTCGGTCGGCCGGGACAGGTCGTCGGCCTCGTACTCACTGTTGTTGTCGGGCGTCCGCAGCCCGGCCCGGTTCATGGCGAGGGCCACGGCGGCGTAGAAGCGGTTTCCGTCGCCGGGGGGCAGGTCGAGCCGGTAGGTGTGGCCGTCGGGGTCGGTGAGCCGGGCCGGGTCGGAGGCGGCGTCGAAGACGGGTACGGGTGTGGGCGCGGTGGTGTCGGGTGCGGTGTCCTGTGCGGTGTCGGCGGTGTCGGTCGACTCGGGCCGCAGCCAGGGCCGTCGGGTGTGGGCCGGCAGCGGCCCCCGTTCGGCCGGGTCGGCGGGCGGGGTCGCCGGGGCCGGTGTGACGGGTGTGCCTTCGGGCTCCGGGACGGGGTGTACGGCCTGGTAGTGGCGGTCGGCCAGGTGAAGGAGGACCCGGGGGGCGGCGTCGAGGTGCTGGTCCGGGTCGGGGCCGTGGTCGTGGTGGAGGCCGTCCTCCGTCACGATCCGGATGCCGGGGTTCCCGTTGCCTACGGTGAGCCGGGCCGCCAGCGTCGGCCACAGGTCCGCCGCGCCGTGGTCCCAGCCCAGGTCGCGTTCGGCGTCGGCCGGGCGGCGGAGCTGGGCGACGGCCAGTGCCCGGCGCAGCGCGGGGCTCAGCGGGAGGTGCGTACGGTCGGGGGCCCCGCCGGCGGAGTCGGGGATGACGCCCAGGGCGTCGAACTCGCGGCGCTCCGGGGTGTCGGTGCCCAGGTCCAGCCCTGCGGCCGCGAGTTCGTCGGCGGTGAAGGTGTCGGGCCGGTCCGGGGTGACGCGGTCGAGGACCGGTGAGTTCTCGGGGAGCCCGGCGAGTTCTTTGGCGACGGCGAGGCGCAGCTGCTCGGCGGTCTCCCCTTGGCCACGGGCCTCGGCCAGGGCGTGGAAGAAGCCGTTGCCGTCCCGGCGGACGTCGATGAGGCGATGGGTCCGGCCGTCCGGGCCGGTCAGGGCGAGGGGGCCGGTGGGAGGGGTGGTGGTCGTGCCGTCGGGGGCCGGGTCGGGGGCGGGGGCGACGTCGATGGTGACACGGCGGTAGACCGGTTCCCGGGGGGTCTCGGTGACGGTGTCGGGGTCGGGGGCCGGTGCGACGGGCGGGGTGACGGTGGGCTCGGGCAGGCCTGCCCGGGTCACGGCAAGGGTGGGGGTGACGGTGTCCGTGCCCGTGCCCGTGCCCGTGCCCGTGCCCGTGCCGGGCGTGGTGCTCGTACCCGTGCCGGTCACGGCGGGGGTCGTACCGGTATCCGTGCCGGTCGTGACCGTACCCGTCCCCGCGTCGGCCGGGAGCTGGTGCCAGCGGGTCAGCCGGTCCGTCTCCCCCCGCACCCGGTGGAACTCGTCGGCCGCCGTCTCGGCCCGTTCCCGCTGGGCCTCGGTCTTCCGGATCCGGGTCGCCAGGGCGTCCCGGGCCGTGGCCGCCGCCTGGTTCGCCGTGCGGGCCGACTCCAGCACCTCGCGCATCCGTCGGTCGGCGGCCGCCCGGAGTTCCGCGCGCGCCCGGTCGGCCGCCGCGACCAGCCGGGCGCGTTCGTCACGTCGTACGGCGGCGACCGCCTTGATCGCCCGCTCCAGCTCCTTCCGGGCCGTCTCGACCCGGGACACGGCGGCGGTGACGGGGGCGGTGGGGGTGAAGTCGTCGGCGAGCGGGCCGTCCTCGCCGGCCGGGGCCGGGGAGGTGACGAGGAGTTCGAGGAACAGCGCGTCCTCGACCTCCGTACGGGCCTGGGTGACCAGGTCGGTGGCGGTTCGCAGCCGTGCCGCGAACTCCCCGGCCGGATCCGTGTCGCCGGGCCCGGCGGGAGCAGGGTCGGGGGTCGCGGCGGAGGCCGGCGCCGCCACGGCCGCCGCCACGGCAGCGGCCGACACGGCCACGTCGTACGCCCGTTCCGCCTCGGCGTACTCCCGGAGCACCGCCCGCCGCGCGTCCCTGCGCACCCTGCGGGAGATCGCCATGGCCGCGACCGCCCGTTCGGCGGCCTTCCGCAGCTCGGGGACCTCGCGGCGCAGCGCCAGGTACTCCGCGTCCGCGTCCGACCAGGTCGTGGCCGCCTTCGCGACCTGGTCCCAGGCCTCCCCGACCCGGGTGGGGAAGTTGGTGTCGGTGATCAGACCGAGGCTCCGGGCCACGTCCTCGCGGATCCACGCGACGACCAGGGTCCCGGCCTCGACGGCGCCGGCCTCGGGCTTGCGGCCGAGGGTCCCGCCCAGGTTCTTCCGGAGCCAGGAGGGGGCGTCGCCGTCCTTGAACTGCCGGTCCACCTCGGCGACGGCCAGCCAGGTGGTCGGGACGGCGAACAGGAAGGTCCGGCTGCGCGCCGGCTTGATGTTCTCCTGGTACCCGGTCTCCTGGCCCACCGCCTGGCCGTCGTCCTCGGCGGTGTCGAGGCCGGTGCCGCTGACGACCGGGTTGGCCGCGCCGATGGCGTCCGACCGCAGTACGGGGGTACCGCCGATGAGCGTGTTCTGGGTGGTGCCCTGCGAGCCGTCCGACGCCGCGCCGAGCACGAACAGCTCGGGTGCCTCCAGCCCCGTGTCGTCGGTGACCGCGAGCAGGGTGGCGGCGGCGAGGTCGGGGCGGGTGTAGAGGGCGAGGGCGGCGGTCGAGCGGTCGGTGAGGGTGTTCTCGGTGAGGCCGTCGGTACGGTAGCCGCCCTGTTCGGGGGTGGTCGTGTGGAAGAACGCGCTGAGCGGCCCCGGCCCCGACGCCTCCTCCAGCGCCTGGGCGGCGGCGGTGCCCTCGGCGGTGAGGGGGGTGCGCAGGGCCTGGGCGAGCGTCCGGTCCAGTGCTTCGCCGGTCAGCTCGCCGCGCGCGCCGGCCAGCCGGTTGTCGTACGCCTTGCCGAGCGCGACGGTGGAGGCGGCGCGGACGAGGTCGTCGCCGATGACGTCGCGGACGTGGATGCCGTTTGCCGGGAGCTGGAAGGGGCGGGTCGTGCCGTCCGGGTGGGGGACGGCGGCCCAGGCGGTGAGGGCGGCGGTGGGGTCCTGGGTCTGCAGGGGGTTGGCTGCGCCGGTGAGGACGGTGAGGGTAGGGGTGGGGAGGGTGGGCTCTGGGGGGCGGAGGGGGTCGGGGGCGGGGTCCGTGCCGGTGCCGGTGCCGGTGTCCGTGCTCGGCAGGGTGCCGGGGCGGATCAGGCTCACCGGGACGAGGTCGGTGATCTCGCCGATCTCCTCGTCCACGAGCAGGACATGACGGGCGTTGGACCGGCCGACGGGGGGCGCCTCCCCCCGCTTCTCCCCCAGCTCCAGCGTCACCCGCAACCGGTACCCCGTCCGGAACTCCGCATGGGGCCCCTTCGACACGGCCTTCCACGTCTTCGTGTGCGTCGCGGACTGCTCCCAGGACACCTGCTGGCGCGTCGAGACGGTCTCCCGGAACGCCGGGCCGGCCGCCGGGGCGACGGCGTTGCCGGTGTGGAGGTTCTCCGTGACGAGGGTGCCGATGTCGCTGCCCCGGGTCTCGGTGCCGGCTTCGGTGATGACGGTGGTGGCGGCCCGGCTGTCCTCGGTGTCGGTGCCCGGCCACAGGCCGACGAACCGCTGGCCGTCCTCGACCGGTACCAGCTCCGCGCGGACCCGCACCGAGCGGCCGCCGATGCGGACGGTGCGCCAGCCGGGGCCGCCGACGCGGACGGGCAACGAGGCCCCGGAGCCCATGAGTTCGCGGCGGAGTGCCCGGGTGACCCGGCCCGACAGCAGGTGCTGCACGCTCTCCCGGCCCGGGTCGTCGATGCCCAGGTCCCGGAGTTGCCTGTCGATGCTCGCCAACACCTGGGACGCGTCCAGGGTGTTGACCGGATACGAGGCGAACGGGCGGGCGCGGAACCAGTCGTGCTGGAGCCACGGGCGGCGCCCGTACTCGGGTGGGTCGCCCAGGCTGTCGTCCAGCAGGGCCAGCCGGTGCGCGACGCGCTCGGGCAGGTAGCCCAGCCAGCCGCCCGGCACCGACTGCCGTCGGCCGGCGGTGCCGTAGGGCACGCTCGGCACGTAGCGGCCGAGCCACCGCAGCAGACCCGTGGTCCGTACCGAGGCGGCCACCTCGTGCGCCGCGTCGCCGGCCGTCAGTACGTGCATGCCGCCCTGCACCAGGCCCAGGCCCGAGGTGACCGAGCGGGTGGCGGTGAGGGTCCGGCCCCGGCCGCGCTTCCAGGGCCGCAGCACGAAGCCGTACGTACCCACGCTCGCCCCGGGGTGCGAGTGGCCGTACATGAAGGCTCCGCCGGCCTGCTTGAAGTGCGTTCTGACCGCCGAACCACCGGCCTGGACCGACGACTTGACCGCTGTGGTGGTCGCCACCGGCACCGGGCGGCCCAGTGCGCGCAGCCGGGTGACCCGGACCTGGTGGACGACGGTCGCCAGCCAGTCGACGTACGGGCCCTTGCCCCACAGGCCGGTCACCCGGGAGCCCATCGGGCCCGAGGCCTGGTCGAATTCGGCGGCCAGGTACTGCGGCCGGTGCGGGCGTACGGAGGCGTCGTGGGCGGGCGCTCCATGCTGAGTCAACTGCCAGGCACCCTTGGGGGTTTCGCGTTTCAGCAGCCGGTCGCCGAAGCCCCTGGAGGCGTCCCGCAGCGCCTCGTCCACGAGGCCGGGGGTGCCTCCGGTGGCCAGCACGGCGAGCGTCTCGTGGGGCTGGCCGTGCAGCCGGCCCGGGGACCGGTCCGGGTCGGTGGGCCCCGGCCCCGCTTCCCGGTCCTCGTCGGTGAGCAGACCGGTGGCCAGCCGCCGGGCCCTGGCCGGGTCCAGCACGGTGGTCCGGGCCGGCTCGGTGGTCCGGTACGGGTTGGGCGCGTCGGCGGCGTGCGGGTCCTTGTCCGGGATCTCGGCGTCGGAGACGCTGAGCAGCACCCGTCCGGTGATCGGTTCGCCGGCCGTGCCACCGATCAGGTCGACGGTGGGCTGCGGCCAGAACCCGAAGAGCTCGGTGCCCAGCAGGCCGAGCGAGGCGATGCCCCGGAAGAGCCCCCGGAACCGCCAGTAGCCGTCGGAGGCGGCGGTCAGCCGCAGGCCGTAGGAGAAGAGATGGGAAGGCGCCGGGCGCGCGTGCTCGGTCTCGAACGAAGCGGTCATCCCGTACGCGGTGTTGTCCTGGCGCTGGAGCCCCACCTCGAAACCGGCCTGGCCGGTGAGCGCGTTGGTCGGGCGGCCCTCGCCGTCGGTGGCCGTGTTGCGGGTGGAGACGGTCGCCTCGAAGCCGGCCTCGGAGATCTGGCCCGCCTGGCGAGAGCCGTCCGCCCTGGTCGCGCCGATGACGGTGTGGGTGAGGCCGAGGTCGTTCTGGGTGCCCTCGTAGCGGCGGCCGGCCAGAGCCACGTCCAGCCGGATGTGGCGGTATGTGTGGGTGATCCGGCCCGGCTCCAGCAGGGCCAGGTGGAGGCCCTGCGGGACGGCCTCCTTCAGGCTGCCGGCCAGCGAGTGGTGGGTGAGGGCGTTGATCACGGTGGTGGTGTTCTGCAGGACGGCGTTGTAGACGGCGAAACTGCGGAACTTCTTCGGGTCGCCGAGGTCGGCGAACCGGGCCACCAGCTTCGGGTACTTGGCGGCGAGCGCGGTGAGGACCTGGTCGATGGCGGCGTCCAGGAAGGTGGCTTCCGGGACGGGGACTTCCGGGACGGGGGCGGGGGCAGGGGCGGGCGGGATGGTGGTGAGTGGGTCGGTGACGGCTGCCGGGTCGGGATCGGCGGGGTCGGTGGCGGGCGGCGCCGTCGTGGGCGGTGCGGTCGTCGGTTGTACGGTCGTGGGCGCCGTGGTCGTCGGCGGTGGGGTCGTCGGCTGTACGGGCGGGGCGGGCAGGTCGGTGGTCCCGGCCGTGCCCGCCGTCGTTTCGGCCGTCGTTTCGGCCGTCGTTTCGGCCTCCGGCGCCGCCACCGGATTGGTGAAGCGCCCGTCCGCGTGGAGGAACTGCTCCACCCGGCTCCCCCCGAGCGTCGGCGGGTTGTCCTCCGTCAGGAAGGCCGGGGCGAACGGCGCCGCGCCGCTCGCCCCGCGCAGGGCGGTCCCGTCGTCCCAGCCGGCCAGCCGCCGTGCCTCGGTGACCGTCATCCGGTCCAGGCTCCACGTCACGAACCGCGTCGGCCGGGCGTCACCCGTCCGCTGCACGGAGAAGATCTTCTCGACCTTGTACAGGACGGTGGGTACCTCCTTCGCGGCGCCCATCGATTTGTCCGTCCCCGAGCCGCCGGTCATCGTGGTGCGCCCCGAGACGTGCCCGTAGCGGACGGTGGGGCCGAACTGGACCCGCAGCCGGGCCGACTCCCAGCCGAGGAGGTCACCGATCCAGGCCAGCGGGTTGAGATTGAACGCGGGGCCGAGGGAGAGGATGACGTCCTTGAACCACGACTTGTTCTGCTTGCGTTCGTTCTTGGTCGTCGCCTGGCCTATCTCCCAGATGGCGGCCCGGTCGCTGTCCTCCGCGGGGACGGCCCTGCCGGGCACGACCCGGATGGTGAAGGAACCCATCGGCGTGCGGTGCTTGTCGTCGGCGAACATCGGCTCGCTCACCACCATCGACCTGGCCAGCCGCCCCGACAGCTTCTTCATGTTCTCCGAGTTGAAGAGGTCGTTGACCACGGTGTGCGCCGAGGAGTCCTCCCTGGGGCCGAGCTGTTCCGTCGCCCACCGGTGGATGTGCTCGACGGAGGCGTAGCCCTCGGTACGGACGAGGCGGTAGTCCGAGCCGGGCCCCAGCTTCATCTCGGCGGGGGCCCGCAGCGGGGGCGTGGTCCGGTCGGTGGTCAGGCTGTCCGCCACGCGCAGCCCGAGGCCCCTGCGCACCCCGAACCCGTAGGTGCTGACGTCGAGTTGCTCCACCGCGGGCCGGGACCCCCAACCGGTGCCGAGGAAACCCGGGCGGGCCGGGCGCGCGTCCTCGGTGTCGGCGACCCGGATCTTGAAGTACACGTCGTCCAGGTGCAGATGGGAGCCGTCGGCGTGCCGTGTCTCGGACTGGCTCTGCACCTGGTCGTGGGCCACGAAGACGACACCCCGGTTGCGGCCGACCCGCGCGGTGCCCCGGCCGAACAGGGCGAACGCCCAGCCCGGCGGGCCGACCGGGAAGCCGGGGGCCAGCATCCGCGTCTCGGAGACCACCTTGGCGGAGCCGGTGGTGGTCTGGAGGCGGCTCGCGCTGTCGACCTTGACCGCGTTGGCCGGATCATCGCCGTCCGAGAACCGCTCCCAGTTCGCGTACCGGTGGGCATTGACGTACAGCGTGCGGGCCCGGCCCGACTCGGTCCTGTACGTGAAGGAGTGCCCGGCGCGGTCGAAGAAGGGCCGGGGGTCGGACTGCAGCGCGTCGCGCAGCCGCTGGTCCAGCGTGCCCACCGCCCCACGGCGGCGGTGCTTGGACTTCTTTTCGGGTCGGTAGGCGGGGCGGGTCCCCGGGTCGGTGTCCAGCCGGGCGAGGATGGTGTCCGCCGTCTGCCCGGTGCCGCGCAGGACGGCGTTCTCCGAGCCGAGGACGAACTGCTCGGAGTCGGGGTCGGCGGCGAGGCCGGGGTCGGCGAGGGCCTCGGCGACGGCCTCGGTGAGGACCTCCCTGCCGGTGCCGGTTTCGGTGGGCGGCACCAGCGGCAGCAGGGGCAGCAACTCCTCCTCCGGGTCGACGGGCAGCGGCAGCAGCCCGTCCAGGTAGCCGGGCAGCCGGCTCCCGTCGCTGAAGACGCTGGGCCCGTGCTCCGTCCCCGGCGGCAGCATCCCGTGGTCCACCCGGGCCGGGCGGCGGAGCTCCAGCTCCTCGTCGATCCGGTTGCCGGGCACTTCGGGCACGGTCCGGGCCGCGGGCGCGGCGGGGTCGGTGTCCTCCGCCGGGGGAGTGACGGTGATGGAGGGTACGGGCGGAGGCGGGGGCGCCTGCGACGAGCCGGGGTGAAGGCCCCCCGCAGGCGACGAGCCGTGGCGAATGACGGTCGCGACCGGGTTCGGCCCACGGTCGGGGCGCAGGAACAGCAGGGCTTCGGCCGTCGGCCCGGAACTGTCGATCACGGGCGGGTCGTCCGGCTTGTCGCGGGTCAGGTCGAACGAGCCTTTCGTGAACACGATCGGGCGGCCCAGCCGGATCAGCGCCTTCCCCGGCAGCGCGGGGTTGAGCCGGCCGAGTTTCGAGATCCCCAGCATCAGCGGCACGCCCAGTGGCTGGCCGAAGATCTGCGGGTCGCGGGCCAGCAGTTCGACGTACTCGTCGTCGGACACCTCGTACCACCGTCCGCCCGGCTGCCGGACCCGCAGCCGTCCGTTGCCCAGGGCCTCCGCGGTGGCCAGCAGGATCGACGGCAGCCACGGCGCGTCGACGGTGGTGGGGGCCGGGGAGCCGGGAGCGGTGGACGGCACCCGCCACTTGGCCAGGTTCACCTTGCGGGCGAGTTCCAGCCCGGCGTGGTTCCGCCCGCCCGCCACGACGTCGCCGGTGATCAGGGTGTCCGCCCCGAGCAGGCCCTCGAACTCCAGGTGGGCGGCGGCGAGCGCGTCGACGTCGTACGGGTCGCGGCCGGTGGCCAGCGCCTTGGCCACCGTCAGGCGCGCAGCCTCGGACTGCTGGGGGTCGGGCTGCGCGAGGTGCAGGATGCGGGCCTCGAAGGCGGCCTCGTCCGGCTGCTGGTTCTCGTACACCTCCTCGGTCCGGACCTGGGTCCAGAAGTACTCCGAGTGGTGGGCGCTCGTGATCTTGGGCACCAGCCCCGGGGCCAGGCCCAGGACCGCGCGGACCTGGTGCTCGGTGGGGTTGCCGTGGTGCTGCGCGACCTCCAGCACCACGGGCAGGGAGACGAGGTTGGCGAGCCCGGGAGTCGCTGTCGGTGCCGTGGCCGCCCACCGCTGGACGGTGAGGGCCCGGAGCAGGGTGTCGTGGTAGTCCGCCTGGGTCAGGAAGGCCGGCAGGCTTCCGTGCTGGGCCAGCTGGTCGGCGGTGACGACCCGGTCGAGCAGCTCCATGGTGAAGTGCGGGGCGGCCGTGGACAGCGCCGGGTCCGTCCGCCGCAGCAGTTCCAGGGCGCCGATCGCTGTGAGCAGCGTCGGATAATAGGGCTGGATGTCGACATCGTCGTTGAAGACCTTGCGCAGTGCCCGGGTCAGGCGCAGCGCGGCGTCCACGTCGTCGTCGGAGACGGGCCCGGTGTGCAGCCCGGCGGTCCGGGCCCGCTCTTCGAGTTCGGCGCGCAGCGGCTCGGGCCAGGGCCTCCGCCGCTGTCCCGGGCGGCCCTGCACATCGGTTTCCAGGACGTGGTGGTAGTTGACGCCCCGGAACATGGTTATACCGCTCCGGTCACCGTAGTTGTTGATGATCAGACGGCTCTCGTTCGCCGCGTGCTGGCTCCCGGAGACGGTTGCCAGCTCGTCGCGGACGAATGAGTCGGGAGCGGCGGACTGGGCCCATTCGGGATCGGTGGGGAGGTCCGTTGCGGCGCTGTTGTGGCAGAGACCGACGAATATCTCCAACGGCTGCTCGCCCCGGGCGACCGCCGCTTCGCTCTCCTTCCTGAGTCTGCGCACGCTGGGCCGATGGGACAGGCCCCTGGCGTAGCTCTGGGCGGACACGGTGACGACGCTGCCGTCGGTCAGCGGCACTTGGGCGGTGCCGGGACCACCATGGCCGAAGACGAAGAGTTTCGCGTTCGGCGGGGGGGCCACCGGGCCGATCAGGTCGCCCGTCACAGGGTTGAGGTCGTACATCCCGGTGAAGGCCGGCAGGTTGCGGTAATGGTCGTATCGGGTCTCGAGGTCGTGCTCGTCCGCCGGGAGGGACGCCCGGCCGGTCTGCTGGTGGGCGGAGGAGACGATGGTGCGGGTCGCCCACTGGGCTTCCCACCACTCGGGCACTTCGTCCGGGTCGGGGTCGATCAGGTCGTCGGGGCCGACCGGGAACCAGTCGCCGATCGGCTGTCCGGGCTCGTCGAACGAGGTCAGGACGAGGCGGCCGGCGGCCTGCCCGGCGGTGGCGCCGGCGCCGGCCGTGACGGGGCGTGCCGCCACGGGGCCGCTGTTCACCCAGAGGGTCTTGCCGAGCCGGCGTGCCGCCTGGCGCACGGGGAGGAGTCCGCCGTCGCCGGAGTTGGGCCAGGCGAGCAGGATGTCCGTGACGTCGGGCCGGCCTTCCAGTTCCACGAGGAGGTATTCGGCGACCTCGGCCATGGTCATGGGGCGGTGCCCGCCGCCGGGCCACGGCACGTCCACGCCGTTCGGTCCGCCGGAGGTGGCGAGCAGGGTCAGGGGGACTCCGTTCCACGGAGCCTTGGTCGGCGGGGTGGTGGGTCCTCCCGGCGGGTCCACGATCCGGGTGGTGTCGAGGTCGACGTCGGGCAGGTCCGTCCAGTTGCGGCCGGGGCCCTCGGTCCCGTTGAGAGTGATCGGGCGGCCGGTGGTTTCGGCTCCGGTGGTACGGAAGTGGTGGACGCCCAGCGCGGCGAGGTTGCGGGCGCGGCCCTCGGCCTCGGCGTCCCGTACGAAGGCGGTCAGTTCGGCCCGTACGGCGTCGTCCACCTCGGCGTCGGCGGGCAGATGCAGCACCTGGCGGGCCACGACGGCCACGGCGTCCTGGTCCGGGGGGGTCCGGCCGTGCTCCGGGTCCTGGGACCAGAGTCGGTCCAGGACGGTGCGGACGTCGGCGTCGAGGCTGGCGTACGTGTCCTCGGTGGCCGGTACCCGGGCGTCGGCCGTCTCCCCGGCGAGGGTCGCCCGAGCCATGATCTCGCTCAGGGCGTTCGGGTCGGTCGGCCCCGACGAGCTGTGGGAGAACGCGCTGTCCGGCACCATCGGCGCGTCCGCCATGTCGGTGTCGTGCGCGCCGCTGTCGGGCATGTCGCTGTCCGGCATGTCGCTGTCGTGATCCACCTCGGACACGGAGCCGCCGGCCCGGCCGAGCAGCGGCAGTGCCTTCGCCGCGTCCTTGGCCACGTTCAGCACCTGCTCCCGCGTCGCCTCGTCGAGTGCCCGCGGGTGCCGGTCGATGCCCACCCGGGCGGAGCTGACGACGACCCGTATCAGCCGGCTCAGCCGGGCCTGGATCTCCGGTGCCGGCGGGTGACCGAGCGCGACCAGGGCCAGCGCCTCCGCTACCGACTGGGCCTGGACCGGCGTCAAGGGCGGCCGGGCGTTCCCGCCTTCGCCGGTGGTGGGCAGAGGCCAACTGGAGGCCATGGCCAGGAACGGTGCGAACGCCCGTACCACCGGGTGGCCGGTGATCCGGCCGACCGCGTCGCGCAGGGCGTCGTCGGTCAGCGGCTCCCGGGACCGCTCCGCCCGCTCGTACATGGCGCGCGTCAGCGCCGTCAGTTCCGTGAGGGTGCGCCGGAGGCCCTCGTCGGTCGCCAGGCGCGTGCCGGTGAGGGTCTGCCGTATCTCGATCAGCATCAGGGCTACGGCCAGGCGCCCCTGGTCGGTGTCCACCTGGCCGTGGCCCTCCATGCCGGTGGCCTTCAGATGGACGGCGGCCGCCAACTCCGCGCCCCTGGGCCGGACCCGTTCGCGTATCTCCGGCAGTCCGGGCAGCGCGCCCAGTCCGCGCAGCGTCGCCGTGAGGTACTCGCCGACGGTCAGCAGGGGGCCGGGCACGGCGAGGAATCCCCGCAGATCCATGGCCTCCCCGTGCAGGATGCGTTGGTGTTCGTTGACGAGGTTCCGCAGGGTCTGCTCGAAGTTGCCGCGGATCCGGTCGTGCTCCCGGTCGAGGAACGAACGGGTGCGCGGCCGGAGCGACTCCAGCACCCCAGGACGGTCGGGCCGGTCGGGATCCCCCGCCAGGAACGTCCGGGACGCGCCCTGGAGCATGTTCTTCAGCAGATCGTTGTTGTGGGCTGTCGCCAGCGGCCGCGCGCCCGCATGCCCGAACAGCAGCCAGCCGTAACCCCAGACCTCGTCGACGTCCGCCAGCACGGAGAGGAACGGGACATGGGCGGGGACGATCTCCGTGTCGCCCGTCAGGTCCCGCACGAAGGCGGCGGCCAACCTCTGGCCGAAGAACCGGCTGGACCTCATGATCTGGATGAGCGGGAGATCGATGAGCTGCTTCAGCGCGAAGTCCTGCAGTGCTCGCAGTCCGACCGTCGGCACTCCGGGCGTGGCCTGCAGGAATGTCACTTCGGCGTCACCGGTGGCGTTCGGCGGCAGCAGGAGCCCCTCGGCAGCAGGCTCCGTGCGCCAGCCGCGGATGGAGGCGAAGATCTCGGCGATCGACCAGGGACGGTCCTGCCGGTGGGCTTCGGCGAGCGCCGCGCGCCCGCGCGCCAGTTGGGCCATCAGGACCTCGGGGGAGGGCCGCTGTTCACCGGGCAGCACTTTCGCCGGGTCGAGCACGAACTCCACGACCGGGCTCAAGGTCATCCGGGGGTTCGGCCAGTTCTCGGACACCGCCCGGTCGCGCTCCGCGTACCAGCGGTTGTCGGCCCCCAGGTGGAACACGGCGTTGTCCGTGACCGCCTGGATCCCGGAGGCGGAGGCCAGCAGCCGCTTCGGCTCGGAGTGGGTCTTGATGAGGTACTCGGGCGCTGTCCCGGGGACGAGTTCGGTGACGCCCTTGAGGATGAGGAAGCCCTCGGCGGCCGGAGCGGTCCGCCAGCCGGCGGAGGCGAGGATATCCGTCAACGTCCAGGCCCGGGGCTGCCGGTCGGCTTCGGCGAACGCCGCGTACACCTGCTCCAGCAGGGCTTCCAGGGGAGGCTGCTGCCCGGGGGGAAGCTCCTCCGCCGGATCGGGTACGAAGGTCACGACGGGGTATTCGGCCTGCGGCGGGTCCGGCTGCTCCGGGGACTGCGCCAGACTCCGGTCCTGGTACCAGCGGCCGTTCGGCCCCCGGAAGAACAGACGGGTGGCGGTGACCGCCCTGAGGCCGTCGGTGGTGGCCAGCAGTGTGCCGGGGGTGTGCGGGATCATCAGGTAGTAGCGGGACTCCACCTCCAGGCCGAGGGCGCCGTAGTCGCGGCGGGGGGACGGGTTGAGGTCGAGGACGCTGTGGGCGGTGGACGAGGACTGGGTGAACGGCGGCAGTGGTTCTTCGATCACCTGTCCGGTGGCGTTGAGGACCACGATCCGGGCGTCCGCCGCCGAGATGCCGGGCGGGGTGTAGGGCCGCTGTTGGTCGGGTGCCTGGAGTTCGACCCAGACGGGTTCGGCGCTGCCCCGGCCGTCGGCGGCCAGCGGCTGGTAGGCGGCCCAGGCGTGTCCTTCCTGGTCGCCGGGGCGGCGGGCGAGGATCAGGGCGACCGAGCCGGGGCCCTGTGCGCGTACGGCGTCCAGCACGCGGGTCCAGGAACCGGCCGGCTGCCATCCCGGGCCGGGGGCCAGGCCGGCTTCGGACGGGTCCTGGCGGAGGTCGGATTCGTCCAGGCTCCGGGCGGGGCGGACGCCTTGCGGGAACAGGGCGTTGCGGAACGCGCGGAGCAGCGGGAGGCAGCCGAGGGTCGGGGCCGGGGTGGGGGTGGGGGTGGTGCGGGGGGCGCCTGCGGCGGGCTGTACCCCACCCCGCCCCTTCCCGACGAGACTCTCTGCGGCTCCGCCGCGTGGCTCAAACGCCGGCGAGGCCGGTATTTCAGCCTGCCCGGCGTTTGAGGGCACGCCCGAAAGGCGTACCGGGGTCTGGGGCGGAGCCCCGGTTTCGGGAAGGGGCGGAGCGGGGAACAAGCCCGCCGCAGGCGCCACACCCGCCCGCACAGCCGTGACCACCCCCTCGACCAGCGCCGTCAGGCCGGCCGTGTCCAGCACCCGCCCGCCGGCGGACGACAGCACCGTCGGCCGCGAGGTCACGGCGGACAACGTGACCGGAGCCGTCGGGGCACCGGCCGGGGTGCCGGGCCGCGTGCCCGGCGGGGGGCTCGGCGGGGGGCTCGCCGGGACCGGGACGTTCGGGTGGCTGAGGTGGTGCCAGGGGCCGGCGCCCGGTGCCGTCAGGTCGATGACCGCCGGGTCCGGGCCGCCGAGGCCGTCCCAGGTGACGTCGCCGTCCGTGTAGTCCACCGGCCGGCCCAGCCCGTTGAGCAGCTTGCCGGGCAGGTCCGGATTGAGGAGGCCGACCCCGGAGATCGCCAGCAGCAGCGGCACCACCAGATCCTGGGAGAACACCTCGGGGTCGCGGGCGAGCAGGCGGACGAGTTCCTCCTCGGACACCGTGTACGACGGGCCGTCCGGGTCACCCGGGTCGCGCAGCCGCACCAGCCCGTTGCCGAGGGCTTCCCCGGTGACGACCAGCGCGATGGGGCCTGAGCGCCTCTGCCACGGTGCCAAGGACTTGGTGGTGGCCGAGGTCCTGACCATGGTCGCGTCGATCCCGTGGGGGAACTTCGTACCGGTGAAGTTCCGCCCGCCCGCCACCGGATCCGTGTCGGGGATCCGGCTGCCGTCGCCCAGGAACCCGCGGTCCTGGAGGTAGAAGGCGGCCAGCGCGTCGAGGTCGCCCGGATTGTGCCCGGTGGCGATGGCCCTGGCCACCAGCGACCGGGCCTCGGCGGACCACGCCGGGTCCGGCTGCGCGGGGGCCGGGCGGTGCAGGATCCGGGCCTCGAAGGCGGCCGGGTCGGCCTGGTGCCGGACGTACACCTCCTCGGTCTGGACCTGCGCCCAGAAGTACTTGGATTGGTGGACGCTGTCCACCTGGGTCGACGCGTCGAGCCCCAGCACCTCGCGGACGTCGTCGTCCGCCGGACCGGCCGGGCCCATGCGCCCGGCTACCGCCATCACCTCCCGCAGGACCACGAACGCCGAGAGGGTCGAGCCCCGGGTGTGCCAGGCATGCGACGCGTCGCTCAGCGCCGTCTCGATGTCCTGGGCCGTCAGGGGGCCGGGAGTGGCGCCCGATGCGGCCTTGTGCACCTCGACGACCCGGTACAGCAGGTCCATGGTGAAGTGCGGGGCGGCCGTGGACAGGTCGGGGTCCGCCCGCCGCATCAGTTCCAGTGAGCCGGTCAACGCGAGCAGTGCGAGATAGTCGGGGTGGAGGTCGATGTCGTCCCCGAAGGCCTCGCGCAGGGCGCGCACCAGCCGGAGCGTCTCCACCCGGTCGGCGTCGGAGACCGCCCCCGGGCCCTGGTGCAGTCGCGCCTTCCGGGCCCGGGCGTCCAACTCCGCCCCTTCCGGCTCCGGGTGGCGCTCCCGTGCCCAGCCCTGCCCGTCCTGCACGTCGGTGAACGACAGGGCTACGTCCTGCTGCGAATCCAGCGTGGCGGTGGCGTTCGTCCGGTTGCCGCCGTTGGGAATGACCAGGCCGGACTTGTTCGCCAGGTGCTGTGTGTCGGGGATGTCCGCCAGCGGGTCGAGGGTGAACGGCGGGGGCGCCGCGGACTGGACCCATGCGGAGGGCAGGCTGGAGCCGGCGTCGCTGAAGCAGGGCCCGTAGTACAGCCTGCGGCGCGGGAGGCCCCCGGCGACCTCGGCCCGGCTGAGCGCCATAAGGTCCTGCACGCTGCGCCGCCGGAGGAGCGCGGGGATGAACTCCTCTCCGGGGACGTCGATGTTCCTGCCGTCGGTCAGCGGCACCTTGACCCCGTGCGGCCTGCCGTGCGCCATGAGGTAGTAGTCGGCGTGCGGGGCCCACTCGGGTGTGCCCACGTACTCCCAGGTCGCAGGGTTCCAGTGCATCCTGGTCGTGATGCTCTTGTAGTTGCGGTAGTGCTTCAGGCGTACGGCGGCCTCGTCCTCGGTGGGGTGGAACGACGTCCGGCCGTGCCGCTGGTGGCCGGGGTCGACGAGGGTCCGGGTGCGCCACAGGGCTTCCCACCAGAGAGGCTGGTCGGCGGGGTCCGGGGGGCGGTGGTCGGTCGGCAGGCTGCGCACCCAGTCGCCCAGCGGTTCGCCGGGCCGCTCCAGCCCGGTCAGGTACTGTTCGCCGGTCACCGGATCGGTCGTCAGATCGAGCAGACCGCTGTACGACCAGACGGTTCGCTTCGTGCGCCAGGCCAGCAGTTCGACGGGTTCCAGGCCCAGGTCGCCGGAGTGGGGCCAGGCCAGCACGAGTGGCGCGCCGGGGGCCAGCCCCTTCGCCTCGACGACGAGGTACTCGATGATCTCCTCGATCGGCACGGTCCGCCGGCCGCCGGCGGGCCTGGGCACCTTGACGCCGCCGGGGCCACCGCGATCGCCCAGCGCCATCAAAGGCGTGACCGTCCACGGGGCCCGGACGTACGTGACCGTGCCGTCGGGCTGCTCACTCCCCACCAGGTAGGTGGAGACGTCCTTGGTGGTGGAGCCCCAGTTCACGCCGGCGCCGGTGCCGCCGTTGAGCGACAGGACGGGGGAGAGACCGGCGGTGCGGAGGTGGTGGGCGCCCAGCGCGGCGAGGCTGCCGGCGCTGCCCTGGGCGATGGCGTTCCGTACGAGCGCGATCAGGTCGGCCCGGTTCTTGCCGGTCACCTCGGCGTTCGGGGGCAGGTGCAGGACCTGGCTGGTCAGGGTGTCCGGGTCCAAGGGGGTTTGGCCGCGTACGGGGTCCTGGGACCAGAGGTTCTGCAGGACGGTCGGGACGGGGTCGGGGACGGGCTGCGGTGGGGCGGACGTGACGGGAGCGGACGTGATGGGGGCGGACGTGATGGGGGCGGACGTGATGGGGCGGGGTGGGGGCGGTGCGGTGCGGGTGGCGCCTGCGGCTGGCTGTACCCCACCCCGCGGGGTGGGGTGAAGGCCCGCCGCAGGCGCCCCGGCCCCGGCCCCGGCTCCGGCCCCCGCCGAACCCGCGTTCGTCAGCGGAGTCACCGGGACGCCCGGATACGCGGCCCGGTGCCAGCCGCCGGTGTCCGGTGCCGTCAGGTCGATGACCGCGGGGCCCGGGCCGTCGAGGCTGTCCCAGGTGACGCCGTCGTCGTTGAAGTACACCGGCCGGCCCAGCCCGGCGAGCAGCTTGCCGGGCAGGGCCGGGTTGAACCGGCCGACCCCGGAGACCGCCAGCACCAGCGGCACGTCCAGCGTCTCGGCGAACACCTCGGGGTCGCGGGCGAGTATGTGGACGAGTTCCTCCTCGGACACCGTGTACCACGGGCCGTTCGGGTTGCCCGGGTCACGCAGCCGCACCAGCCCGTTGCCCAGGGCCTCCCCGGTGACGACCAGCGGGAGGGCGCTCGTCCCGCTCTGCCACGGCGCCGGGTACGTGGTGGTGGCCGAGGTCCTGACGACGGTCGCGTCGATGCCGTGGGGGAACGGCGTGCCGGCGTAGTTCCGCCCGCCCGCCACCATCGCCGATTCGGGGATCCGGGTGCCGTCGCCCAGGAACCCGCGGTCCTGGAAGTAGAAGGCGGCCAGCGCGTCCAGGTCGTGCGGGTCGCGTCCGGTGGCGATGGCCCTGGCCACCAGCGACCAGGCCGCGGCGGTCCACCTCCGACCCGGGTGCGCGGGGGGCCGGCGGTGCATGATCCGGGCCTCGAAGCCGAGCTGGTCGGCCTGGTGCCGGGCGTACACCTCCTCGGTCCTGACCTGCACCCAGAAGTATTCGGACAGGTACAGGCTGTCCACCTCGGTCGTCGCGTCGAGGCCCAGCACCGTACGGACGCCGTCGTGCGCCGGACCGGCCGGGCCGGTCCGCGCGGCGACCGACATCGCCTCCGGCAGGTACACGAACGCCGAGACGGGCAGGCCGGGGAAGAACCGGAGCCGCGTCGCCGCGTCGGCCAGCGTCGCCTCGACGTCCTGGGCCGTCAGCGGGCCGGGCGGGGCGCCCGACGCGGCCCGGTGCGCCGTGGTGACCCGTTCCAGCAGGTCCAGCGTGAAGTGCGGGGCGGCCCAGGACAGGACGGGATCCGCCCGCCGCATCAGTTCCAGGGCGCCGGTCGACGCCAGCAGGGCCGGATAGCGGGGGCTCAGGTCGATGTCGTCCCCGAAGACCTCGCGCAGGGCGCGCACCAGCCGGAGTGTCTCCTCCCGGTCGACGTCGAGGACCGGCCCGGGGCCCTGGTGCAGCCCCGCGATGCGGGCCCGGTCGTCCAGCTCCACCCCTTCCGGCTCCGGGTGGCTGTCCCGCGTCCGGCCCTGTCCGTTCCGCACGTCGGTGTACGACACGAGGACGTACCGTCCACCTGCGGTGGTGGTGATGGCGGCCGTCCGTTCGCCGCCGTTGGGAATGATCAGGCCGGTCGTGTTCGACAGGTCCTGCGCGTTGGAGATGTTCGACAGCGGGTCGAGGACGAACGGCGTGGGCCCGCTGGGCAGGGCCCAGCCGCTGGGCAGACTGGAGACGCCGTCGGCGAAGCAAGGGCCGAAGTACATCCTGAGGCGCGGGAGGCCCCTGCGGACCCTCTCCCTGTTCTGCTCGATGAGACGGCGCACGCTGGGCCGTCGGCGGAGCGCCGCGTTGAACTCCCGACCGGGGACTTCGATGCTTCTGCCGTCGGTCAGGGGCACTTCGACGAACCCCGGGGTGCCGTGCGCGAAGAAGTCGTAGTCCGCTCGCGGGGGCGGCTCAAACGCGCCCACGAACTGCCCGGTCGCCGGGTTGAAGTGCCTCCGGGTGGTGATCGTCCTGAAGTGGCGGTAGTCGTCCAGGCGTTGGGCGATGTCCGCCTCGGTGGGCTGGTACGACGTCCGGCCGTGCCGCTGGTGGCCGGGGTCGACGAGGGTGCGGGTGCGCCACAGGGGTTCCCACCAGAAAGGCTGGTCGGCGGGGTCCGGGGGGCGGTGGTCGGTCGGCAGGCTGCGCACCCAGTCGCCCAGCGGGACGCCGGGCCGCTCCAGCCCGGTCAGGAACGGGAAGCCGGTCACCGGATCGGTCGTCAGATCGAGGTGACCGCTGTACGACCAGACCGTCCGGTTCGTGCGCCACGCCAACAGCTCGGGCAGGTTCAGGCCCAGGTCGCCGGAGCGGGGCCAGGCCAGCACGATCGGCGCGCCGGGGGCCAGTCCCTCCGCCTCGACGGCGAGGTACTCGACGACCTCCTCCATCGACATGGGCCGCCGTCCGCCGCCGGGCCAGGGCACCCGGACGCCGTCGGGGCCGCCGCGGATTCCCAGTGCCAGCAGGGGGATGGTGTCGTCCGGCCACGGGGCACGGGTGTACGTGGCCTGCCCGCCCTGCGGCCTGCTCCCCACCATGAAGGTGCCGAGGTCGTGGGCGGCGGAGTCTCTCCAGTTCAGGCCGTTCCCGTGGCCCCTGTTGAGCGACAGGGTGCGGCGGGCGGTGGCGGCCGTGACGGTACGGACGTGGTGGGCGCCCAGAGCGGCGAGGCTGGTGGCCCGGCCCTGGGGGATGGCGTCCCGTACGAGCGTGATCAGGTCGGCCCGGTCCGCGGCGGTCACGGGGGCGTTCGGGGGCAGGTGCAGGACCTGGCTGGTCAGCACGTCCAGGTCCAGGGGGCCCCGGCCGTGGGCCGGGTCCTGGGACCAGAGGTACTGCAGGACGGGCTGTACGGGCTGTACGGGCTGTTCGGGCTCGGGGTCGGGGGTCGGGGCCGGGTTTCGGTGCCGGGCGCTCCGGGTTGGGGCGGACGTGACGGGTGCGGACGTGATGGGGCGGGGCGGGGGCGGGGCGGTGCGGGGGGCGCCTGCGGCGGGCCGTTCCCCTGCCTGCCCCTTCCCGGCAGTGACATTTTGCGGCTCCGCAGAGTGTCTCGCGGGAAGGGGCGGGGTGGGGTGAAGGCCCGCCGCAGGCGCCTCGCCCCCCGCATCCGCAGGCGCCGCAGGCACGTCCCGGGTCGTGGGCAGGGCGCCCGACGCGGTGGGAGTGGGCTGCGCCGGGCCCGGCTCCGGCGCCTGGGCCGGTGCGAGGGCGAGTGCCGGGAGGGGGCCGATCGCCCCGGCGACGGACACCGGGCTGCGGAGGTCCAGCCCGGCCCGCTGGGCGAGTTGGCGGGCCAGCTCGGCGGACGTGGCGGCGGTGCCGGCCGGCCCGGTGAGGTCCACCGTGAGGTACGGGGCGGCGGTGGCCGGCACGAGGGTGATGTGCAGCAGGTCGCCGTCGGGCAGTTGGATCGCGGGGGTGTGGAACAGCGCGTCCACGCCGTCGACCAGCTCCGACCAGGCGGTGCCCCGCTCGGCGTCGGTCAGGGTGCCGGCGGAGCTGAACGCCGCCTCGATGGTCAGGTCCGTGACCGGCTGCCCCTCGAAGACGAAGCGCCGCACCTCGAAGGACGAGGAGTTGTGCTGCTCCGGTGCCGGCGCCGAGGAGACGTCCGCCGGGGCGTCGGGTTGCTGCTGCCAGACGTGGTCGCGGCGCACCGCGTCGGCCTGGGCGCGGGCGCTGTCCCAGCCGGGCGGGTGGTGGCCGGCGGCGGAACTGCTCGGGAGGGTGGCAGGGGTGACTGCGGGTGCGACCGCGGGTGTGACGGCCGGGGCGTCGGCGAAGGTGTTCTCGACGTCGGACTCGGCCCCGGGCTCGCCGTCGAACCGGTCCTGCCCGTTGTCGCGTTGCGCCGGGTCGGTCTGGTTGCGGTTGGCGTCCGCTCCGGTGGGGGTCTGGCCGGTGGCGGGGCTGTGCGGGGTGGTGGCGGGCGTGGTGGCCGGGGTGACGGCGGGAAGGCCCGCCGGGGTCTCCTCGGCGTCGAACTCGTCCTGCCAGGCGTCGCGTTGCGCCGCGTCGGCCTGGGCGCGGCTGCTGTCCCACCCGGCGGGGGTCTGGCCGCTGTTGGTGATGCTGCCCGGGAGGGTGGCGGGGGTGACGGCGGGCGTGCCGGCCGGGGTGGTGGTGGGCGTGACGGCGGGCGGGTGCGCCAGGGGTGTGCCGGGCGCGTTGGGCACGCCGGTCGCCTCGTCCTCGTACGCCTCGACGAACCCGCTCTGCGGGCGGTACGGCGAGACCCCGGAGGACAGCACGGGCCGCGAGGCGCCGGCGGTGTTCAGGGACGAGGCGGGCAGCCCGCCGTTGGTCTGGAGCGGGAGGGAGCTGTTGAGGCCTCCGGGGGTGGTGGTCCGGTTCGGGAACCCGTCGGCGGAGGAGGTGCGGTCCGGGCGGACGGACGACGAGCCGTCCGAGCTGTCCGAGCTGTCCGAGCCGTTCGAAGGGCCGGTGTCGTCGGTGTGGTCGGTGCGGTCCGTGAAGCCGTTGTTCGCCGGACCGCCGCCGCTGGTCGGCACGGCGACCGGCGGGACCGACAGCGGCGGTGCCTGCGCCGGCGGGACCGGTGTCGGCAGCGGCGTCAGCACCGGCGGAGTGGTGCGCGAGCCGCCCGTAACGCCCCCGGGAAGCTGTCCCGCGTTCACCGGCGGCACCGAGCCGGCGCCGGAACCGAAGCCGGAGTCGAAACCGGAGCCCGAACCAGGGCGGGAGCCGGCCCCGTTGACCCGGTCGGCGCCGCCGCCAGAGCCGTTGCGGCTCCGGTCGCCGCTCCAGCCGCTGTCCATGTTGTCGCGGAACGTGTTGCCGTCGTTGACCCCGCCCGGCGGGATCTTCGGCGGGATGAACTTGGCCCGCAGCGCCAGCGCCCCGGCGGCAAGGCCCCCGCCCACCACCTCGCCGATGATCCCGCTCGTCGTGCCGTACAGCACCGTGTCCCAGCTGAAGGTCCACTCGTCCTCGAATGCGCCGCTGTAGAGCGCACCGGCGGCCCCCTCGCCGAGGCCCTCGGCCGCGCCGCTGATGCCCACGTCCACCGCCCAGCCGGGCGCGTTCCTGATGTCGAACCTGCTGTTCGGGCCGCCGCCGGGGGTGGGCAGGTTCACGTCGAACTTGCCGAGGTCGCTCGGGAGGTCACCCTTGAAGAACCTGGCGCCGACGTTCTTGAAGAAGTTCCCCAGCGTCTGGAACACACTGATGACGCCGCCCGCGATCGCGCCGAACGCGAACGACTTGACGACGTTGAGCCAGTTGACGTTGTTGACCCGGCGGTCCTCCGGGTTGAGCCCCATCTGGGCGAGGTTGACCGCGAGGGTGGTGATGGCCTCCTGGATGCCCTCGACCAGGCTGGGCCCGAGGTGGGTGAGCCGGGACAGCCGGTCGATGATGATCATGATCGACAGGGTGGTCCGGGCCCGCAGGAGCCACGCCTGGGTCAGCGACGTCCCGCCCGTGAAGAACGCCATCGCCGTCAGCAGCGCCATCTCCGCGAGGAACATGATGCATTCGGCGATGATCTCCCACTTGGCCTGCTGGACGTCCTGGGAGATGCCGACCTGGCCGTCGGCCGAGTCGTCGAGGTGCTGGGCGAACATCTCCAGGTAGTCGATGCCGCGCCCGTTGTTGCCGGTGAGGAGGGAGAGGCCCTCCACGTACGGGTCGGCGACGCCCGGCGGGAGAGCCCGCGCGGCCTCTTGCACATGCGTGTTGAGCATGTCCCGGAAGCGGCGGAGCCGGATCGCGAGATCGGAGTAGACGACACGGCTGTCGTACGCGAGGTTCTCCCTGGCCGTGATGGGCGTGACACCCAGCACGTACTTCAGGAGCTCCGCCACCTCGGGCGGGAAGTTGATCTCCTCCATGTCCGACAGCCGTGCCCGCTGCTCAGTGCCGCGTGTCGGAGTCGGAGCCGGATTCGGAGCCCGAATCGGAGTCGAGGTCGTCCATCACGGAGTCCGTCCGGGACCGGTGGTCGCTGATCTCGTCCTGGGCGTACTGGCTGGTGCCCCTGATGCTGTGCAGGTTGCTCAGGGTGGCGTCGATCATGCCGACGACCGCCTGCTCGGTCGGATCGCCGATCGCGCGGATGCCCTCGTTGCGCTGGTGCCAGCCCATCTGGAACTGCTGGGACGGCCGGTCCGTGCCGTCACCGGGCCACGCCGAAAAGAGCTGTACGCCCTGCTCGAAGTCGTCGAACATGCTGGTCACCTCCTCGCTCAGGCCCCGCATCACCTCGGTGCACCGGCCCAGCCTGGGGAGGTCCGCCACGAACCTGCCTTCTCCGACGCTCATGCCCTGCTCCTGCCTGTGGAGGTGTCGGTGTCGTCCTCGTGGATCTCGTCGCGCAGCCGGTCGCCGGCCGAGCGCGCGGCACCGCCCCGGCCCCCCACCGCGTCCGCGCCGAAGATCCCCGCCCAGTCGAGCTCGATGCCCCGGCCCCCGGGGATCGCCGGATTGGCCCCCATCAGCGGGCCGAAGGTGTCCATCACCTGGCGGGTGACCGTGGTACGGGCCTGCTCGGCGGCCTCCATCATCGAGGCGGCCAACTGGGTGGCCGTCATGCCCTGGTACTTGCCGTCCAGGAACTTCACACCCGTCAGCTGCCCCTGTGCCCCGACCGTGGCCTCCACGGCGCGGTCCCGGGAGCGGGCCGTCGCGGTGGCGCTGCGCAGCCCGGCCTCCGCCTTGGCCACGGCGGCCTGGGTGGCCTCCAGGTGGGCCATGGCCTCGGCTATCTGCTGGTTGATTCCCTCGTTCACCACTCGCTCCTCGGATCCGCCTGCATCGGACTCATCGGACTCGTCACGCTCATCGCGCTCATCGGCCGCATCACGCCTGTCGGCCGCATCGCGCCTGTCGGCCGCACCGGCCTCATCCGGTTCACCGGCCGATCACCGCCGGCGCGCCGCCCTCGTCCGTGCCCCACACGTCCTCGTCCTCCTGCACCCAGGTGTCGCGCACGCGGTCGCCGCTCTCCGTCTGCTGCTGGCCGGGACCGCCGGGCCCGCCGCCGCCCATCGGGGGCATGAAGGGGGTCCCGCCGGTCGTGGCCACCGTCGCCTCGCGCTCGTCGAAGCCGCCGTTGGTGCTCCGGGACGCGGACCGGGCGCGGTTGCTGATCGCCCCGTTGCTGTCGATGACGTTGCGGACCCGCTCGCCACTGCCCTCGCCCCCGCCGCCACCCCCACCCCGGGGGCTCTGCATGCCGTTCAACGGCATGCCGCCCATGGGCATCTGGGACTGCTGCTGCTGTTGGGCCGCGGCGGCGGTGTTGCCGGCCAGGTAGTCGGAGGCCGAGTCGCCGCTGGTGGAGTTGTCGTACAACTCCTCCTCGTACGACGGGAGTTGAGTGGTGGCGTCCTGGTACTGGTAGCCGGAGCCACCGTTGTTCAGATAGCCGTTGGTCGTGCTGCCGTTGGGCTCGGTGACGGTCGTGACGCCGCTGTCCGGGTCGATCGTCGCCTTGCTGCCGTCCGGGTAGTCCGTCACCACCTGGCCCTGCGAGTCGACGTGAGTGCGGCTGCCGTCCGGGTTGTTCAGCACCTCGTCCGCGTTGAGGGGGCCGGTCGTCGACTGGCCGTCGGGGCGGATGACGGTGGAGGTCTGCAGGTCCGGGTCGACGATGGTCTTCGTACCGTCGGAGAAGTCGGTGATCACCCGGCCCTGGCTGTCGAGGTACGAGGTGCTGCCGTCCGGGTTGGTCAGCGTGCCGCTGCCGTTGACCGGGCCGTTGACCAGGCTGTCGGCCGGGTCGTTGAGCGAGCTCTCGTAGCGGCTCTGGTACTCCTCCTGCGCCTGGAGCTGCTGCTGCCGGTACTCGTCCTCCCGGGCCTGCTGCTCGGTCCGGAGCGCGTCCTCCCGGGCCTGCTGCTCGGTCCGGAGCGCGTCCTCCTTGGCCTCCAGCCGGGCCTGTTCGGCCTTCTGCTCGGCCTGTTCCTGGTCGTACCTGGCCTGGGCCTCGGCCGCCTGGGCGTCCTGCTTGGCCTCCTGGCGGGCCTGTTCGGCCTTCTGCTCGGCCTGTTCCTGCTCGTACCTGGCCTGGGCCTCGGCCGCCTGGGCGTCCTGCTTGGCCTCCTGGCGGGCCTGTTCGGCCTTCTGCTCGGCCTTCTCCTGCTCGTACCTGGCGTCGGCCGCCGCCTGCTGGGCCTCCTGCTTCGCCTCGGCCTCGGCCTGCTGGGCGTCCTGCTTGGCCTCCAGCCGTGCTTGCTCGGCCTTCTGCTCGGCTTCCTGCTGGGCCTGCTCGGCCTTCTCCTCCTGGTACCGGGCCTCCTGCGCGGCTTCCTGCTCGGCCTGCTGGGCGTCCTGCTTGGCCTCCAGCCGGGCCTGCTCCGCCTTCTGCTCCGCCTCCTGCCGGGCCTGCTCCGCCTTCTGCTCGGCCTGCTCGCGCTCGTACTTCTCCTCGGCCGCCTGCTGCTCGGCCTTCTGCTCGGCCTCGGCCTGCTGCTGTTCGGCCTTCTGCTCCGCCTCGGCGGCTTCCTGCTCGGCTTCCTGCTCCGCCTGCTCGGCGGCCGCCTCCTTGCGGGCCCGCTCCTGGTCCTCCCGCTGCTGCCGCGCCTGCTGCTGCTGGAAGGCGAACTGCTGCTGCTGGTACGCGGCCTGCTGGGCGGCGGCCTCCTCCTGCTCGGCCTTCTGCTCGGCCTTCTCCTGGTCGTACCGTTCCTGGGCCTCGGCCTCGGCGGCCTCCTGCTCGGCCTTCTCCTGCTCCTGCTGGGCGGCCTGCTCGGCCTCGGCGGCGTCCTGCTTCGCCTGCTCCTGCTGGTACTGCGCGGCCTGTTCCGCCTCGGCGGCTTCCTGGTCGGCCTTCTCCTGCTGGTAGCGGGCGTCGGCCGCCGCCTCCTGCTCGGCCTGCTCGGCGTCCTGCTCGGCCTGTTCCCGCTCGTACCGCTCCTCGGCCTCGGCCTCGGCGGCCTCCTGGTCGGCCTTCTCCTGCTGGTAGCGGGCGTCGGCCGCCTCCTCCTGCTCGGCCTGCTCCGCCTCCTGCTCGGCCTTCTCCCGCTCGTACTTCTCCTCGGCCGCGGCCTCCTTGGCGGCTGCCTCCGCCTCCGCTTCGGCCTTCTCCCGCTCGTACTTCTCCGCCGCCGCCTTCGCCGCCGCCTCGGCCTCTTCCTTGT
Organism: Streptomyces sp. NPDC060002; assembly: GCF_042737245.1. Lineage (NCBI taxonomy): Bacteria > Bacillati > Actinomycetota > Actinomycetes > Kitasatosporales > Streptomycetaceae > Streptomyces > Streptomyces sp. NPDC060002. Next base: position 163,039 of record NZ_JBHWUW010000003.1, read on the forward strand.
CCCGCTCGTACCTCGCCTCCGCCTCGGCCGCTGCCGCCGCGGCGGCGTCCTTGTCCGCCTGGTACCTCGCCTCCGCCTCGGCCGCCGCCGCCTTGGCGTCCGCCTCGGCCTGGGCCGCCTTCGCGTCCGCCTCCGCCTGGTCCTTCTTGGCCTGGTCCTCCTGCCAGTCCGCCTTCAGCGTGTCGCCGGTGGTACGCGTGCGGATCTCACCGATGTCGAAGGTCTGCGGACTCCACGCGTTGTGCACCGACGTCAGGATGTCCTTGGCGGGGACGCTGAGATGCTCGGTGACGCCCGCCTGCCAGAGCTGCACGGCGAGATCGCCGATCTTCTTCCAGGTGTCGAGACTGTCCAGCCGGCCGAAGTCCTGCGTGCCGTTGTCCAGTTCGGCGTTCTGGGAGAAGCCGCCCTCGGTGTAGTAGTCCCTCGTCGTCGTCCAGTTCCCGTCGCCGTCGCTCGTCGTGCTCGACGTGTAGTTGATCTTCATGATGTTGTGGTCCCACACCCACTCCGCGAGCTCCAGCAGCCGGTCCATCAGCCAGCGCAGCGGATTGCTGTAGTTCCGCTGCCAGTAGTCCCAGGCCCAGTAGAGGTCGTTCATCCCGTCACGCAGCGCCTTGCGCGCCTCGCGGATCTTCTGGCCCTGGATCGAGCCGCCCGCATGACGCACGGTGTCCTCGGCGTACCCCTCGTACACCCTGGCGATCTTGTGGATGAGGTCCTGGAAGACGCCTGCGGCCGTGCCCTGCCAGGCGTTGTTGTCCTCCGTGCCGATCCACTGCTTCCATCGCTCGGTCTCGTCGGCGGACCGTTTGAAGAAGCGGGCCAGCCGGTCGAAGGAGTCGGCCACCCCGTCGAAGGTGCGCAGCACGACCGACGCGTCGGCCGGCACGTCGATGCCGTCCCAGTAGAAGCCGTACGTGCCGTTGTCGGCCTCGTCGTCGTCGTAGTTGAGCGCGGTCTTCAGCGCCAGCCCGCCGGCGTAGGAGTACTTCACGAAGTTCTTGTTGTCCCAGATCAGGTCGTCGTCCGTCAGACCCAGGCGTTCCTTGTACTTGCTCTTGACCTCGACGCCGGTCCTGACGCCGCCGTCCGCCGGGTCCGAGGAGCTGCTGATCAGCAGGGTGATCCGGGCCTTGTAGTACGCGACCTCAGAGCCCTCCCCGTCCTCCCCGCCCCTGGTGTAGAAGGGGATGACGAAGTCGGTCTTCGAGATGTTGGCGCCCACGTTCTCGCTGCGCCAGTCGAGGTCGTCGAAGTCGACGTAGGTGACGCTCTTCTGCTTGGTCAGCTCGACGAGCATCAGCGGGATGCCGTGGTTGCCGGTCCACTGCTCGAAGAGGGTGGTGCGCTTCGGTAGCGGGGCGAGGCCGGTGAGCAGCTCCACCGCCCGGTGCCACCAGTCGTCGGTGTCGGTGAGGTCACGGATGTACTCGTCGTGGAGGATGTTGAACGTCATAGTTCGTCATCCCCACCGGTCATGGTGGACAGGTCGTCGTCGACGTCGATGAAGACGTCCACCATCTTCTCGCCGTTGATGGAACCGAGGTTGCCGTCCTGCGTCTTGAGCAGCGAGTGGACGGTGTCCTCCAGGCCGTCCTCGATGTCGGCGAAGAGCCGGATCTGGAGCTTGAGGATGTCCTCGACCTGGGTGATCATCCCGGTCACCGAGCTGAGCAGGTGGCTGGAGCTGAGCAGCACGCTGGCGTCCCCGGCCATGCCGCCGATGGCGAAGGGCATCTTGGCGCCGGCGATCGGGGAGGTCGAGTCGTGCTTCGCCTCGGCCGAGTGCCAGGGCAGGGGCAGGACGCCGTCCTCGTTCGGCTCCTTGAGGACCTTCTTCACCGACTCCTTGAAGGGGCGGACCTCCTCGGTCAGGAACTGCTTGACCGCCGTCTTGTCGAGCTTCACCGGAGTCTTGCCGGATTCCGCCATGTCCTACGCCCTCGTCTCCGTCATCCGCCCGACCATCGACCATCGACCACCCGCCCGGCGCCCCCGCCCGGCCGCCGTGCACAGCACACACCGCACAGCACACGGGCGACGGCCCGTACGGTCGCCGGTCACCTGGCCACTCGCGTCACCAGGTCACCTGATCGCCGTACGGACAGCCGCCCTCTTCGCACGCACCCTCACGGGTGTCAGCGCCCGATACGGACGCCCTCCCAGCTCTGGGTCAGCGCCCGCTCGGTCCGCTGGTAGTTGTCCGACACGTCGGTCAGCAGGCCGGAGTGGCTCTGCAGCAGCTGCCGCATCTTCTCGACGGCCGCGTGCCAGGAAGCCTGCTTCTCGTCGTACACCGACCGGTCGTCACCCTCCCAGCTGTTCTTGAGCGACGTCAGCTCGGAGTCCAGGTCGGTGAGGATCTGGGAAATGGCCCTCGTCTGCTGGATCATGTCCTCAGCGGCGTTGCTCATGCTGGCGTAGTCGACGTAGATGAACCCGTCGTTGTAGTCGGCCATCTTCTTCCTCGTCTCGCGCGGTGGGGGAGGCTGTGGTCGGTGGCTGCCGCTGCCCGGTCAGCCGCTGAGTGTGTCGAAGACCGACTGCGACTGGTTGTACGCCTGGTTGACGGAGTCGTTCGCCGAGCCCTGGGCGATGCCCTGCTGCTTGAGCGTCTCGTTCAGGGTGTTGATCATGTCGCGCAGGTTCCGGGAGATCACCTCGGCCTGCTCGTCCCAGAGCCCGAGCAGCTCCTGGTACGCCCGGCCGTCCGAGCCCTGGTGGCCATTGGCGAGGTTGGCCTTGGTGTTCTCAAGGTCCTGCCGACGGGTCTGCACACTGGTGAACGCCTGCTCCAAGGCGTTGATCCCGTTCTGGGTGGCGCGGACCTCGGACTGCTGCATCTGTGCCACAGGCTGTTCCTCCGGATGTCGTCGCCGCCGGACGCGGGGCCCGGGGTGCGGTGGTCTCCGGACACGGGCGGTAGGGCCCGGCCGGTCCAGACGTACGACCGACGCTAAAAGGCGGCGGGCGCCCGCTCAAAGCCCAGGGCCACGGCCTTGCACCTGCGGCCGCGCAGCCTTGCACCTGCGCGCACTTCCGGGCTCCGCCCCCGACAGCGTCCCGGTTCGGGGAAGGGGCGGGTTGGCTGAAGCCCTCCGCAGGCGCCCCCTACCCGCACCCGGCCCGCACCCGCACCCGCACCCGCGACGGAGCTCAGGCCCCAGGGCCGGCCCCGCACGGCGGGGTCGTCGTGCTGCTCCGGCCGAGCGTCGCGGCCTCGGGGCTGAGGTCCGGCCCGGTGGGCACCATCGCCAGCAGGGACGACGGGAGCCCCTGCGCCTGTGCGGCGCTGTAACCGAGCGCGGTCAGCGCGTCGGCCGACGGAACGCGGTACTTCATACCCGTATCGGTCACCAGGTACAGCGTCGCGCCGATGTCGGAGCCGTCCGCGCCCAGCGCGTGCACCAGAGCCCCGCCTCCCGGCGGCACCGTGATCCGGCCGACCGCGACACAGGCCGGCGTGAACCACTCGCCCGGGGCCTGGGCGGTGGGGCCGAGCCCGTCCGCTTCGACCAGGGCGACGCTCACCCGGGTGCCGGACTGCCCGGCCTCCACAGCGGCGCAGGCCGTTCGGCCCGCCGTCAGCAGTACCGGCTCCGGCGGCGCGGCGGGCAGCGCACCCCCGGCTGCCGCCCCCGCTCCCGCCTCCGTCGCATCGGACTCCGGCGCCAAGTGCCCTGCCAGCGTGGTGGATTCAAGGGACACGGCGGTTGCCGTACGGCCCCCGTAGACCTTCGCGACGGTCTCCGGGTCGCTCAGCACCAGCGCGGCGGCGGTCGCGGTGAGCGGAGTCAGGCCTGTCGCACCCAGCAGGTAGTACCGCTCGGTGGCGCCGGGCGCCGCGACGGTGAAGACCTCGCCGACCCGCGTCGGACGGCCGCCCAGTTCGGGCCCCGGGCCGCCGCGCCCCGGCACCGCGGGCGGGGTCAGGTCCGGCCCCGCCGACAGGGCGTTGAGGAACGCGGCCGACACGGCGACCGGCTGGTGCGAGCCGTAACCCAGGGCCTCACGGACATTGCCCTTCCGGTCCAGCCGGAACCGGCTCCCCTGCCACACCAGATAGGTCTCCCGATCGGGCCCGGTCACCAGCAGTCCTTGCCGCTCCCCCAGCCCGGTGCCGGTGATCCGCCGCGCCACCCCGAGCGTGGCGGCGGTGTCCCCCGCCAGGGAGCCCGAGCACACCTGCCAGGGGGCGCCGTCCAGGGCGGCAGCCCCGGGCAGTACGTCCGGAGCGCCGGGGATGCCGACCGGCATCCCGCGCGGCGTGTCGGCCAGCGACGCCTCGCCGACGTTCACGGTCTTCAGCTCGGCGCCCACCAGCAGCCGTGCCGAGGCGTAGTTGCGCACCGGCCGCAGCCGGCCGTCGAGGTACAGGTAGCGCGACCCGGTGCCCTTGCCGACCACCAGCGTGCCGGTGGCACGCCAGGAGTCGCTGGTGCCGGGCTTCAGCAGCCCGAACACGAACGCGCCGGCGGAGATCAGCACGGCGACCACGATGCCGATCACCACCCCCCGGTTGGTCCTGCCCTGCGGGCTCTCCGGGGCGTCCGGATCGGCTCGCAGCATGGCCGAGGTGAGCCGGCCCATGACGAACATGTGCGCCATGACCTGGTCGCGTTTGGTCTGCACGAGGGAACTCCGTCCGGGTCAGGCGGGGGGTGGGACATTTCAGCCTCGTCGGGGTTCGAGGCGCGGGGGTGCGGGGCTGCGGGGACGGACCCCCGCGAACGGGGATCTGGGGCGCAGCCCCGCTCGCGGCGGAGCCGCACAGTGTCTCCTCGGGAAGGGGCGGGGGGAGGTGGGGCGGGGTGCAGCCCGCGCAGGCGCCCCCTCCCCCACTTCACGCGTTCAGCCCTCGCAGGGCCCCGTACACACCCAGCACCCACAGCGCCAGCGGCAACAGACTGATCGCCGCGGCGGAGTGCAGGATCTCCCCGGCGCGGCCCCAGTAGGGCACCAGCCGCCGCCCCGGCACCGTCCACGACGTGATCGCGGCAGCGGCAGTCGCGGCGAGCAGCGCGCCGGCCGTCAGCAGCCGGCCGCCCGGCGAGGCGCCGCCCGCCTGTTCGACGACCAGCAGCAGCGCCCCGGCGATGCCGGGGACGACCAGGAACAGCCGCTGCCACACATTGCCCAGCCCGCGCCCGTGCAGCACCAGCAGCAGGGACAGCGCGACCACCATGGTGATCTCCGGCAGGCCGTCGTGCCCGGCGAGCAGCACCAGGCAGACGGCGCAGACTACGCCGGTGGCGCCGTACAGGGAGCTCATCCAGCCGTCGGCGAGCACCGCGCGTGCCGAGACCACCGCCGTCGGATGGGGTTCGATGCCTTCCTGGAGCTGCTGGGCGTTGGTCGGCAGCGGCGGCATCCGCAGTCCCGACATCCGGAAGGCCAGCGAAGGCACGAACGCCCCGAGCACCACCGCGACGAGGGCGACGATGCCGGCCACATGGTGCGCCGGGAGGTCCGCCGCCGCCATCAGGACCCCGGCGAGCACACCGAGTACGGCGATCACGGCGAGGGCGAGGAAGAGCGCCGCGAAGGTCGCCACCGCCGCCAGCGCCAGGATGGCGCCGCCCGCGCCCGCCGCGCAGGCGGCGAGCAGTCGCAAGCCCAGCGTCTCGGATCCGTGCGGGCCGGTCAGTGAGCCGCCGGGCAGCAGCCAGCCGGCCACCGCGAGGTACGGGCTGACCATGCAGCCCAGGGCCGCGGCCGCGCCCGCGTCGCCGACCGCGCGGCTCGCCGAGGCCGCCCCGGCGAGCAGCAGCAGCCCGCCGCCCGCCGCGCACAGTGCCCGCAGCCACCCGGGTCCGCCGGGCAGGGCGATCACCAGCAGGCCCCCCGCGAGCAGTGCGACGGCCACACCGCGCAGCACATACCGGCTCACCTCCGGGGTCCAGCTGTACGGGCGGCCCCGCATGGTGGTGGAGATCCCGTCGACCAGGTCGTCCAGGTGCGCCTCGGGCAGCGCGTCGACGCGGGGCCGCAGGTAGACGGTCTCGCCGTCGCGCAGGTCGTACGAGTCGAGGGTGCGTTCCTCGTCCAGCGGTGCGCCGCCGAGCCGCTGGAGCACCCAGCCGCCGTGGTCGATGCCGGTCTCGCCGAGGTCGGCGCCGCCGTATCCGAGCACGGCCGGCAGCAGGTCGGCCACCGGGACGTCGGCGGGCACCGCGAGGTCGATGCTCTTGCTGGGGGCGCGCACGGTCAGACGGCAGAGTCCGGCTGTCTGGTTGTCCGGCATCGGGCAGGCTCCATCAGGGCAGGCTCGCGTTTCTGCCGGGTCTTCCCGGCATCCACGGATGATCCGTCGGCTTCAAGTGGCTTCGAGAGGCTTCGGGTGGCTTCGGGTGGCTTGATCGGCTTTGTTGGTCCGATGAGAATCGCGCACTGCCTGGCGTGTCAACCACCCTTGTACAAAAGGGCAATTCGGGTTGCCGGTGGTGCGGGCGCCGTTCGGGATGACGCACATTAGCTGGAGTGGCGCCCGCCCCGTGCACCGGGCTCCCCGGCCGGCCCGCCCCCCTGGGCCGGTCCGCCTCCCGCTCGCGCCGTTCGCGCCGCCCGGTCCGTCCTTCCCGCCTCCTGCCTCCCTGCCTCCCTGCCTCCCTGCCTCCCTGCCTCCCTGAGGAGACTGTCCGTTGAGTGTGGTCCTGTTCCGCAGGCCGGCCCGTCGCCGTGGCCCCGACATGCCCGAGGGCGAGCTGAGCCTCCAGGAACCGCCGACGCTGCCCGAGGTGGTGCCGGACAGTTCGGCGATCTGGACCTATCTGCCGATGGCGCTGATGTCGGTCTCGATGATGCTGATGTTCATGCGGCCGAGCGGAAAGGGCTCCAACAGCAGCTTCCTGTACCTGGCGCTGGGCCTGATGGTGCTGTCGTCGGCGGTGATGATCCTCGGCCAGAGCATGCGGAAGAACAGCGAGCGCAAGCAGCGCCTGAAGGGCGAGCGCCGCGACTACCTGCGCTATCTCACCCAGACCCGGCGCAAGGTGCGGGCCACCGTCGCCGAGCAGCAGCGCGCCCTCGCCTGGCGGCACCCGCCGCCCTCGGCGCTCTGGTCGATGGCGGGCACCACCCGGCTGTGGGAACGGCGGCCCCAGGACGAGGACTTCGGCGAGGTCCGGGTGGCGGTCGGGGACCAGAAGCTGGGCCTGCGGCTGACACCGCTGTCGACCAGCCCGGTGGAGGACATGGAGCCGCTCACCGCGCACGCGCTGCGCAGTTTCATCCGCGCCTACGGAACCGTCCCCGACCAGCCCATCGCGATCTTCCTGCGGGCCTGGGCGCGGGTGCTGTTCCGGGGCGACGAGGAGGCCGTACGGTCCCTGGCCCGCGCCATGCTGGCCCAGTTGGCGGCGTTCCACGCACCCGACGACGTATGGATCGCGCTGTGTGTGTCGGACGAGCGGCGGGCGGACTGGGAGTGGGTGAAGTGGCTGCCGCACAGCCTGCATCCACAGGAGCACGACGGAGCCGGCCCGGCCCGGATGATCGTCTCCTCGTTCAACGAGCTGGAGGACCTGCTGGGCGCGGAGTTCCTGGAACGGCCGTCGTTCGACCCGGACGCGACGTCCGGCAGGGAGGAGCCGTTCACGGTGATCGTGGTGGACGGCGGCGCGGTGCCCACCGGGCACCGGGTGGACGGCGCCGGCTTCCGCAACACGGTGGTGCTCGACCTGGGCGGCGCGCTGACCTGGCGGCCGGGCCGGGTCACGCTGCGCTTCGACGTGACCGAGGAGGCCTTCGACCTGGTCCGCACCGACCGGGAGCGCAAGGAGCAGCTGGCCCGGCTGGGCCGCCCCGACCGGTTCGGGCCGCGCGGCGCCACCACGCTGGCCAAGCTGATCTCCCCGTACCGGCTCGGTCTGGGCGGCGATGTCTCCGAGCCGCTCTCCGGGAGCACCGAACTGACCACCCTCCTGGGCATCCCGGACCTGCACCGCCACGACCCGGCCGGCCTGTGGGCCCGGCACACCGGGCCGATGCGGCTGCGGGTGCCGATCGCGGTCGGCGCCGACGGCACCCCGGTGGAACTGGACATCAAGGAGTCCGCGCAGGGCGGCACGGGCCCGCACGGCATGCTCATCGGGGCCACCGGCTCCGGCAAGAGCGAACTGCTGCGGACGCTGGTGCTGGCGCTGGCGCTGACCAACTCCTCGGAGACGCTGAACTTCGTCCTGGTCGACTTCAAGGGCGGCGCGACCTTCCTCGGCCTGGACGAACTCCCGCACACCTCGGCGGTCATCACCAACCTGGCCGGTGAGGCCGCGCTGGTGGGCCGGATGAAGGACGCGCTGCACGGCGAGTTGATCCGCCGTCAGGAACTGCTGCGGGCCGCCGGGAACCACACCTCCGCGCTGGACTACGAGAAGGCGCGGGCCTCCGGAACACCGCTGGCCCCGCTGCCCAGCCTCTTCGTCGTGGTCGACGAGTTCAGCGAACTCCTCGCCTCGCACCGGGAGTTCATGGAACTCTTCGTGATGATCGGACGGCTCGGCCGGTCCCTGGGCGTCCATCTGCTGCTGGCCTCGCAGCGGCTCGACGAGGGTCGCATGCACCAGTTGGAGAGCCATCTCTCGTACCGCATCGGCCTGCGGACGTTCTCCGCGATGGAGAGCCGGGGCGTGCTCGGGGTGCCGGACGCCTACGAGCTGCCGCCGCAGCCCGGCAGCGGCTTCCTGAAGTCCGGTGTGGAGGCACTGGCCCGGTTCCGCGCCGCGTATGTCTCCGGGCCGTACGAGGAGCGTGGGGGCAGCGCCAACCAGGCCCGGGTGGCGAGCCAGTTGGCGCCCTGGACCGCCGGCTGGGTGGTGCCCCGGCAGGTTGCCGAGCCCGCGCCGGAGCCGGAGCCTCAGCCGGACGAGGGCGGCGAGACCCTGCTGTCGGTGGCCGTGGGCCGGCTGCTCGGCTCCGGCCCGCCCGCCCACCAGGTGTGGCTTCCGCCGCTGGACCTGCCGTCCACCCTCGACCAGGTGCTCCCCCCGCTCACCCCGCACCACGACCTCGGCCTGACCACCGTCGGCTGGCCGCTGCGCGGCAAGCTGACCGTGCCCATCGGCATCATCGACCGGCCCTTCGAGCAACTGCGCGACCTGCTCACCGTGGACCTGTCCGGAGTGGGCGGGAACGTGGCCATCGCGGGCGGCCCGCAGAGCGGCAAGTCGACCCTGGTCCGCACCCTGCTCACCGCGCTCGCCCTCACCCACACCCCGCGCGAAGTGCAGTTCTACTGCCTGGACTTCGGCGGCGGCACCCTGTCCGGACTCGCCGGACTCCCGCACATGGCGGGGGTGGCGAGCCGGCTGGACACCGAGCGGGTGGGCCGTACCATCGCCGAGGTCACCACGCTGCTGGCGGCGCGCGAGCAGTTCTTCCTCGACCACGGCATCGACTCGATGGCGACCTACCGCAGGCGGCGGGCGGCCGGCGAGTTCCCCGACCAGGAGCACGGCGACGTCTTCCTCGTCATCGACGGCTGGTCCACCGTACGGCAGGACTTCGACCGGAACATCCAGACGTTCAGCGCGATCGCGGCGCGCGGGCTCAACTACGGCGTCCACCTGATCGTCACGGTCGCCCGCTGGGTGGAGCTGACGGCGGCGGTACGCGACCAGGCCGGCACCCACCTGGAACTGCGGATGGGTGATGCCATGGACTCCGAGGTGGACGCCCGGCGGGCGGCCACCGTGCCGCGCATCCCCGGGCGCGGCCTGACCCGGGAAGGCAAACTGCACTTCCTCGCGGCCCTGCCCCGCATCGACGGCGTGGAGGACTCGGAGGACCTCACGGACGGCGTCGCGGCGCTGGTCTCGGCGGTCAAGGAGTACTGGCCGGGCGAGGCCGCCCCCCGGGTCCGCATGCTGCCCACCCTGCTGGCCGCCACAGAGCTTCCGTCCCCCGAGGGCGACTTCCGGATGCCGCTCGGCATCGAGGAGAACGAACTCTCCACCGTGTGGCACGACTTCGGCGAGAACCCGCACATGATCGTGGTCGGCGACACCGAGAGCGGCAAGACCAACACGCTGCGACTGGTGGCGCAGGCGATCATGGACCGGTACTCGCCGGCCGAGGCCCGGATCATGCTGGTGGACTACCGGCGCGATCTGGTCGAGGCGATCCCCGACGCGTACCGGCTGGGGCACGCGGTCTCCGTCGACGCGCTGAAGGACCTCGCCGACGGGGCCGCCAGGGCGGTGGGCGCCCGCGTGCCGGGCCCGGACATCGCGCCCGGCCGGATGCGACTGGCCGACTGGTGGAACGGGCCGAGGCTGTTCATCCTCGTCGACGACTACGACATGGTCGGCACCGGCCCGATGAACCAGCCCTTCGACCCGCTCCTCACCCACCTCGCCCTGGGCTGGGAGGTCGGCCTCCACATGGTGGTCGCCCGCTCCGCGGCCGGCGCCGGCCGCGGTCTCGGCGAGAGCCTCCTACGTCGCCTCCAGGAGGTCAACACCCCTGTCCTGCTGCTGTCCTGCCCCCCGTCGGAGGGCTACGTCCTCGGCAACGTCAAGGGCCAGAACCTTCCGCCGGGGCGGGCGACGCGGATTGCCCGGCGCAAGGCGGTGCGGATGCAGACGGGGCTGGTGGACCGGGCACCGGGGTCCTGACCGGGTGGGGGTCGGTACGGGGTGCGCCTGCGACGGCCGTACCCCACACCCCCTCACCCTCCACACACCGGCACCCCACCTATCCGCCCGCCGCCCGCCACCCCCGGGCCCGCCCCCTCGGCAGAACAACGGCCCCGGCCGCCACCAGCACCACCACCCCCACCGCCACCCCCGCGACCAGCAGCGCCCGGCCACGGGGCCCGGCCGGAGCGGAGGCCACCGACTCGGCCGGCCCGGCGACGGGAACCGCGCCCCGGGAACCGGCACCGGCAAGCACGGCCGACAGCGAGGCGTACGCATCCAGCCGGGCCGGGAGGGCCGGATACGCCACCGACGTCAGCCGGTGGGCCGTCTCCGCCGCCGACAGCCCGGGATACCGGGCCCGCACCAGGGCCGCCGCCCCGGCCGCCTGCGCGGCTGCGAAGGACGAGCCCGAGCCGATGAAGTGCCCGGTCCCCGCAGGCCCGACGCCCACCACCGAGTCGCCCGGCGCCGCCAGATCCGCGCCCGCCACCTGCGGCGCGCCCTCGGGGCGGCCCCCGTCCGGGCCGAAGTCCAGCACCGACACGGCCCCCGGGGCGGCGGCCGGCCAGTACACCGGCGCGGCGGACGCCGTACGGCCCGTGCCGGGGTCCACGGGCAGCGTGTCGGGCGCGACCGGCGCGACCACCAGCGCGTCCCGCCGCGCCGCGTAGGCGACGGCGGCCTTCAGTTCGTCCTTGCCGGCCGCCAGGGCCTGGCCGACGTAGATCACCCCGGCGCCCTGGTCGGCGGCCGTACGGATCGCCGTCGCCAGCCGGGCCGGCGTGGTGGCGCCCCGCCCGTCCGTGCCGCGCACCGCGAGGATCCGGGCCTCCGGGGCGAGCCCCGCCACCCCCGTGCCGTCCTGGGGGGCGGCGGCGATCAGCCCCGCCGCGAACGTCCCGTGCCCCACACAGTCCGTACCCGCCTCCCCGACCGCCGTGACCCGGCCGGAGAGCGCGGGGGCGGCCGTGCCGACACCGGTGTCCACGACCGCGACGGTCACCCCGGCACCCCGCGAGAACTGCCACACCCGGGTCAGGCCCAGTGCCTGCCGGGTCCACGGGGCGTCGGTGGCCCGCTCGGTGGACGGCTTCGCGCACGCCCCGTCCGCCGGGAGTGCGGAACCCACCGCGGGCAGCCCCACCTCGCCGGCGGCCTGGGCCGGCCCTCCGGCCACTAGCGGCAGGGCGGCGGTCAGCGCGGTCAGCAGGGCGGTGACCATCAGCCGTGCCACCGGGGGGTGTCGATCACCAGCGCGTCGCATGGCGCGCATGCTACGTGAGGCCCCGCCGCCCGCCGTTCCGGTTGTCCACAGGGGCAGAATCCGCTGCTGAAAGGGGCAGTCCGGGCCAACGGGCAGCCCCTGCGGGGGATCCTGGCAGCCGGTGCCCGGTCTCACGTGACCTGCGCTGCGGGCATCTCCCTGGCCGCCCGCAGCGTGCCCCCGTGCCCGCGCACCCCGGCCGTACCCTTCCTTCCGTGTCCCCGCCCACGGGCGAGCCCGGCGACTGCGCCACCCACCAGGAGGTCCTTGCGTGTCACGGCAGTTGCTCACGGTCTCGGCGGACCGGCCGGACGACTTCCGGACGATCGGCGAGGCCCTGGCCAAGGCACGCTCGGGCGCGGTGATCCGGGTCCGCCCCGGCCGCTACCGCGAGAACCTCACCATCCGCACCCGGGTGACCATCAGCGCCGACGGCGACCCGGGCAGCGTGGAGATCTGCCCCCGCAAGGGCACCGCCGTACTCCTCGTCGCGGACGCGGTGATGCTCACCGACCTGACCCTGCGCGGCGGCAGCGAGGACCTGCCGGTGGTCGACGCGCCCCGGGGCCAGGTCGCCATGGACGGCTGTACGGTCGTCGGCTCCGGCTGGACGGCCGTCATCGCCCGCCAGGAGGGCTCGGTGGCGATGCGCCACTGCCGGGTCTCCAACCCGGAGGGCGCCGGCTTCGTCGACACCGCGCCCACCGGCAGCGTCATCGACGACTGCCGGTTCGAGAACCTGGGCACCAGCGCCGTCGTGCTGGGCGAGGAAGCCCGTACGACGGTCCGCGACTGCACGATCCGCGACGCCCAGGCCAACGGCGTACTCGCCAACGGCGAAGCGCAGGGCCTGGTCGAAGCCTGCGTCATCTCCGGCACCGGGAAGCCCGCCGTCGCCCTCGAAGGCCGCTCCGCCACCCGGGTCGTCCGCACCACCGTCCAGGACACCTCGTCCGGCGTCTACGTCACCAGCGCCAACCGTCCCGCCCTGGAGGACGTCACCGTCACCGACACCACCGGCCCCGGCATCATCCTGGCCGCCGGCGCCGACCCGGAGCTGCTGCGCTGCCGTACCAGCAGGACCAAGGACAGCGGACTCGCCGTCACCGAGCGCTCCCGGGGCACCTTCCAGGACTGCGCGTTCGACTCCGCCGCCGCGTCCGCGATCCGGGTCACCGGGTCGAGCGCGCCCCTGCTCAGGGGCACCGTCGTACGGGACTGCGCCGACAGCGACGGAGCGGTGCTCCTCACCGGCAGCTCCCAGGCGGAGTTCGAGGACCTGACCGTGGCGGACCCTGCCGGCACCGCCGTCGCCGTGCGCTCCGGCGCAGACCCCCTCCTGCTGCGGGTCAGGATCACCGGCGCGGGCGGCCACGGTGTGGAGATCACCGAGGACGGCCGGGGCCGCCTCGAGCAGTGCATGGTCATCGAACCGGGTGCGGCGGGGCTGCGCACCGCCGACGGCGGCCGGCCCGTGGTCCGGGATCTGACCGTACGTGACGCCACCGGGCCCGGTGTCTCCGTCGGCGACGGCGGCCTCGGCACCCTCACCGACTGCGAGGTGTACGGCGGCCACGGGTCCGGCATCGCCGTGGAACGCGGCGGCCGGCTCACCCTGACCCGGGTCCACGCCGACGGCGCCGGAGCGCACGGGCTGCTGGTCGGCGACGGCGGCCGGGCCGAGCTGGACGGCTGCCGGATCAGCCGCAGCACCGGCGACGGCATCCGGGTGGACAGCGCGGAGCCCGTCTCGGTGGTCGGCTGCGTCGTCCAGGACAACCGGGGCGCGGGTCTGCGCCAGACCCGGCCGGGTGAGCGGCTCACCGTGGAACGGCTGAGCAGCAGCGGCAACACCCTCGCCGACGAGTGGGGCGCCGTCACCGGAAGTGGGCCAGGCGCCGTCGGCGACCACAGGCCGGCCGCGCCCGCCGGCCCGCTGGACGAACTGGAGGTCCTGGTCGGGCTGGCCGACGTCAAGCGGCAGGTACGCACCCTGGTCAACCTCAACGAACTCGCCCAGCGTCGTGCCAGACTCGGCATGCCCACCCCGCCGATGAGCCGGCACCTGGTCTTCTCCGGCCCGCCCGGCACCGGCAAGACCACCGTCGCCCGGCTCTACGGCGGCATCCTCGCCGAACTCGGCGTGCTGCGCTCCGGGCACCTGGTCGAGGTGTCCCGGGCCGACCTGGTCGCGCAGATCATCGGCGGCACGGCCATCAAGACCACCGAGGCCTTCGAACGGGCTCTGGGCGGTGTGCTGTTCGTCGACGAGGCGTACACCCTGCTGTCCGACAGCGGCAACTCCGGCGCCGACTTCGGCCGGGAGGCCATCGACACCCTGTTGAAGCTGATGGAGGACCACCGCGACGACGTGGTGGTGATCGCCGCCGGCTACACCGCGGAGATGGGCCGCTTCCTGTCCTCCAACCCCGGCCTCGCCTCCCGCTTCACCCGCACCATCGACTTCGCCAACTACTCGGTGGACGAACTGGTCACCATCACCCGCACCATGTGCGAGACCCACCGCTACGAACTCGACCCGCACACCTCGGACGCGCTCGCCCGGCTCTACGAACGGATGCCGCGCGACGCGACGTTCGGCAACGGCCGCGCCGCCCGCAAGGTGTTCGAGGAGATGGTGGACCGGCAGGCGTTCCGGCTGGGCTCCATGGACTCCCCCGCCGAGAGCGACCTGTCGCTGCTGCTGCCCGAGGACGTGGGAGGGGACAGCGCCGCCGACGCGGACGCGGTCCCCGACTCCGCGCAGCTGCTGGCCGAACTGAGCGCCATGATCGGCCTGTCCGCCGTCAAGCGTGAGGTGACCGCCCTGGTGAACGTGCTCACCGCCGCCAGGCACCGGCGGGCAGTCGGCCTGCCCACCCCCAGCGTCGGCCGGCACCTGGTCTTCTCCGGTCCGCCCGGCACCGGCAAGACCACCGTCGCCCGGATCTACGCCGACCTGCTGCGCTCCCTGGACGTCCTGCCCAAGGGCCAGCTGGTGGAGGTGGCCCGCGCCGACCTGGTCGGCCGGTACGTCGGGCACACCGCGCAGCTCACCAAGGAGGCCTTCGAACGAGCCCTGGGCGGTGTGCTGTTCATCGACGAGGCGTACACCCTGACCCCCGAGTCCGCTGCTTCGGACTTCGGCCGGGAGGCCGTCGACACCCTGTTGAAGCTGATGGAGGACCACCGCGACGAGGTGGTGGTGATCGCCGCCGGCTACACCGAGGAGATGGGCCGCTTCCTGTCCTCCAACCCCGGCCTCGCCTCCCGCTTCAGCCGGATCGTCGAGTTCGAGCACTACACCACGGACGAACTCGTCGCCATCATCGGCAGGATCGCCGCCGGCTCCGGCTACGACGTCGGCTCGGACACCCTGCGCTCCCTGCACGCCTACATCGACGCCATTCCCCGCGACCGCTCCTTCGGCAACGCGCGCACGGCCCGCCAACTGATGGACGCCATGATGACCCGGCAGGCCGGTCGGCTCGGCGCCATGGCCGTCCCAGGCCTGGAGGACCTGCGCACCCTGCTCCCCGAAGACCTGCCCGGCCAGGACCTGGCAACCGCCTGAGGGGCGACGCGGGGGATTTTCGGCCTGGCCGGCGGTGATCCTGAACTCTTGTACTCAGTACTCCATTTGAGCCATCGCCCTGTCCGCCTCCACCAAGCGCGTACACGACAGAGTGGCCGGATCCCGGAAAGCTGACGGAGGAGTCCTCAGCCTCACTCGGGCGACCTCGGACGAAAGGCCGGGCCGGGGACGCTCTCGATGTCCTTCGCCTGCACCGCGTGGCCTCGTTCGCAGCGGATCTGGACATCGACGTGCGCGCCGCACTCGCGGTGTCGCGCCAGTACGGCCGGCCCCTCCGGGTCGGCACGGTAACGGTCACCCCACTGCAGCAGCCCCATCACGGCCGGCACCAGATCCATGCCCTTAGAGGTGATCACATACTTCGGCCGACTCCGCGAGCCGGGCTCCTTGTACGTCTCGGTCGCCAGGATCCCTTCCTCCACCAGCATCCGGAGCCGTGCCGCGAGAAGGTTGCGAGGACAGCCGAGGACGCGTTCGAAGTCGCTGAAGCGGGACGAGCCGTACCAGACCTCGCGCAGGATCAGGATCGTCCACTTCTCGCCCACGACCTCAAGAGTCCGCGCGATCGAGCAGTTGGACGTGTCCCGGTCGAGTCTGTCGTCCATGCCGGTGCCTTGAAGAACTTCGGTCCACGCATCCATGGAAGCGATTCTAACCGAGTTTGAGTTTACTTTTAGATACCCAGCCACTGGTCCGTGATGTCGCCCAGCGCCCGGCGAAGCGCACACCCCTCACCGACGAGGAAGTCACGGCCGACAGGGACTCGAGGACTTCGTTCGCGGCCATCTGGCGCCCGAGCACCGTGCCCGGCCCGGCACCGGATGCCCCTCCGCCGCACTGCTCGACGAGATCGGCCGTTGCGCGGACGTCACCAAGCAGGCGCACACCGAAGGCGCGACGGCCGTCGTGGAAGAGACCGCCGGCCGTCTGGCCCCTGCGGATCCACAGTCCGCTCGCGGCAAGGCCATCGGGCTCTTCACCATGATGGCGGGGGACGCTGCGACCGTCCCGCGCCCTCGCCGACCGTGAGTTCGCCGACGAGGTCCTCGAGCAGGGAAATCGAGAACGCGCGCACGTTCATGAACCGAGAGTGACGACCGAGCCGCGACAGCGGGGTGGGCGACCCCCGCCGGGCGATGCGCGAGGGCATTGAGCCGAGCCCGGATGCGACAACCGTTCCACACGTCCGGGCATCGCCACTCGCGGCCACTCGAGGACTGGTGAAGCGGCCTCTCCCACCTCGGCTCATGACCGATTGACGGGCGTCGACCACCTGGGCCGGAGAGGCCCCCAACGCCCCCGGCGCACGTACCGCCCGCCCCTGACGCCCACTACCGCTCAAGGAAGTCGAGGGCTTCCGCCACGAACTGCTCGTGGAACTGGAAGATGCCTCCGTGGCCGGCGTCGGGGTAGACGACCAGGTCGGCGTTCGGCAGTCGCCGGGCCAGTTCGAACGAGTTCTTCGTCGGCACCATCCTGTCGCTCTCGCCGTTGGCGATGAACACGGGCTGACGGATGACGGAGAGGTCCTGGGACCGTGCGAGTCCCCAGCGGTGGATGGCCTTGAGCTGGGCGAAGCAAATCAACGACTGACTGGTCAACGGACTTCGGAGACATCAGAGATGTCGGGCACCGGGAGACATCCGGGTGGGATCGGCGCCCTTGAGGCCGGACCGGGAGGTCAGGTGGGCAGGCGATTGTTCTTGCGGATCTGCTTGTCGAACACTCCGGCGGGGACGAGGCGGCGCGCCGTGGTGACGCGTGAGGCCAGCGGACCGGCGGTGTATCGCAGCTTCGGCTTCTTGTCGGTGGCCGCGGTGACGATCACCTTGGCGACGACGGCGGGGTCGTCGCCGTCCTTCATCGCGTCCGCGATCACCTCGTCGAAGATGCGCCGTCGCTCCGCGTACAGAGGCAGCGGGGTGTCGGGCTGCGCGGCGTTGGTGTCGAAGCTGGTCCTGGTGAAGGCGGGCTGGACGAGGAGGACCCGGACGCCGTGCTCGCGGACCTCGTGGTCCAGCGACTCGGAGTAGCCCTCGATGGCGTGTTTCGCGGCGACGTAGACGGCCATGAAGGGCTGGGGGGCGACCCCGAGGACGGACGAGATGTTGATGACGCGTCCGCCACCCTGGGCGCGCATGTGCGGCAGGACGGCCTTCGTCATGCGGATGACGCCGAGGACGTTGATGTTCAGGACGTTCTGGGCCTGGGTGACGGAGTTCTCCTCCACGGCGCCCGCCGAGCCGATGCCCGCGTTGTTGACCAGGACGTCGATGCGCCCGAACCGGTCGATCACCGCTGCGACCGCGGCGGTGGCCGAGTCGTCACCGGCCACGTCGAGATCGAGGTACGTCACACCGGCGGGCGGGGTGAGTCCGGAGGTCTTGCGGCCGGTTCCGATCACCTCGAAACCCGCCGCGACGAAGGCGCGGGCCGCCTCCTTGCCGATCCCCGATGAGGCACCTGTCACGAGCACCACTGGCCGAGTTGTCGCCATCACGAACTCCCTGGTTTGAATTACGTCCGTATGTCTTACGTTCGTACGACTATATGGGGATCGTCGGTCGGCGGCAAGGGGTCACGTCCGGCGACCCGAGAAAGCTCCGGGAAACATGGTCTGCGTTACGGGAAGGAGCACGCGCGGACGACGAGCAGCCGACCGTGACGGCCGGCCCTCGCATCACCCGGAACGGCAAGCGAACGGTTCGGGATCACAACGGGTGCCGCAGGGCGCACCACCGGACAGGACTGCGACGACCTGGACGTCGACGGGGTCGTCGGGATCCGACCGGGGAACAGCGCGTCCCAGAACTCCGCACGGGACTCCCCAGTGGCCAGGGCGGCCATGTGGGCCCTGGTTCCGGCCGCCGCACGGGCCACGCCGTCAGGGAACCGTTCGGACAGTCCGGGAGCGCCGAGCCAGTGATCGCCGCGACCGTGGATGAATCTCCGCGACGCCCCGGCCGGCCCCGTCCCACCAGGCGAGCACCTCCTGGAGGATGTCCCAGCGCTCGGCGGTCTTCCCGTCCTGGAAGCGGAAGATGTCGAAGACGGCCATCCCGGGGGCGCCGGGGACCAGGACGCCACTGGAGTGCAGGAGCACCAGGTCGCCCTCGGACAGGGCCCGCCGGACGTCGAACGTGGCGTCCGGGAACCGCTGCCGCATGGCGGCGCCGAAGGCTTCATGACATGAAAACCACCGACCAGCCCGTGGACGAGATCGCCGGCCGAGTCGGCTTCGCCGGTGGCACGTCACTACGAGAACACCTGCGTGCCGCCGTCGGCGTCTCATCCCTCACCTACCGGCGCACCCTCCGCGGCGCCCTGTCCCCCACGCACTGAGCACCACCGCGCCTTGGTCCGGATGCCGTCGAGGGGCGCGGGATACGGATTCGGACGCGAGTGTGCTGCGCGCCTCGGTGGAGGTGCGGGCGGCCGCACCGGCGAGGCAGCCGATCGTGCTCAATGAGGACCAGCCTGGGGCCAGGGATGTGGTGCGTCAGATGCGCTGCCCGGCGTCCAGCAGGGCGAGGGCGTTGCTTATCCCCTGATCGAGGAGTTCATGGGCGAGTTGGCTGTCGGTCAAGGCGCGGGAGAGCTGCAGTGTCCCGGCCATCAGGCCGAGGAGGCTGAGCGCCTTCACACGTGCGGAGGACGGGGCCTCGGGTGCCATGCGGGTGGCAATGCCGTCGATGAGGACCAGCACGCCGTCGGTGTATGCCTGCCTGGTCGTGTCGGTGCAGCGCCCGATCTCGTCGAGCAGGGCGGCGTTGGGGCAGCCGTCGCCCAGGCTGTCGCGGTGCCGGGGCGACAGGTACGCACGCACAATCTGCTCGAGTCCGGTACGGCCAGGCGCAGCCCGCGCGACGACGCTCTCGGCCTGCGCCCTCAACTGGGCGGCGATTGCCGTGGTGACGAGGTCGTCTTTGGATTCGAAATGAGCGTAGAAGGCCCCATTGGTCAGCCCCGCGTCCTTCATGAGCGTCGAGACCCCGGAGCCGTCGATACCGTCTTGCTTGAACCGGCGGCCCGCCGTCTCGATGATCCGCCGCCTCGTCTCCGACTTGTGCTCTTTTCCGTACCGCACCACAGCACACACTCCTTCGCCGGCCGCGAGGACCGGTTGCCCTCCACCGACTTCACCAGTCTATGGTATTGCGAACGTACTCCAAAGAGTCGACAGCGGCGACGCTCGGCCGCCTTTTCGTCGCCAGCGCCCCCTGCGGCAAGGACGACGGGCGAGCGTCGGGCCTTCACCAGTGAGGGCAGGCACGGACCCGGCATCCGAACTCGCCTGTCGGCGAGCTTCATGGCGCCGGCCGTCACCATGAAGCTCGCCCACCGACCCACAGGCGAGCCGGCGCCCGTCGCCCAGGACGCCGTCCACCTGCTCCCGTCCGCCCAGGCATGACCGCGACACGCACCAGCCTCACAACCGACGAGTCACCGAGGGGCAGCGGGCCGCCGCCGAGTGGCATATCGACGCGCCCCTGGTGTCCCGGCCGCCCCACAGCCCGAGGGCCCTGCCCACGGAGTCACACCCGAGGGGCGGGCACCGGGAAGAGCATGCAACTGCTGGTGGCGTGGGCGAGGAGACGGCCCTTCGCGTCGACCAACTGGGCCTGGGCGAGGGCGGTTTGGCGGCCCTTGCTGACGACCGTGCCGATGGCGCGCACCGTGCCCGTGTCCACGGTGACCCGCCGCAGGAACTTCACCGTCAGGTCGAGCGAGGTGTACCCCATGCCCTCGGGGAGGAGGGACTGGACGGCGCAGCCCGCCGCCGAGTCGAGCAGCGTGGCGTAGACACCGCCGTGCACGCTGCCGATCGGGTTGTAGTGCTCCTCGCCCGGCGTCAGCGAGAAGACCGCCCTGCCGGGCTCCACCTCGTCCAGGGCGAAGTCGACGGTATGGCTGATCGGCGCCCTCGGCAGCCGCCCCGCCTGCACCTCGCGCAGGAAGTCGATGCCGGCCATGCGCCCGGCGGCCTCCGCCGAGATCGCGGGATCGTCCCAGTGATACGTACGCGTTCGCCCCACGGTCCAGCGCCCTTCCCTCTGACTGTCAGCTGACTTTCTCAAGTGAAGCTAGGCTTTTGGCCACCTGACTGTCAATGACGAAGGCAGGTCCCTTACGATGGCGGGATGGAGTGGCTTGAGGCGAGCACCGAGAACTGCCCCGTCCAGCGCACGCTCGACGTGATCGGGGAGAAGTGGACGCTGCTGATCCTGCGTGACGCCGTCAACGGAGTGCGCCGCTTCGACGACTTCCACCGCCACATCGGCCTGTCGGAGGCCGTCCTCAGCGACCGCCTCCGCAAGCTGACCTCGGCCGGCATCCTGAAGACCGTCCCCTACCAGGAGCCCGGCACCCGCTCCCGCAACGAATACCGCCTGACCCGCAAGGGCTGGGACCTGTGGCCCGTCCTGATGGCGCTGAGCCAGTGGGGCGAGGCATACACCCTCGGCTCCGAGGGTCCTCTACTGGACGTCCGCCACACCGAGTGCGACGGCCCGGTCCGCGTCGTCGTCGAGTGCTCCACGGAACACTCCACCCTCACTCCCCGTGACGTGACCGCCCGGCTGGGAACAGGCGCCCGCCTCGGGTCGTGAGCCATCGACCTCGCGGGCGGGCCGGACAGCCGTGAGACATCAGCCGGGTGTTGCGCTCCGCCGCCGTTACCCCTCGGCGCACGATCGAGTTCGGTGCCCCGCCGAACCGAACTCGATGGGCGCTCCGGTCGCAGGGTTCAGCGCCAGGCGGTCCTCGCCGCCGCCGTCGCCGGACACCGGCCGCACCGATGAGCGAGTTCTACGGTGAGCGTCAGACCTGTGCGGTAGATCTGCAGGACAGCGAGGCCGAGCCCGCAGCCGGCCCACTCGTTGTCGCCTCAGCCGCGAAGCGGCCGAGAGGTGCAGGGGACCACCGCGGTGTCGTCCTCGTCGCGCTCGACCGTCTGGAACGTCACCCGCTGCTCGGCGACGACCACGGCGTACGACTCCGGCGTCCCGTCCCCGGCCCACGGCTCGCCACCGCCCTCGATCAGGAAGGATTCGCCACAGCCTTCGGCCGCTTGTCACCCGGCTGGATGCCACGCGAGACGAGCAGGTTCGCGACCCGGTCGGCCGCGGCGTCGAGAGCTCGAGGTCGGCGGGGAGGCTCGTCGGCTGGACTGGGGCCCTTGCGCCGGTTGTCCGCAGCACGGTGAGTACGTCGTCGACGGCTGCGGCGACGTCGCTGTCGACGGGACGCGACGGATCCTCGGCCAGGACGGCGACCCGAAAGTCGGCGAGCTTGGTCGCGCACGGCGGTGCGCGCGCGTAGCTGAAGCCGCTGTCGTCGTCAGCCGTCCCGACCGTCGCCTGCCGGACCGGGACGAGGTCCCGGGCGTCCCCGACCTGCGCGCTGCCGCAGGCGGTGTCGGCGTCCGTCCACCGTCCCGGTCCGGCAGGCGCGCGGATCTTGCGACTGCCGCACCCGGACCGCTCGCTCAGATCTTCGTCTTCTCCCGGACCCACGCGCCGATCTGTGCGATGGCGGCGTCGGTCTCCGGAATCCGGCCGGCACCGTAGACGTACGAGTGCTGGCCGCCGGGGACCACCACGGTCGCCGTGTCGATTCCGGCGTCCTTGACGCGGGCGGCGAACTCCTCGTCCTCGCCGGCCAGGACCTCGTACGTTCCCCAGGAGACGAGGGTCGGGGGCAGACCGCTCAGGTCCGCCCGGTTCAGATTGATCCGGGTGTCCGTGAACTCGATGCCCGTGCCGCCGATCCAGGCATCCCGGAAGAACTCCAGCAGCTCCTTGCCGAGGATCTTGTCCGTCCCGGCGTTGGTCGCGATGGTCTCGTTGGCGATCTCGAGGTCGCACCAGGGGGAAATCGACACGATGGCGCCGGGCAGGGGCTGCTTGTCGTCGCGGAGGCGAAGCGCCAGGGCGACGGCGATGAACCCGCCGATCGAGTGGCCGATCGTGATGATGTTTCCGGGCTCATACCCTTCGGAGAGCAACCAGTTGAAGGCCGCCTCCGCGTCGTCCACCTGAGCCGGGTACTTGTGTTCCGGTGCCCGCCGGAAGTCCAGGACCAGTACGGGGGCCCCTGCGGCCTTGGCGATATGGCCTGCGAGCTTTCGGTCGACGTGTGCTGACGCCAGCACGGAGCCCCCGGCGTGGGTGTGCAGGAGGACGTAGTCGGTGTTGGCGTCGACGGGTTCGCACCAGATTCCCGGAACGCCGCCCGCGTCCACCTCCCGATAGGTGACGCCTTCCGGCTCCCGGGCCGCGAGATGGACTTGCTCCGCCTGGATGCGCGCCGCATCCAGTTCGGACGGGGGATTCTGCCCTGCGGCCAGCCACTCCGCGAATTCGATCGCTTCCGGGCTCAGTTCAACAGCAGCGTGCTCGGACACGTGGTACCTCCATGGGGCCATGTGGCGATACCGGCCCGCCAGGACCGGTATCGCCGGGGATTGTCAGGCGGCGTGGGTGGGGTAGTCGGTGTAGCCGGCCTCGCCGCCGCCGTAGAAGGTGGCGGGGTCGGGGGTGTTCAGGGGTGCGCCGGTGCGTAC
The DNA here is from genome assembly GCF_042737245.1 of Streptomyces sp. NPDC060002. Taxonomy (NCBI): domain Bacteria; kingdom Bacillati; phylum Actinomycetota; class Actinomycetes; order Kitasatosporales; family Streptomycetaceae; genus Streptomyces; species Streptomyces sp. NPDC060002. Next base: position 186,102 of record NZ_JBHWUW010000003.1, read on the forward strand.
ACGCTCGACGAGGTCGGGGTTGGCGAGTGCCATCACGCCGACGGTGACGACGTCGGCCAGGCCGTCTTCGATGTCCTTGGCGCGGGTGGCGATGTCGGTGCCGGCCCGGTTGAGGACGAGGGTGGTCGGCCACAGCTTGCGGAGGGTGTGCAGGAGTTCGTCGTCGCCGCCGTGGCCGATGTGGAGGTAGGCGAGGTCGAGCGGGGCGAGGGCGCGCACGAGTGACGGGTACAGCTCGTGGGTGTCGCTCTCCACGATGTCGTTGAACGGGTTGCCGGGAGAGATCCGGAAGCCGGTGCGGCCGGCGCCGATCTCCTCGGCCACGGCGGTGGCGATCTCGACGGCGAAGCGGATGCGGTTGTCGATGGAGCCGCCGTACTGGTCGGTGCGCTGGTTGGTGTTGTCGGCGAGGAACTGGTGCACGAGGTAGCCGTTGGCGCCGTGGATCTCGACCCCGTCGGCGCCGGCCGCGATGGCGGCCGCGGCGGCGCGCCGGAAGTCGTCGACCGTCGCGGCGACCTCCTCGGTGGACAGCCCGCGCGGTACCGGCAGCTCCTGAGGGCCGGACGGGGTGAACATGATGCCCGACGGCTGGACCGGGGAGGGGGCGACCGGCTGCCGGTGGTGGGGGGTGTTGTCGGGGTGGGACATCCGTCCGGCGTGCATGAGCTGGATGACGATGCGTCCGTCGGCCTTGTGTACGGCGTCGGTGACCTTGCGCCAGCCGGCGATGTGCTCCTCGGAGTAGATGCCGGGGGTGAGCAGGTAGCCCTGCCCATCGGCGTTGGGCTGGGTGCCCTCGGTGATGATCAGGGCGTGCGAGGCACGCTGGGCGTAGTACTCGGCGTTCAGCTCGGTGGGTATGCCTTCCGGGGTGGACCGGTCCCGCGTCATGGGGGCCATCGCCAGACGGTGCGACAGGGAGATCTCCCCGGCGACGATCGGGTTCCACAGGGCGTTCAACATCGGTTTTCCTCAAGATGTAAGGGGAAGAGAGTTGCGGGGCGCCGGGCTGCCGTGAGTAGCGCGTACACGGTGACCGGCCGGGACGGGCCTGGTGACCTTCCACCGTGGAAGGCAGACCGCGCGGCGGGGCAGTCGACGGTGCGGAGGAGCTTGCCGCGGACGCGGCCGCCGCCAATGGAGGGCTGGGCCCCGGCTGTCCGTCCAGAAAGGACGCCGAGTGCGTCGGTCCTCACCCACGCCCCAGGACGCATCGGTCGTGTGCGGCAGCGGCCGCACCGTTGTCACAAAAGGACTCCCGCACCGGCGTCGGAGCGGCGGTCAGCCACGGTAGCGATCGGCCGGGACCCTCAGCGACAGGTTCGGCACGAGCGTCTGACGCGCCTTCTCGAACGACTCCCAGTCGCTGATCTGCGGCAGTGACGGGATGGTGACGGGCTCCCCGGCGTCGAGGCCGGCGAGCGCCGCGTCGACGACGTCGTCCGCGCTCATGATCCACTCATCGGGGAACGCCCCGAGGTCGGCGCCGGAGCCGTCCCAGAACTCCGTGCGGACAGCGCCCGGCAGCACGGCCTGCACCGTGACGGGGCTCTCGGCGAGTTCCTGCTGCAGGGCCTGGGTGAACGTCAGCACGTAGCTCTTGGTGCCGCTGTAGACGGCGCTGACGGGCAGGATGTTGAGAGCCAGGGCAGAGGAGATGTTCACCACGGTGCCGTGCCCGCGGGCCGTCAGGCCCGGCAGGACCGCGGTGGTCAGCCTGGTCAGCGAGGTCACGTTGAGGTTGATCAGTGCCTCGGAGGCCGCGGCGTCGGAGGTTGCCAGCGGGGCGAACAGCCCCCCGCCGGCGTTGTTGATCAGTATCGCGATGCTCTCGTCCGTCCGCAGACGCTCCTCGACCACGGAGATCTGCGCCGCATCGGTGAGGTCGGCGGTGACGACGTCCACTGCGCGGCCCGTACGGCTGCGGATGTCCGACGCCAGCGTTTCCAGCCGCGCAGTGTTCCGGGCCACGAGGATCAGGTCGTAGCCCCGGTCGGCAAGCCGCTGCGCGTAGGCGGTACCCAGGCCGGCGGACGCGCCGGTGACGACAGCGGTCTTGTTCTGCGTGGTCATGGGGTGGATCTCATTTCTGGTCTGGCGGATGAGTGGGGCCGAAGCGTCGGCCTCGCTTTAGATTACGATAGATATCTAAAGCGGTCCAGTCAACGGCCCCGACGCCGTCGGCCACCGCCCGCGGTCGGAGACTGCTCGACGCGCAAGCGCGGGGCCACAGGGTCGACAGTCGATCAGATCCGGATGGGGACTCCTCGGGCGCATGGTCGGCGTGGACGGTTTCGTGTACCGCCCTCACGACGAGCGCGCGGGCACGGCGAACGACACCCCTGCGCAGACACGCATGCCGCACACCCGCCGAGCACGACGTGATCCGCCTCCAACCAGCGTCGGATCACCCCCGGCCACTGAGGGGCGAGCAGCGCGGCCCTCGGCTCGACAGCCCCTCGGCTTACCGCGTTTGGACTCACGAGCCCAGGGACGGGGCCCACTTGTCGCCAGAGGTGCTGAAAGGCTCCGTCAGCCGCTGTACATGCGCTCCACGAGCTTTCGCATCGGCGTCTGCTCTCAACCGCACCCGGGAACGCAGGCATCGCACGGTCGGAAGTCGCCGCCGGTCCGGATGCGGCCCACGAGCTCCTCGCCTTGCGACGAGAGAGAGCCGTACGGAAAGAGGGGCGCTGCGGCCGCCCGCCGACACTTCGCGTACGATAGATGCACTTTACTATCTATCGTGGGCAGGTGCCTGATGAGTCGCGTTTCGCAAGCACAAGCGCTCGAGAACCGCAGGCGCGCGGTCGCCGCGGCCTCCCAGCTCTTCCGGGAGCGCGGCGTGAACGGCATCAGCGTCGCCGATCTGATGAAGTCCATCGGGCTGACCACGGGCGGCTTCTACAAGCAGTTCCCCTCCAAGGAAGCCCTGGTGGCCGAGGCGGCTCAAGCCGCCTTCGGGGACCTTGACCTACTCCTGGCGGAGTTCGATACGGCCCACGGCGATCACGACATCGCGCGCGGCGCCCTCGTCGACTTCTACCTGTCGGCCGAGCACCGCGACCAGCCCGGCACCGGTTGTCCCACGGCGGGGTTCGCGGGGGACATGGCTCGCGAGCCCACAGCCGGGGAGGTGCGCGAAACGTACGCAGCCGGTGTCCAGGAATTCGCCGCGTGGCTGTCTACCGACGCCACCGACGGCCTTCCCGTGGTGGCCACTCTGGTCGGCGCGATCCTGCTTGCCCGGGCCACTGCGGGCACAGAACTGTCGGAGAAGATCCTGGAATCGGCCCACAAAGCCCTGACCGCATCACAAGGCCTTGACCCGGAATCCTGAACACGGGTCATTCGACCGGGGCCGACGCCACGGGTGAGCGGGCATGTGCGCCCTGCGCTTCCTGGACCGCTCCCCGCCCACAACCGCCGCCGGCGCTCCGTGTCCCGCTACGGCGACCGCGCACCAAGGTCCGCCTCCACCAGGCCCGCGGCCAGACGGAGTGGGCACACCCCGGCAGACCGAACCCACCGGCAGACCGAGCCACCGCGAGCTCCTGGCGCAACCGCGCTCAGCTCACCCGGCGGGCCTCACGCGAAATGCAGGGCCGGTGACGCTCTCGATGTCTTCCGCCCGCACGGCGTGGCCTCGTTCGCAGCGGATCCGGGCGTCGACGTGCGCGCCGCATCCGCGGTGCCGGCGCCAGTACGGCCGGACCCTCCGGATGGGCGCGGTAGCGGTCGCCCCACCGCGGGAGCCCCATCACCGCCGGGACGAGGGCCATGCCCTTGGGCGTGATCACGTACTTCGGCCGGCTCCGCGAGCCTGGTTCCTTGTAGGTCTCGGTGGCCAGGATCCCTTCCTCACCAGCATCCGGAGCCGCGCCGCGAGGAGGTTGCGAGGACAGCGGAGGACGGGTTCGAAGTCGCTGAAACGGGACGAGCCGTACCAGACCTCGCGCAGGATCAGGATCGTCCACTTCTCACCGACGACCTCAAGGGTCCGGGCAATCGAGCAGTTCGACATGTCCCGGTCGAGACGGGGGTCCATGCCGGCGTCCTGAAGAGCTTCGGTCCTCCGCGTCCATGGGGGTGACCCCAGTCCTAGCTGAGTTTACTTTTCTATACTCAGTAGGTAGCGTCATGCCCAGCACCTCAACCCGGCCGCATGCGAGAAACGGGCGCGCAGGGGGACCTGCGCGAAGAATCAAATCGACTACCGGAAGACCCACGCAGAAAGGCGGCCGGCATGAAGGCATTCGTCGTCGAGGAGTACGGCAAGGACGGCGCGCGCGCCGCAGTAGTACCCGAGCCCACGGTCGGAGACCGCGACGTCCTGGTCAGAGTGAGCGCCGCCAGCATCAACCCGCTGGACAAAATGGTCCGCAACGGGGAGTTCAGGCAGCTCCTGAAGTACAAGCGTCCGTTCGTGCTCGGTCACGACGTGGCCGGCGTCGTGACGCGGGTCGGCTCCGCCGTACACGGCCTCACAGTCGGCGACGAGGTATACGCCCGTCCGCGCGACCTGCGGATCGGCGGTTTCGCGGAGTTCATCGCGATCGACATGGACGACGTCGCGCCCAAGCCGGCCTCCCTCACCCTCCAAGAGGCAGCCGCGGTTCCGCTGGTGGCCCTGGCCGCCTGGCAGGTCCTCGTCGACCGTGCCCACGTGAAGCCGGGTCAGAAGGTGCTCATCCACGCCGGTGCCGGTGGCCTCGGCTCGACAGTCATCCAGCTCGCCAAGCACCTCGGCGCCACCGTGGCGACGACCACGAACACCGAGACCGAGAAGTTGGTCAGGAGCCTCGGCGCCGACGTCGTCGTCGACTACACCCAGGAGGACTTCTCGAAGGTACTGTCCGGCTACGACCTGGTGCTGGACTCCCTGGGCGGGGCGAACCTCGAGAAGTCGCTGACCGTGCTGAAGCCCGGCGGCCTGGCCATCAGTGTCGTCGGTCCGCCGGACGCCGGCTTCGCCGAGCAGCTCGGCGCCCCCTCCTTCCTGGGCCTGGTCATGAACACGCTCAGTCGCAAGATCCGTAAGCGGGCCGAGGCCCTGGGCGTGCGCTACCAGTTCTTCTTCATGCAGGCCGACGGCTCCCAGCTGCGCAAACTCGGCGCCCTCTACGACAGCGGGAAACTCCGCCCGGTCATCGACAGCACCTTCCCCTTCGACCAGACACTCGAAGCGATGGCACACGTCGAGCAGGGCCGCACCAAGGCCGGCAAGGTCGTGGTCTCGATGGTGCCCGACCACGGCTGAGACCAGGCCGGGCCGCCGACCCTCCGTCCGGCACGGTCACCGGAGGGAGCGACGACGCCGTAGGCGGTCCCATGGCGCCTACGGTCGCGGAGAGCCGCCGCCGCAGGCGTCTCGGTGCCGTTCCGCACGCCGTACGGCTCGCGACGCAGCGCGCCACACGGTTCTACGCCGACCCGAGCCGTGGTCAAGCCCACGCACCCGTTGCGTGTCAGGAGTGTGATCACGGCGGACGGACCGCCACGCGTGCGTGGGCAGACATGCTCAGGGCGGCAGCGTCCGTCCGTCGAGCGACGTACGTTGCCGGTCGGGAGTGCGGTCCTTGTCGACCAGGGCCGCCACGGACGCCCTCCACGAAGTCCGGCGTGCGGATGGTCGTGCGCGTGAGGGCCAGTTCGTGGCCCAGGCACTCGCGCACGGTGCGCCGCCTGCCCCGGGCCAGCAGGGCGTGCGTGATCTCCAGGCTCCGCCGCGAGGCGGACTCCAAGGCGGCCGGCGCGGCTGCCGCCCAGGGGGTGCCGAGGCGGCGCAGGCGTTTCTCGATCTCGCCGAGGGTCGGCGCGCCAAACGCCCAGTCCACGTCCCCGCGTACCTGCGCCGGTCTGCTCGCCCCCACCGGGGAGCGGCCGGCGAGGCGGTTGAGGACGACATCCACCGGGTCGCCAGGGGTTGTCGGCCAGGGCATCGCCGACCGCGTCGAGCCCGTCCGCGGGGACGAAGTGCGTGGCCGCCCCGTGTACAGCGCTTCGGCCGCGTCGAGCCGGTGCCCGGTCAGTCCGATCCCTGCCCCGAACTCTGTTTCGATGTCCGCTGGTTGACGGGCACCGTCGCCGCTGAGGGCCGCGACGGTGCAACCGTCACCGCGCCTGTCGCGATGCTCCTGCACCTCGTCGCCCAAGTCACCGAACACTGGGGCACACGGCACAACCGCGAAGGCGAGGTCATCTGGGCGGAGCAGCTGATTCCAGCCCCTCTTACCGAAGTCTCCCCCGCTCCGGCATGAGGTTCTGCACCTCCTGCGGGCCCTCCCGCTGTCCACCTCGCCTACCTCCACATCGGCCACGGCGACGAGCACGAACTCCTGCAGCAACACGATTCGTAGGCGTGGAACACAAGGCACGGCTACGCATTCCGCTGGGGTCGGCCTCCGGGGCGCATCCAGATCAAACCTCTGAACAGGCCTTTTACACCGGCCCTTCCGCGAGACGGAAGCCGTATTGCGCCCCCGTGACGGCCGCCCCGACGATGCGACCACCACCAGAGACGGGAGCCGCAACGATGCCGCACACCACCGCATTCGCCAGGAACCAGTGGTACGTCGCCGCCTACAGCACGGAGGTCGGGCGCGAGGAGTTGCTCGGGCGGACGATTCTGGGCGAGCCGCTCGTCTTCTACCGGACGGAGGAGGACGGGACGCCCGTCGCACTGCACGACCGCTGTGTGCACCGCCGCTTCCCGCTGTCGGAGAGCCGGCTCGACGGCGACCGCATCGTGTGCGGCTACCACGGCTTCACGTACGACACGACCGGCGCCTGTGTGTACGTGCCGGGGCAGAAACGCATCCCGCGCACCGCCCGGGTCACCTCCTACCCGGTGGTCGAGCAGGACTCCCTGGTGTGGGTGTGGATCGGTGACCCGGGGCTCGCCGACCCACGGACGATCCCGCGTGCCCGGCACCTCGACTCCCCCGGCTGGACCACCGTCCAGGGCATGGAGCCCATCGACGCGGACTACGGGCTGCTCGTCGACAACCTCCTCGACCTCTCCCACGAGACGTATCTGCACGGCGGTTACATCGGCACCCCCGAGGTCGCCGAGACGCCGATCACCACCGAGGTCGACGAGGGCGCGGGGATCGTGCGGGTGAGCCGGCACATGGCCGACGCCGAGTGCCCGCCGTTCTACGCCCGTTCGACCGGTATCGAGGGCCGGATCACCCGCTGGCAGGACATCGAGTACCACGCGCCCTGTCTGTACCTGCTGCACAGCCGGATCGCGCCCGTGGGCGTCCTGCCCGAGGCCGACGGCAGCGACCCGAACGGCTTCCACACCGAGATCACCTATGCGATCACGCCGTCCGCCGACGGCAAGGTGTACGACTTCTGGATGGTCTCGCGGGACTGGGCGACGGACGACGACGAGGTCACCGCGTTCCTGCGGGGCAACAACCACACGGTGGTCATGCAGGACGTCGACGCGCTCAACCTCCTGCAGCGCACGCTCGGTTCGGAACGCACCGGCTACCAGGAGCTGAGCATCAACATCGACACCGGCGGCCTGGCCGCGCGCCGGATCCTCGCCCGGCTGGTGGAGGAGGGCGACAAGCCCGCGGAGAAGGTCCTGTGAGCACGGGTCCCACCGGCGAGATCTACCGCATCGACTGGCTGCCGGGCACCGACGTGCTGCACGGCATCTGTCACTGCGGCGCCGAGCACACCTCGCAGGACCCGGTCGAGATGTGGGAGTGGATGCTCGGCCACCCCGAAGGACACCGGCCGCGAGGAAACGACTCATGAACGTGTACGAAGCCGAACTGGTCGTCGCGAGCCGCGAGTTCGCCGCCGACGGGGTGCTCGCCCTCACCCTGCGCCACCCGCTGGGCGAGCCGCTCCCGGTCTGGGAGCCGGGCGCCCATGTGGACCTCGTCCTCGGCCCGGAGCTGGAGCGCCAGTACTCGCTGTGCGGCGATCCGGCCGACCGGTCCGCGTGGCGGATAGCGGTGTTGCGCGAGCCGGCCGGGCGGGGCGGATCCGCCCTGGTGCACGAGCAGTTGAGGCCGGGCGACAAGGTTCGGGTGCGCGGCCCGCGCAACCACTTCGCGCTGCGCCCGGCAGCCCGCTACCGCTTCGTCGCGGGCGGTATCGGGATCACCCCGATCCTGCCGATGCTCGCTGCGGCCGAGGCGGCGGGCGCCGAGTGGAGCCTTCTCTACGGCGGCCGCACCCGGGCCTCCATGGCGTTCGCCGGGGAGTTGGCGCGGTACGGCGACCGGGTCACCGTCGCCCCGCAGGACGAGAGCGGTCTGCTCGACCTCGGTTCCGTGCTCGACGCGCTGCCCGAGGGCACCCTCGTCTACTGCTGCGGCCCGGGCCCGCTGCTGGACGCCGTGCAGGAGCGCTGTCCGGCCGACGCGCTCCAGGTCGAACGGTTCCAGGCGAGGGAACAACCCGGCGGTCAGGACGGTGAGTTCGAGGTCGAGCTCGCGCAGAGCGGCCGGACCCTGACCGTCGCGGCGGGCGTGTCCGTGCTGGACACCGTGCGCGCGGCGGGGGTCGAGGTGCTCTACTCCTGCGCGGAGGGCACCTGCGGCACCTGTGAGACCGACGTGCTCGAGGGCACGCCGGAGCACCGGGACTCCGTCCTCAGCCCGCAGGAGCGGGAGGCCGGGGAGACGATGATGATCTGCGTGTCCCGGTGCCGGGGGCGCAAGCTGGTCCTGGATCTGTGATCCGAGGGGCGGCGGCGCCTCTCGCCGGGCCGGCGACGGGAGGTGTGGCGGCGGCTCCTGTCGGGTCGGTGATCCGCAGGTCGGCCTCGATCCGTGCCACGGCCGCCAGCAACGGCGGCAGCAGATCCCGGCGGACGGCGGCCACCGAGGTGCGGCCGGCGTGGACGGCTATGTTCACGGCGGCCACCACCGCGCCGTCCCGGCCGCGCACCGGGGCGCCCACCGACCGCAGCCCCTCCTCCAGTTCCTGGTCGACCAGGGCGTACCCCTGCCGCCGTACCCGTTTCAGTTCCGCCCGCAGATCCTCCGGCGCGACCAGCGTCCGTGCGGTGAGCGGGCGCAGCTCCGCCCGGTTCAGGCGGAGTTCGAGCTCGGCGTCCGCAAGGGCTGCGAGCATCACCCGGCCCACCGAGGTGACGTGCGCCGGGAAGCGGGTGCCGACCGTGACGACGGCCGACATGATGCGGGCGGTCGGCACCCGGGCGATGTGGACGATGTCGTCGCCGTCCAGGACGCACAGCGAAGAGGATTCCTTCACCTGTACGACGAGGTGCTCCAGATGCGGCTCGGCGACCTGCGGCAGCGTGAGGCCGGCCAGGTAGGCGTAGCCGAGTTCCAGCACCCGCGGGGTGAGCCGGAAGAGCCGGCCGTCGCCGTGGACGTATCCGAGATCCACGAGGGTGAGCAGCAGGCGCCGGGCGGCCGCCCGGGGCAGCCCGCAGGCGCGGGCGACTTCGCTGAGGGTGCGTGCGGGGTGCGCGGCGTCGAAGGAGCGGATCACGGCGAGGCCCCGCTCGAAGGACCTCACGAAGTGCGGTGCTCGGGCCGGGATGGACATACCACCCTCCCAACTGTCAACAATTTCGTCAGCTAAACCCATTGACCCCGTCGGACGGCGGGCTCTACGTTCCCTGCACGCCAGTTGAGCACTACTGTGCGGTGTGCGCACAGCCTGTCGGAACACCCGTTCTCTGCACAGGAGGAGCCTTGCGTCGTCTGTTCGCCGGTCTCGCGGCCGGCACCTTCCTGCTCGCCACGGCGGCCTGTGGCTCGTCCGACGACTCCGGTACGTCCACCGGGAGTTCGTCGTCCGCCGGCACCACGACCGTCAAACTCGGACTCATCCCCATCGTCGACGTAGCGCCCGTCTATCTGGGCGTGGAGCAGGGCTTCTACGAGAAGCACGGCCTGAAGCTGTCGATCACCACCGCGCAGGGCGGCGCGGCGATCGTGCCCGGCGTCGTCAGCGGCCAGTTCCAGTTCGGCTTCAGCAACATGACCTCCCTGCTGGTCGCGCAGTCCAACAACGTGCCCGTGCAGGCCGTTTCGAACGGCATCGCCTCGACGGGCGTGCAGGGCAAGGACTTCGGGGCGATCACGGTGAAGAAGGGCAGCCCGCTCAAGTCCGCCAAGGACCTGGAGGGCAAGAAGGTCGCCATCAACACCCTCAAGAACATCAACGAGACCGCGGTGCGCGAGTCGGTGCGCAAGGCGGGCGGCGACCCGGACCGGGTGAAGTTCGTCGAGCTGGCCTTCGACCAGATGCCCGCCGCCCTGGACAGCGGGCAGATCGACGCGGCGATGGTCGTCGAACCGGCCCTCGCGACCGTCAAGAGCCAGGGCGGTGTGGAGATCGCCTCGCCGCTGGTGGACGTGGCCCCGGACCTCACCGTCGCCATGTACTTCACCTCCACGCAGTACGCGCAGAAGAACCCGGACCTGGTGAAGAAGTTCCAGGAGGCCACCGCGGAGTCCCTCGCCTACGCCGACGCGCACCCGGACGAGGTGCGGCAGATCGTCACCACGTACACCAAGATCCCGACGGCGGTGCTGGCGCAGGTGACACTGCCCAAGTGGCCCGCCGAGGCCAACCGTTCGTCGATCGAGGCGCTGGAGAAGCTCGGCGAGCAGGACAAACTCTTCAAGTCGACCCCGGACCTGGAGAAGCTGCTGCCGTGAGAGGCGAGAACCTCGCACTCGGTACGGCCGGGCTCGCGGCCTTCCTCGCCCTGGGCGAGGCGGTGCCGCGGCTCGGCCTGGTCAAGGAGGCCTACTTCCCGCCGACCAGCCGCGTCGCCGGGGCGCTCGGCGACGAACTCGCCGACTCCGCCTTCTGGACGGCGCTCGGCGACACCCTCACCGCCTGGGCCCTCGGTCTGGCGATCGCGGTGGGAGCCGGGATCGTGGCCGGTGTACTGATCTCCGTCGTCCCCTGTCTCCGCGAGGCGACGGCCTCGACCGTCGAGTTCCTGCGCCCGATCCCGTCGGTCGCCCTGATCCCCCTCGCCGTGCTCCTGTACGGCACCGAACTGCGCTCGGTCCTGCTGCTGGTCGTCTACGCCTCCTTCTGGCAGATCCTGATCCAGGTCCTGCACGGCGTCCAGGACGTCGACCCGGTCGCCGAGGAGACCGCCCGCTCCTACGGGCTCGGCACCTGGGCGCGGGTCCGGCACGTGCTGTGGCCGACCGCGCTGCCGTACGTCATGACCGGCGTGCGGCTCGCCGCGGCCGTCGCGCTGATCCTCGTCATCACCGCCGAACTGGTCATCGGGGCACCGGGGTTGGGCGCACGCATCGCTGTCGCGCAGACTTCTCAGGCGGTCCCCGAGATGTACGCCCTGATCGTCGTCACCGGGGTGCTGGGGCTGCTGATCAACGTGGGCGCCCGGACGGTGGAGCGGCGCGCACTGGCCTGGCACCAGTCGGTGCGCGGGGAGGTGGCGGTGTGACCGGGACATCCCCGCTCCGGCCGGCGTCGGGAGCCTGGCGGCGCGTCCTGCGGCGGCTGCTTCTCACGCTCGCCCTGCCGGCCGTGCTGCTCGCCGCGTGGTGGATCGCCTCCGACGACAGCACGAACGTGTACTGGCCGCCGCTGCGCACGATCCTGAAGACCTTCCCCGACGTGTGGACGGCGGAGCGGCTGCGCACCGATGTGCGGCCTAGCGTGCTGCGGCTCCTCGGCGGCTACGCGACGGCTGCCGTCGTCGGGGTCGCGCTGGGCACGGTCATCGGGTCCTACCGGCGGGTGCGGGCGGTGTGCGAGCCGGTCCTGGAGTTCCTGCGGGCGGTGCCGCCGCCCGTCCTGGTGCCGGTCATCATGCTGTTCGCGGGCATCGGCGACACCATGAAGGTCGTCGTCATCGCGAGCGGCTGCGTGTGGCCGGTCCTGCTCAACACGGTCGAGGGCGTGCGGGCGGTGGACCCGGTGATGGCGGAGACGGCACGGTCGTACGGCATCACGGGCGTCGCCCGGTTGCGCGGCGTGGTGCTGCCGTCGGCGAGCCCGCAGATCTTCGCGGGGCTGCGCCAGGCGCTGTCGATCGGCATCATCCTAATGGTCATCAGCGAGATGTTCGCCGCGAGCAACGGGCTCGGCTTCACCATCGTGCAGTTCCAACGGGGTTTCGCCATACCCGACATGTGGACCGGAATCCTGGTGCTCGGCCTCCTGGGCTTCGTCCTGTCGGTGCTCCTGCAGGTCGTCGAGCGCCGGGTGCTCGGCTGGTACCACGGTCTGCGCGCATCCACCCGGCGGTCCCCGTGACCCTCGCGAAAGGGCGTTCCATGCACCCGCGTCTTGCTGTGTCCGGCCTGCGGAAGGTCTACGAGGGGTCCGGACGCCGGGTCGAGGCGGTGCGCGACCTCACCTTCACCGTCGAGGCGGGTGAACTGGTCTGTCTCGTCGGCCCGTCGGGCTGCGGCAAGACGACCCTGCTGAAGTGCATGGCCGGGCTGCTCACCCCGACCTCCGGCGAAGTGCTCCTGGAGGGCCGGAAGGTGACCGGACCACCGCCGGACATGGCGTTCGTCTTCCAGGAGTACGGGCGGAGCCTCTTCCCGTGGATGCGGGTCGGCGCGAACGTCGAACTTCCGCTGAAGCAGAAGGGGTTGTCCAAGGCGCGGCGGCGGGAGCTGGTCATGGACGCCCTCCGCTCGGTCGGCCTGGAGGACGCGGTCTCCGCGTACCCGTGGCAGCTGTCGGGCGGGATGCAGCAGCGGGTGGCGATCGCCCGGGCGCTCGCCCACGAGCCCCGGGTCCTGCTGATGGACGAGCCGTTCGCGGCGGTGGACGCGCAGACCCGCGCCGATCTGGAGGACCTGGTCCGGGGACTCTGGAGGGAACGCGGGATCACCATCCTGTTCGTCACGCACGACATCGACGAGGCCGTCTACCTCGGTGAGCGGGTCGTCGTCCTGTCCGCCTCCCCGACGGTCGTCCGGGAACAGCTGAAGGTCGACCTCCCGCCGGAGCGCGACCAGTTGCACACACGGGTGGCCCCGCGCTTCGCGGAACTGCGGACCCATGTCTACGAGCAGGTCCAGGCGGCGAAGCGCGGGACTCCGGTGGACCGCCTCACGAAGTCGGACACGCCTCCCCCGCACTGACCGTGCGCCCGGTGCCGACCAGGGCGCCGTCGGCGACCTGAACGCCGACGGTGCCCGGTCAGGCCTCGGAGGCCGGGACCACGCTGAGGTGGCTCGCGGTTCGGCGCGCGCCGCGCGTTCTGCGGAGCACGGGAGCCGGGCGGTTGGCGCGCAGCACCATCGTCAGCCGGGTGTACCCCATCTCCTGCAGAGTCCTCGGGGTGTCGGCCACGATGCGGCACTCCGTGGCGCCCCAGCGGGGGTCGGGGTGCAGCAGGGGCCGGACCGCCCCGTCGTGCTCGACGGCCTCCTCGCCGACCGCGCGGATCCAGTGCGGCAGCCCGTGCCGGTAGGCCGCCTCCATGATCGGATCCTGGGCGATGTCGCGGCGGATCGCCTGGAGCCCGTGGTCGTGACCGTGCCGCTCCATGGCCGCGGCGAAGCGGGCGAGCATCGGCAGGCACCAGCCGGGCTCGTGGTCGCCGAGGACCGAGGGGGCATCGGGATGGAAGAGGACGAAACGCAGGAAGTTGTCGCCGGGCAGGGCCGTCGGATGCGGGCCCACGTCCCGGAAAAGTGACGCGAAAGCGTCGTTGGAGAGAACGACGTCCCAGCGGTGGTCGAGGACGACGGACGGGAAGGGGACGGCCTCCAGGTATGTGGCGTAGTCCTGCAGATACGCCTGGGCCTCGAGACTCTCGGGGACGGGCCGCGGTGCGGACCGCTGCCCTCCTGCCTGATATGCCATCGGGAGGTCACCCCTCTTGCCTATGCGGCCTTCACGCGGCGTCCCGATCCTGCTGCCCCGACGCGAGCGGTGTCAACTATCGTGGCATTCCATGCTGGTTGACGGCTGAAATTGGCCACAGTTGTGGCGAGACCTGGATGTGAGTTCGAAAAACCCGTTACCCTCCACGCAGTTCACGGCGACCGTCAGTATTGGTGATCGTGTGCCTGTGAGAGGGACGTGAGAGACCTAGGAGACCTGTCGGTGGCGGAGGATGGCTTCGAGGTTCCGGGCGCCGCGGCGACGGTGCTGATGGCGGCCGTCGTCGCCCGGGTCGCCGCGCTCGCCGACCGGCTGGGCGTGCCGCACGCTGAGGTCTTCGGCACCGGGCGGCTGTCCGTCGCCTCCGGTGTCCCGGAGTCGGTGGTCAAGGCCCTGCTCAGCGGCCGGCCCGCCGGTGAGCCCGATGTACAGGCCCGCTTCCTGCAGCGCCTGGACCTGCTGCGCCGTACCCGGCTCAAGCCGAACGGCCGTAGGTACACCCAGCAGGAGATCGCCGACGGCGCCGGCATGTCGCGCCAGCAGGCGGGCGCCCTCATCAACGGCGACCGACGGCCCACGATGGAGCACTGCGACGCCCTCCAGCGCTTCTTCCGCGTGCACGCCGGCTTCCTCACGGCCGAGGACCCGGAGGCGCTCGCGGGAGCCCTGCAGCACATCGAGCAGGAGCTGCTCCAGAAGCTCGCCGCGCGGGAGGCGGCCGCGGCCGCCGCGGACCCGCTGGAGCGGCTGCTGCAGGACCACGGCGTACGCGGGATCGCGTGGCGGGCCGCTCAGCTGCCCACCGACCAGCACCGCGACAAGGTCGCCGAGTGGCTGGACATGCTCCTGGAGAGCGTGAAGCGGCCCGAGTCGTGATCCGGGGGAGAACTGTGAGCATCGCGAGGGAAATGCGCCGTCTCAGCGGCGAGCTGGTCGCGGAACTGACCCTGCCGGCCCCCGCCGTGCCGGCCGACCTGTACACCGCCCTGTGCGCCGGGATGAGCAGACGGCGCGGCCGCCCCGTGCATTTCCGCATGGCCTCCTTCCCGGCCGACACGGCCAGCGGGCTGTGGCTGGACATGGCCGACCAGGACCTCGTCGTCATCGAGGAACGCACCGCGCCCGAACATCAGTTGGTGATCCTGGGGCACGAGCTGTGGCACATGAAGGCGGGCCACTGCGGCCACCACGTCGAGGGCGCCGCGGTCGCGGCCCGTCTGCTCAGCGACGGGGCGGATCTCCAGGCGACGGTGCGCAGCGTCGCCGCGCGCACCCGTTTCGACCTGACCGACGAGAAGGAGGCCGAGAGCTTCGGCCTGCTGCTGGCCAGCAAGTGCCGTATCTGGCTGCCGGGTTCGTCACCGCGGGAACGGGGCCAGCGGGACCACCTGGCCGGCCGGATAGAGGCGTCGCTCGGCTATCTGGGACCGTAGGCCAGCCTGCCCGGGCGCTGGACCGCATTCCCGGGCGCTGGACCGCAAGCCCGGGCACTGGACCGACCGCAAGCCCGGGCAGCTGCCTCCCGGACCCCCTTGCACGGCCGTCAGGTGGCGCTGCGCTCGCTCGCCCCGCGCAGGTTCCGTGCCGCGCCGTCCGGCGGACCCGCCGTCCCCGTCCCGGGCCGGCCCTCGCGCAGCAGCCGGCGCCAGTGGTCGCGGCTCCAGTCGGCCGGGGCCGTGGTGCGGGTGAACTCCTCGACGAGGGCGCGGAACCGGGCGGGGTCGCTGTGGAACGGGAAGTGGCCGGCTCCCTCGAAGATCTCCAGCCGGCTGCCGGGCATCGCCTCGTGGGCGCCGTACGCGTGCCGCACGGGCACCACGCTGTCCCGGTCGCCCCACAGCAGCATCGTCGGCATGCCGGCCGTCAGATAGCAGCGGTCGAGCATCGTGACGACCTGGCCGCGCCAGTCGACGACCGCGCGCAGGGTGCGGATGAAGGCGTTGCGCGCGGTCTCGTCCGGCAGGGCGTCGACGAGGTGGAGCAGGTCGGGGGCGTCCTGGCCGAGATCGGTGTCCAGCAGTTTCATCAGACCGACGGCGAGGCCGACCTGGAAGCGTGCGCCGGGCAACCGGAGGGCGGGCAGCGCCAGATGGGCGCCCGGCAGCGAGACCAGCCGCAGGGCGGGGTTGACCTCCCGGCCGACTCCGCCCGCGCTGACGAGGATCAGCCGTTCGGTGCGCTCGGGGAACTGGTAGGCGAACTGCATCGCCACTCCGCCGCCCAGCGAGTGCCCGACCAGGGTCGCCGACTCGATGCCGAGCGCGCTGAGCAGATCGCGCAGACCGTTGGCGTACGCGGCCACCGAGTAGTCGGCGCGGGGCTTGTCGGAGGCGCCGTGACCGAGGAGGTCGGGGGCGATGACGGTATGGGTGCGGGCGAGGTCGGGGATCAGTTCGGCCCAGGTCTGCGAGGAGTCGCCGATGCCGTGGACGAGGACCAGCGCCGGGCCCTCGCCGGCCATGCGGAAGGCACGCCGGTAACCGTGCACGACCCGGTACCGCAACTCCAGTTCCGCGTCGCCCACCGGGCGCAGCCGGGTGCCGCGCGCCGGCCGCCACTGCGGGACATCGACCACCCGCTCGCCTCCTGTCGCCCTGGCCGCCGGCCGTCCGCCGAAAGCCTTCACCTCAGCGTAGAACCCCTTTCCGCCAGGGGATTTCAAGGAGGTTTCGCCTCCGCTAAGCGGGCGAACCAAGGTCGGGTCAGGCCGGATTGTCAGTGGTGGGCGGCAAGCTGGGGGGTGCGCCGCCGTACGGGGGCGTACGCGCCGTCGGGCGCGGGGGACACGACGCCGACACGGGGAGAGCCGATCGATGCCCACTGCCGTACTCACCGACCGCGAGCGCACCGCCGTCCAGGCCTACCTGCGGCTGCTGCACACCGTCCGTGCCGCCTTCGGCGACGAGGGGGACGACGAGGGCGTCGGCGCCCCCGCTGCGCCGCAGGACCGGCTGCCCCCGGTGGTCCCGCCCGCCGTCCTGGCCGAGGCGGAACAGGCGCTGGCCGCCGCGGGCCTGGCGGGCAACGAGGAGGAGTTCTTCCGGCTGCTGCACGGTTGGTGCCCGGGCCGGTGACCCCGGAGGGCGGTCGACGCCTCAGCCGTGGTGCACGGTGACCGCCGTGGCCACCAGCCCCCGCCGGACGGTCCAGCGGCCGTCGAAGTGCCCGAGCCGGTGGCCGCCGACCACCGGTCCGGGGACCAGCAGCCGGGCGCGGAAGACGCCGTGCGCGTCCCCGGCGGGGCCGGTGGCGTGGGTGAGGTCGATGTCCGCCTCGCTGAAGTCCAGCCACTTGCGGGTGAGGGGGAACCACGCCTTGTAGACGGACTCCTTGGCACTGAACAGCAGCCGGTCCCAGTGCACCTCGGGACGCCCCGCGGCCAGCGCGCCGAGCCGCTCCACCTCGGCGGGCAGGGCGACGGCGGACAGGACGCCGTCGGGAAGGGGCTCGTGGGGTTCGGCGTCGATACCGAGGGACGCCAGGTCGGCGGCCCGGACGAGGGCGGCCGCGCAGTAGCCCTCGCAGTGGGTCATGCTGCCCGTCAGGCCGTCCGGCCACTGCGGGGCGCCGCGCTCGCCGGGCAGCACGGCCTGTGCGGGCACGCCGAGCTTCTCCATGGCGCGCCGGGCACAGGCGCGTACGACGGTGAACTCGCGACGGCGCTTGGCGACCGCACGGGCCACCAGCGCCTCCTCCTGCGGGTACAGCGGCGCGTTCCCGAACTCGCGGACGCCCTCCTCGCCGAAGGCCTCCACCGCCACCACCGACTCCGGCAACAGCTCCTCGATCACTCGGTCCCGGCCTCCCTGGGCAGGATGCGGCGCAGCCGGCCCGGCGGCTGCGTCCGCTTGCGCCATTCCCGGGGGTAGCCCACCGACACCTCCTCGAAGCGCACGCCCTCGTGCCAGGTGGTCCGCGGGATGTGGAGATGGCCGTAGACCATGGTCTCGATCCGGAACCTGCGGTGCCAGTCCGCCGTGAGCCCGGTGCCGCACCACATGGCGAACTCGGGGTGCCACAGCACGTCCATCGGGTGCCGGTGCAGCGGATAGTGGTTGACGGGGACGACGGGCAGGCCGTCGGGGATCTCGGCGAGCCGCCGCTCGGTCTCGGCGACGCGGGCCCGGCACCAGGCCTCGCGGGTCGGATACGGGTCGGGGTGCAGCAGGTACTCGTCGTTGCAGACGATGCCGGTGCCCTCCGCGTAGGCCAGCCCCTCCTCCTTGGTGGCACAGCCGGCCGGGAGGAACGAGTAGTCGTACAGCAGGAACAGCGGCGCGACGACCACCGGGCCGCCGGGGCCCTCCCACACCGGGTAGGGGTCCTCGGGCGTGGTGACACCCAGGTCGCGGCAGACCTCGACGAGGTGCTCGTAGCGGGCGACCCCGCGCAGGGTGACCGGGTCCGTGGGATGGGTCCACAGCTCGTGGTTGCCGGGCACCCAGACGACCCTGCGGAAACGGCCGGCGAGGGTCTTCAGCGCCCAGCGGATGTCGGCCAC
The DNA here is from genome assembly GCF_042737245.1 of Streptomyces sp. NPDC060002. Taxonomy (NCBI): domain Bacteria; kingdom Bacillati; phylum Actinomycetota; class Actinomycetes; order Kitasatosporales; family Streptomycetaceae; genus Streptomyces; species Streptomyces sp. NPDC060002. Next base: position 204,445 of record NZ_JBHWUW010000003.1, read on the forward strand.
GTTCTCCGAGACGTCGCCGGCGACCAGCAGCCAGTCCTCGTCCGACTCCGGGGCCATGGCCTCGACCAGAGCGCGGTTCTCCGGATAGCCGATGTGGAGATCGCTGACGGCCAGCAGTTGTCCGGCGCCACCGGCCGTCGACGTCACCTTCCGCCCCCGCTCACGAGCCCACTCTCCGCATCCTCACGAATACACCAGTGCCACCACGAGAACACATTCACGCGTGCGGTACAAGGTCGGATCGGGCCTCCCTCAGGGGCCGGACACGGTCCCACCTGCGCCGTAGCGCGCCCCTACCCGAACATGCGCCTCACGTGAACAAGATCGGAAAATCCGTAACACGCGCGTTGCACGCCGCACCCCCGGGAAGCCGTATGATCGCCCCAACACCACCGCCATGGACGTCCCTTCCGCAGGGCGGTTTGGTGACCCACCAATCCCCCTGCCCGGGCCGGGCCCGCTTTGCCCTGCCCGCGAACCGTGAAAGGCGGCCTGCATGGTCTCTCGCGTACGCGTCTGGCTCAACCGCACGTACGCGGAGAACGTGTTCTTCTCGGATCAGCTGCGACGAAATCCCAGTGACCGCGCGGTCGAGATCCACGCCACGCACGGTGACGCGGACTCCCCCGTACTGGCGGCCGCCGACACCGCCGAGCTGGAGCCGGAGGGCCTCTCCCCGGCCGCGTACGTCGAGTACGCCCTCGCACAGTGCAAGCGCCGCAGCATCGACGTGTTCGTGCCCCGGCTGCACCAGGCGGCCGTCGTGGCGCACCGGGCCGACTTCGACGCGATCGGCACGGCCCTGCTGGCGCCGCCGCCAAAGGCCGTCGCCGTCTTCCACGACAAGGTGATCGCGTACGAGGCCGTGCAGGCGATCGGCGTGCCCGTGCCGCCGTGGTTCCGGGCCCGGACGGCGGACGAACTCGTGTCCGCTGTCGAGGAGTTGGAAGAGGCCGGGCACCGGGCGTGCTTCAAGCCGGCGTCCGGCGCGGGCGGGGTCGGATTCCGGGTGATCACCCGCACCCCCTTCTCGCTGATGCACCTCAGCGGCTTCCCGAGCCCGTACGTCCAGCTCGACATGGTCGTCGAGGCGCTGAAGCGGGCCGAGGAAGAGGGCGAGGAGCAGATCGACTGGCTGGTCATGCCGCGCCTGGAGCAGCCGGAGGTGTCCGTGGACTGCCTCACCGGCCCGGACAACATCCTGCGGATGGCCATCGGCAGGACGAAGAACGGACGCCGCCGCGGGTTCACCCTGCACGAGCAGTGGCTGGAGCCGGCGCGTCTCATCGCCGAGGGCTTCGGGCTGCACTACCTGTCCAACATCCAGTTCCGGATGTTCGGCGACCGCCCGGTCCTGATGGACGTCAACACCCGCCCGGCCGGCGGACTCCACCAGCTCTCGCTGTGCGGCGTCAACGCCCCTTGGGCAGCGGTGCAGTTGGCGCTCGGCGAGGACCCGGGCGAGATCGTGCCGCCGTTCCTGGGGCAGGACTACACGGTGGTGTCGGGGCCGCGTCCGCTGCGCACGGTCACGCTGCCGCACCAGCGGGTGGAGGAGACCGCCGAGCCGCTGCTGCCGGCCGTGCCCGCGCCCGCCGACTCCGTCGAGGTGACCACGGCGGGCGCCGCGCAGGCACTGCCGCTCTAGGCACGACCGGGCAGGAGCGTCCGGGCACGAAGACCAAGAAGGATATTTCGCTCACCGGTATGGACCAGTTCCGTCTCTCTCCTTGACAGACGGATTGGTCCATACCAACTTTGTCGCGCACCCTCTTGCACTCCCCTGCACTCCCGAACACCCCCATTCCTTCAGGGAGATCGCGTGCGCACCAGATCCCTCGGACGCCCATGGCGTCGCTTCCTCGCCCTGCTCGGCACCGCCGCTCTCGCCCTCGCCGGGGCCGTGGCCCTGCCGGGCACCGCTCAGGCGGCCAACATCCTCACCAACCCCGGTCTCGAGTCGGGCGCCCTCTCGCCCTGGTCCTGCACCGGCAACCTCGGCTCCGTCGTCTCCTCGCCCACCCACGGCGGCTCCAAGGCCCTCGCGGGGGCGGTGAGCTCGAGCGACATCGCCAAGTGCGGCCAGACCGTCCCGGTCCGGCCGAACACCACGTACGCGCTGACCGGCTGGGTGCGCGGCTCCTACGTCTACCTCGGCGTCGACGGCGGCGCCTCCACATGGGCGTCGTCGCCGTCGGCGTACGGCCGGCTGTCGGTGTCCTTCACCACCGGGGCCTCGCAGACCAGCGCCACGATCTACGTCCACGGCTGGTACGCCCAGGGCACCTACTACGCCGACGACATCAGCCTGGACGGGCCCGGCGGCGGGGGCGGATCCGACACCCAGGCGCCGACCGCGCCCGGCGGGCTTACCTCGACCGGCAAGACGTCCTCCAGCGTGTCGCTGTCCTGGAACGCCGCCACCGACAACGTGGGCGTCACGGGCTACGACGTGTACAGCGGGTCCGCCGACGTGCTCACCGTCTCCGGCACGTCCGCCACGGTCAGCGGACTGTCCGCGAGCACCGGGTACACCTTCACCGTGAAGGCGCGCGACGCGGCCGGGAACACCTCCGGGGCCTCCAACTCCGTGAGTGTCACGACGAACGCGGGCGGTGGGGGCGGGACCGGGTTCAAGCAGGCCGCGCCCTATCTGTTCGAGGGCTGGGGCGACCCGCCGAGCGTGTCCACGGTGATGAGCTCGACCGGCATCAAGTGGTTCACGATGGCGTTCATGCTGGACGGCGGCGGCTGCAACCCGATGTGGGACAGCAACCGGCCGCTGGCCGGCGGGGTCGACCAGAGCGTCATCAACCAGGTGCGCTCGGCGGGCGGTGACACCGTGCCCTCCTTCGGCGGCTGGCAGGGCAGCAAGCTCGGCGCCAACTGCTCCTCGGCGAGCGCGCTGGCGGCCGCGCTCCAGAAGGTGATCGGCGCCTACTCCCTCAAGGCGATCGACATGGACATCGAGAACACGGACGAGTTCGAGAACGAGGCCGTGCAGGCACGGATCCTCACCGCTCTGAAGACGGTCAAGGCCAACAACCCCGGCCTGAAGACCATCGTCACCTTCGGAACGTCCACGACCGGGCCGACCTACTACGGCAACCGCCTCATCGAGCAGGCCAAGTCGCTCGGCGCCGACATCGACGTCTTCACCATCATGCCGTTCGACTTCGGCGGCGGTTCCGACATGTACGGCAACACCGTGAACGCCACGGAGGGGCTGAAGAACAAGCTGAAGTCCACCTTCGGCTGGGACGACGCGACCGCCTACGCCCACATCGGCATCTCCGGCATGAACGGCCTGTCGGACCAGCAGGAGAACACCACTCCGGCGATCTGGACCCAGATCCGTGACTGGTCCAACAGCCACCACATCGCCCGGCTCGCGTACTGGGCCGTCAACCGCGACCGGCCCTGCCCGGGCGGTGGCGTGGTGAGCAACTGCTCCGGCATCAGCCAGAGCACCTGGCAGTTCACCTCGATCACGGCCGGCTTCACCGGCTGAGCACCCCCGGACGCGAGCGAAAGTCCCCCGGACCACGGTCCGGGGGACTTTTTCCGCGAAGGGTGTATCAGGATCCGGGGGAGCCGCTCTTAAGAGTGAAGGGCCCCACGGGGGAGCAACCGGGGAAGCACGGGGCTCCAGGGGGAAGCACAGGGATCAACGGGGGAAGTCCGGGAATCGACGGGGGATTCCCGGCGGTACGGGGGATCGGGTCGGTCGGCCGCTGTCACGGGGAGCGGCCGGCCGGCCCGAATCGCTGCGCCCCGCCGGTCGTACGGGCCGGCTCGGCAGCTCCCGGCTCACGCGGTCCCGGCCAGGCCCGGACGGGTCCTCAGAAGCGTCCCGCCCCCCGGTACAACTCCAGTTCGCCGTCCAGTTCCAGGGCGAGGACCGTGGCGTGCGGGTCGAGATCGGAGCCGGCCGGCGGATCGATCCACAGCACGCCGACCGCCTCGTGCAGTCCGCCCACGACACGGTGGCCGAGTTCCGTTCCGGTGCCGAGCACGGTGACCCTGCGCACCGGCGTGACCAGACCCCGGACACCGATCTCGGAGCGCGGGATGTCGAACAGCGTGAGGTAGAGGGTGCGACGGTCGGCGGAGAGGGTGCTGGGCCCGTAGTGGTGCCCGGCCGGGAGCCCCCGCACCGTCCCGTACACGGCCTCCGCGTGCTTGCGGATCCACTCCCCCAGTCCTTCGAGGCGCTCGACCTGCGGCTGCGGGACGGTGCCGTCCTCCATCGGGCCGACGTCGAGCAGCAGGTTGCCGCCGCCGCCGATGGTCTCGGTGAAGTAGCGGATCAGCCGGGCGAGCGACTTGTGGTTCCGGTCGTGGTGCCGGTATCCCCAGGAGTCGTTGATGGTGAGGCACAACTCCCACGGCCCGGCCGGGGGTTCGATGGGGGCGCCCTGTTCGGGGGTGGCGTAGTCCCCCTCGCTGAGCATGCGGGCGTTGAAGACGACGTCCGGGGAGTACGAGCGGATCAGCGTGGCGAGTTCCTTGATGCGCCACTGCTCCTCGCTGCGGTCCCACTCGCCGTCGAACCACATCAGGTCGGGCCGGTAGCGCGAGGCCAACTCGCGGATCTGACCGTCCCGGTAGGCGAGGAACCGCTCCCAGGCCGGAAGGTCCTCGTCCTCGGCGGAGCACTCGGAGTAGCGGTTGTCCTCCATCTCCGGCGAGCGGCCCGGCTTGCGGGTGGTGGCGTAGTCCGGGTGGTTCCAGTCGGAGTGCGAGTAGTACAGGCCGACCTTGAGGCCCTTCTCGCGCAGGGCGTCGGCGTAGCCGGTGAGAAGGTCGCGGCCCACGTTCAGATCCCCGTACGCCGTGTCCCACAGGGCGACGCCGTCGTGGTGGCGGCTGGTGAGGACGGCGTATCCCGCGCCGGCGCGGGCGAACAGGCCGGCCCAGGCCCGCGGATCGTAGTGCGCGCCGGTGAAGCGGTCCAGCTGGGACATGTACCGGTCGTGGGGCACGATGTCGTCGTAGAACGACCAGGACTCCTGGACGCCGTCGACGGCGTAGATGCCCCAGTGGACGAAGATCCCCAACTTGGCATCGGTGAACCAGGGTTGCATGGGCACGGCTGAACTCCTCAGCAGAGCGGAGCACTTCGGGGGCGGGGGCGGGCGCGCGCCGGGTCGCGCCCGCCCCGGGGGCCGCTGCTAGCGGCCGGTGGCGGCGCGCTCCAGGCGGAGCGTCAGGATCTGGAACGGCCGCAGTACGACGGCGACCGTGCCGTCCTCGCCGACGACCGCGGGCTCCAGCGGCCGCTCCAGCAGGTCGGTCACCTGGGCGCCCGCGAGCGGGAAGCCCGTGCGCAGGGTGCCGGTGGAGCGGCCGCCGCGTGACTCGTAGAGCCGGACGACGACGTCCCCGGACTCGTCGTCGGCGAGCTTCACCGCCTCGACGGTGACTCCTTCGCCGTCCACCGAGACGACGGGCTCGGGGGTGGCGTCCGCCGCGTCGGCCACACGCAGCGGGAGGTTGAGGGAGTAGCCCTCGGCGACCGCGTCCTCGATGCTCGCGCCGGGGAGCAGCGCGTAGCTGAAGCGGTGCCGGCCCTGGTCGGCCTCGGGGTCCGGGATCCGCGGGGCGCGGACCAGGCTGAGGCGGACGGTGGTGGTCGTGCCGCCGTCCTCGCGGACCGTGCGGGAGACGTCGTGGCCGTAGGTCGAGTCGTTGATGACCGCGACGCCGTAACCGGGCTCGCCGATGTGCACCCAGCGGTGGCCGGAGACCTCGAACCGGGCCGCCTCCCAGCTGGTGTTGGTGTGGGTGGGGCGCTGGATGTGGCCGAACTGGATCTCGGCGGAGGAGTGCGGCGCCCGGATGTCCACCGGGAACGCCGCCTTGAGGATCTTCTCCGCCTCGTGCCAGTCGATGTCGGTCTCGAAGTCGACGCGGGGACTGCCGGCCCGGAGCGTGATGGTCTGGGTGATCGTCGAGCCCTTGCCGAAGGCGCGCGTGACCCGGATCGCGCCGACGAGCGGGTCCTCCTCGACGACCGTCACCGCGTCCGGCTCCAGCAGGTCGGTGTACCGGTTCTGGTAGTGCTTGTCGATGTCCCAGGCGTCCCAGCAGTTCGGGAGGTCGGTGTGCAGACGCAGCAGGTTGCCCTGGTCGGCCAGGACTTCACGGTCGGCCCGCAGATCGTATACGGACGACAGTGTGCCGTCTTCCGCGACCTGTACACGCACCAGCCCGTTGTCGAGGACGCGCCCGGAGACCGTCACCGGCCGCGGGGGCTCCGCGCCGGTCAGCGGCGCGCTGCCGCTCGCGGGCACCTCGACGTACGCCGGCGCGCCCTCGGGTGTGCGCACCACCTCGGCACGGCCGTACGGGCTGGTGTTGAACACCCGGAGCGAGCCGCTCTGCCGCTCGCCGCCCAGCGCGGTGACCGCCTCGGCCGTCAGCACCTCCAGCTCCTCGGCGACCCGCGCGTACTCGGCCTCCGCCTCGCGGTGCACCCAGGCGATCGAGGAGCCCGGCAGGATGTCGTGGAACTGGTGCAGCAGCACCGTCTTCCAGAGACGGTCGAGCTTCGCGTACGGGTAGGCGTAGCCCGGCGCGTGCAGTGCGGCCGTCGTCGCCCACAACTCCGCCTCGCGCAGCTTGTGTTCGCTGCGGCGGTTGCCCTGCTTGGTGCGGGCCTGGGTGGTGTACGTGGCCCGGTGCAGCTCCAGGTAGAGCTCGCCGACCCAGACGGGGGCGTCCGGGTACTCCGCGCGGGCCTTCGCGAAGAACGTGTCGGGGTGCTCGACGACGACCTTGGGCGAGCCCTCCAGGTCGGCCAGCCGACGCGCCCGTTCCATGATCTCGCGGGTGGGTCCGCCACCGCCGTCGCCCCAGCCGAAGGGGGCGAGTGAACGCGTACCGCCGCCCTTCTCCGAGTAGTTGCGCACGGCACGGTCCATCTCCTCGCCGCTGAACCGCGCGTTGTAGGTGTCCACGGGCGGGAAGTGCGTGAAGATGCGGGTGCCGTCGATGCCCTCCCACCAGAAGGTGTGGTGGGGGAACTTGTTCGTCTGGTTCCAGGAGATCTTCTGGGTGAGGAACCAGTCGTTCCCGGCGAGCTTGGCGAGCTGCGGGTAGGCGGCGTTGTAGCCGAAGGAGTCCGGCAGCCAGACGCCCTTGGTCTCGATGCCGAAGTGCTCGATGAAGAACCGCTTGCCGTGGACCAGTTGGCGGGCGATCGCCTCGCCGCCGGGCAGGTTGCCGTCGGACTCGACCCACATGCCGCCGACCGGCGCCCACTGTCCCTTCTTCACCGACTCCTGGATGCGCGCCCACACCTGGGGGTAGTTGTCGCGCACCCACTCGTACTGCTGGGCCTGCGAGCAGGCGAAGATGAAGTCGTCGTACTCCTCGGCGAGCGAGGTCACGTTGGAGAAGGTGCGCGAGGTCTTGCGCTTCGTCTCGCGGATCGGCCACAGCCAGGCGGAGTCGATGTGCGCGTGACCGACGCCGGAGATGGTGTGGGCGCTGGCGTGGGCGGGGCTGGCCAGCACGGGCGCGAGGACCTCCCGGACGGCCGCGGCGCTGCCGGAGACGTCGTCCAGGTCGAGGGCGTCCATGGCGCGGTCCAGGGCGTGCATGATCTCGTGGCGGCGCGGCTCGTGCTCGCCGAGGTGGACCATGAGCTCGCGCAGCACCTGGAGGTCGAGGTCGAGGTGCCAGACCTCCTCGTCGAGGACGGCGATGTCGGCACGGCGGAATGTATACAGTGGACGGTCGCCCGCCGTCAGTACATCGCCCAGCAGGGTCGGGCCCGCGAAGTCGTTCGCCAGGATGTCCGGGTTGGAGGCCGCCTCGACCAGGTAGTCGATGCTCTCCCCGCCCGCCGCCGGGTTGCCGATCGGCACGTACTGGTTGAGCGGGTTGACCGCCTTCAGCGGCGTCCCGTCGGTCAGGTGGACGAGGGCCTCGGCCTGGTTGCCGGGCCAGTCGCCCACGAAGCCGAGGTCGATGACGGCCTCGACGCGCCTGCCGGCCCACTCGGCGGGCACCTGCCCGCGCATCCGGAACCAGGTGGTGCCCCACGGCGGGCCCCACGGGGTGTCCATCGCGAAGGGCTCGTAGACGGCGGCCTCGGCCTCCGCGAAGGGGACGGGCTCCCCCGGCGCCTGCCAGGCCTCGACCTCGAAGGGCACGCGGGCCGCGTAGATCGCGGGCTTGACGCGCTGGTTGTGGACGCGCTCGACGCGCTCCTCGATGCGGCGGCGTTCGTCATGCATGGGGATTCTCCAGAGAGGGACCACGAAGGGCGGGTAGGCCGGGAGGCCGGGGGGCGAGCTGCTCGGAGGGAGGCGGGGAAAGCGCTTTCCCTCCGAGACTCACCTAAGGTACGCCAGCCCGGGGTGGACGTCGGTGTAGCCCTCGACCAGCTTGCGGGCCACGTTCACCGAGTCGACCAGCGGATGCAGCGCGAACGCCTTCACGGCCGTCGCGCGCGAGCCGGACCCGGCGGCGGCCAGCACCTCGCGCTCGACCCCCTTCACCGCGCAGACCAGCCCGGTGGCGTGGTCGGGCAGCGGGGCCACGGCCACCGGATGCGCGCCGTTGGCGTCGACGAGGCAGGGCACCTCGATGACGGCGTCCGCGTCCAGCACCGAGAGGGTGCCCTGGTTGCGTACGTTGAGGATCAGGGTCGTGCGCTCGTCCCGGGCGATGGCCCGCATCAGGGCGAGGGCCACCTTCTCGTACCCGCCGGAGAGGTCGTCGGCGTCGCGCTCGCCGGCGCCGGCCGTCTCCCGGTTCTCCGCCATGTAGGTGGCCTCGCGTTCGGCGCGGGTGCGGTCCCAGGCGGTCAGGGCCGCGGCGTCGGGGCGCTTCATCTCCTCGTAGAAGCGGGCCTGCTGGTCGGCCAGGAAGGCGCCGCGGGTCTTCTCGACCTGCTGGTAGGCCCGTACGGCTTCCCGGTTGAAGTAGTAGTAGTGCAGATACTCGTTGGGGATCGCGCCGAGCGACTGGAGCCAGTCGACGCCGAACAGCTTGCCCTCCTCGAAGGAACCGAGCAGGTCGGGGTCGGCGAGCAGCCGCGGGAGCTCGTCGCGGCCGGCGACCCGCAGACCGCGGACCCAGCCGAGGTGGTTGAGGCCGACGTAGTCGATCCACGCCTCCTTCGGCTCCGCGCCGAGCACGCGGGCGATCCGGCGGCCGAGCCCGACCGGCGAGTCGCAGATGCCGATCACCCGGTCGCCGAGGTGGCGGGACATGGCCTCGGTGACCAGACCCGCCGGGTTGGTGAAGTTGATGACCCAGGCGTCGGGGGCCAGGCGGGCCACCCGTCGGGCGATGTCGACGGCGACGGGAACCGTCCGCAGACCGTAGGCGATGCCACCCGCGCCGACCGTCTCCTGGCCGAGGACGCCCTCGGCCAGGGCCACCCGTTCGTCGTTCGCGCGGCCTTCGAGGCCGCCGACGCGGATCGCGGAGAAGACGAAGTCGGCGCCGCGCAGGGCCTCGTCGAGGTCGGTGGTGGCGGTCACCCGGGGCGCGTCGGGGACGACGGCCGCCTGCTCGTTCAGTACACGGGCGACCGCGTGCAGCCGGCTGTCGTCCAGATCGTGCAGAACGACTTCCGTGACCCGGCCCTCGGCGCGGTCCGTCAGGAGCGCCCCGTACACGAGCGGCACCCGGAACCCGCCGCCGCCCAGAATCGTCAGTTTCACGCTTGCACCTTTCCTGCCACGACCACCTCGACGCCCGCCTCCTCGAAGGAGGACCGGGTCGCCGGATCGACCGGCGTGTTCGTCACCACCACGTCCAGGTCCTCGGGACCGCAGACCTTCGCCATGCCCGTACCCGGGAACTTCGCCGAGTCGGCGAGCAGGACGACCTTGTCCCCGGCCTTGATCATGGCTCGTTTCACCGGTACCTCGACGACCGTCGTGTCCATCACCTGCCCGCCCGGGCGCACTCCACTGGTACCGAGGAACAGCCAGTCGGCATGCAGCTGGCGCAGGTTGTCCTCGGTGAGGAAACCGACCAGGGAGCGGTACTCGCGGCGGACCATGCCGCCGAGCAGGACCAGCTCGATGCCCTCGTCGTCGGCGAGCTCCTCGTAGACCACGAGGTTGCTGGTGATGACCGTCAGCCGGCGCCCGTGCAGCTGCCGGGCCAGGCGGTAGGCGGTGGTGCCGATGTCGAGGAGGACCGACTGACCGTCGGCGACCATCGCCGCCGCGTGGGCGGCTATGGCGTCCTTCTCGCCCACCCGCACCCCGGCGACCTCGGCGAAGGGCTGGTCGCCCTCCTCCGCTACGGCGCCGCCGTGCACCCGGGTGAGCAGGCCGTCCTCCTCGAGTTTCACCAGGTCACGCCTGATCGTGGCCGGGCTCACGCCCAGCTGTTCGGAGAGATCGGTCACGGCTGCGGGGCCACCGGAGCGCAGGGCCCGCAGGATGAGTTGATGTCGTCGTTCTGCCAGCACGGCGTGAACACTACTCGTCATCTTCAATCAAATCCATGCTCACTTCTGCTGAGGTATTGACCAATGTCGCCGAGGGGCGCACGATTCCGGTCACCGAATTGAAGAGTTCTGACGAGCTCCCCCATGAGACGAGCTCCCCCGACGAGGAGGATGTGCGGTGGACGACGACCGGCCCGAGGTACTGCTCACCGGGCTGCTCTTCTACGACCTCGTCCTCACGGGGCTCGGCGGACCGCCGGTGCCGGGCGAGGAGATCTGGACGGCCGGCATGGGCTGCGGCCCCGGCGGCATCGCCAACCTCGCGGTGGCCGCCTCCCGCTTCGGCCTGCGGACCTCGCTGGCCACGGTCTTCGGCGACGACTTCTACGGCGCCCACTGTCACGAGGTCCTCGCGGGCCAGGAGGGCGTCGACCTCGGCCTGTCCCGCGTGGCCGCCGACTGGCACACGCCGGTCACCGTCGCCCTCGCACTCCCCCACCCTCGGCTTCGCCCGAGCGGGGGGACCCCTACCCACGACCGGGCCCTCGTCACCCACGGCCAGGAGCCGCCGTACTCGCAGGACACACTGATGGGCGACCCGCCCGAGGCGCGCACGGCCCTCGTGCACCTCGAGGCGGAACCGCGCGCCTGGCTCGCCAAGGCGGCCGCGAACGGCACCCAGATCTACGCCGACGTCGGCTGGGACCCCACCCGGCAGTGGTCCACCGACCTGCTCGACCAGCTCGCCCTGTGCCACGCCTTCCTGCCCAACGAGACCGAGGCGATGGCGTACACGCGCACCGACAGCGCGATCGCCGCGCTCGGCACGCTCGCGGAACTGGTGCCGGTGGCGGTGGTCACCCGGGGCGCCGACGGCGCGATCGCGGTCGACCAGGCGACCGGGGAGTACGCCGAGGTCCCCGCCCTTGACATCGATGTCCTGGACGCGACGGGCGCCGGCGACGTGTTCGGCGCGAGCTTCGTGGCCGCCTCGCTCGGCGGCTGGCCGCTGGTGGAACGGCTGCGGTTCGCCGTCCTCGCCGCCGGGCTCTCCGTACAGCACCACGGCGGGGCGCTGGCGGCCCCCGGCTGGTACGGCGTCGACCGCTGGTGGCGCTCGCTGCGGGACCCCGAGCTCGAACGGGCGTACGGCTTCCTCGCCGACCGCATCCCGCCGGACGTGGGACCGCCCGTGCGGTACGCGCCGGTCACCCCGCCCGCCCCGCGGCCCTGACCGCGCCCGCATCCAGAAGACAACCCCACGCATGCCCCTCGAATTGCACCCCGTCTGCGAAGACGCGAACAGATTTGAAAGGCGGTGGGAGCTGTGCGGCTCTCACGTAGAGGCCTGCTCCGTGCGGGCCTGGCCGGTTCGGCCGCCACGGCGCTCGGCGGCCTGGCGTCCGGCTGTGCCGTTCCGACCGGTTCGACCGGCCGGAACATGGTCCTGTGGTACTGGGACGGAGGCCTGGGCGACACGGTCGTCAACAACGCCAGGGCCCGCTACGACAGCTCGGTCGACCTCCAGGCCATCAAGATCGGCGGCTACTACCGGTCGAAGCTGATCACCACGATGGCCGGCCGCGCCCACGTCCCCGACATCGCCGGCCTGAAGGGCGAGGACATGGCGTCCTATCTGCCCAACGCCGACCAGTTCGTGGACCTGCGCACGCTCGGCGCGGACAAGTACAAGCCGCAGTACCTGCCCTGGAAGTGGGAGCAGGGCATCGCGGACGACGGCACGATGGTCGGCTTCCCGATCGACTGCGGGCCGGTGGCGCACTTCTACCAGTACGCCGTCTTCCGCGAGGCGGGCCTGCCCTACGAACCCGCCGACGTGTCGAAGGAGCTCGACACCTGGGAGAAGTTCTTCGCGGCGGGCGAGCGGCTCCGGCAGCGGATTCCGGGGACCTTCCTGCTCACCGACGTCAACAGCGTCTTCGAGAACGTGGTCCAGCAGGGCAGCGCGCGGTACGTCGACAAGGACCGCCACTTCATCGGCGACCAGGAGCATGTGCGCAACGCCTGGGCGCTCGCCGTGGAGGCCAAACAGCGCAAGATCGTGTCGAACCTGGTCAACGGCACCCCGGACCAGCTGTCGGCCGTCGAGGACGGCAAGCTGCCGAGTCAGCTGGGCGCCTCCTGGGCCACCAGCGACATCAAGAACGGCGTGCCGAAGACCAAAGGCCGGTGGCGGGTTGCCGACATGCCGGTGCGGCCCTCCAACAACGGCGGCTCCTTCCTGTCGGTCACCAAGGCGTGCCGGGAACCCGGGCGGGCGTTCCAGATCATCAGCTGGATGCTCGACGCGGGCAACCAGGCACAGGGGTTCGTGGACGCCGGGCTCTTCCCCTCGACCCCCGCCTCGTACGGCCTGAAGCAGGTGCGCGAGCCGGACGAGTTCTTCGGCGGGCAGGTCACGATGGACATCTTCGGTCCGGCCGCGCAGAAGATCGTGGTCGCCTACAACAGCCCGTTCGACGGGGCGCTCGGGCAGCCCGTCAAGGACGAGATCAAGAACGTCGGCGTCCTCGGCAAGGACCCGGAGCAGGCCTGGAGTGACGCCATGAGCAAATGCCGGCGCATCGCGAAGCACCTGGGGGTGAGCTACTGATGGCCACCCTCCCCACGCTGGAGAAGCCTCCGGTGGTCGTGGCGGACGTCCCCGTCACCCGGCCCCGGACGGGCTTCAGGAAGTACTGGCACCTCTACGCCGCGATCTCCCCCTTCTACCTGCTCTTCCTCTGCTTCGGCCTGGTACCGGTCGGCTTCTCGCTCTACCTCTCCTTCCACCGCTGGGACGGCCTCGGCTCGATGGAGTGGGCGGGCCTTTCGCAGTACCAGTACCTGCTGGACGACTCCGAGTTCTGGAGCTCGATCGGGACCACGATCGTCATCTGGGCGCTGGCCACCTTCCCCATGATCTTCCTGGCGATGGTGACGGCCGTGATGCTCAACTCGGCGGTCCGTTTCAAGAACCTTTACCGCGTTGCGTACTTCCTGCCGAACGTCACCTCGGTCGTGGCGATCGCGATCATCTTCGGCTCGGTCTTCTCCACCAACTTCGGCCTGGTGAACGCGTTCCTCCAGGCAATCGGTTTCGACCAGATCGCCTGGCTGAACACACCGTGGGGCATCAAGGTCGCCATCGCGACGCTGATGACCTGGCAGTGGACCGGCTACAACGCGATCATCTTCCTCGCCGGGCTCCAGACCGTCCCGGGCGAGCTGTACGAGGCGGCGCGCATGGACGGTGCGGGGCCGGTGCAGACCTTCTTCCGGATCACGCTGCCGATGATGCGGCCGGTGCTGCTGTTCGTGCTCGTCGTGTCCACGGTCACCGGTCTGCAGAGTTTCTCCGAACCGCAGGTGCTGCTCCAGAACACCTCGAACGACTCCACGTTCTCGGGCGGTCCGGGCCACGCCGGCCGGACGATGGTCCTCTACTTCTTCCAGCAGACCTTCGACAACAACGACTTCGGCTACGGCGCCGCCGTGGCGTGGGGCATCTTCCTCGTCGTCGTCCTCTTCTCGATCATCAACTGGCGCCTGGTGCAGCGCCGGGGCGAAGAATAGGGAGGCCCGCACACCATGGCATCCATCCAAGAAACACGGCGCACCAGGCGGATCGACGGGTCCCGCCGCAGAGGGATCGGGCTGCACGCCGCCCTCGTCGTCGGCGTCCTGCTCTCGGCCTTCCCGTTCTACTGGGCCGTGATCATGTCGACGCACACGTCGTCGGAGATCTTCTCCTACCCGCCCAAGCTGCTGCCCGGCACGCACTTCCTGGAAAACGTCCGCAGCCTTTTCGACAACATCGACTTCTTCGGCTCGATGTTCAACTCGCTGCTGGTGGCGGGATCGGTGACCTTCCTGGTCCTGTTCTTCGACTCGCTGGCCGCCTTCGTCTTCGCCAAATTCGAGTTCCCGGGCAAGCGGTTGCTGTTCGTGTTGCTCATGTTCATCTTCATGGTCCCGGCGCAGCTCCAGGCCATCCCCCAGTTCGTCATCATGGCGAAACTCGGCTGGATCGGCTCGATGACGGCGCTGATCGTGCCGGCGGCCGCCAACGCGTTCGGCATCTTCTGGATGCGTCAGTACATGAAGGGCGCGATCCACGACGAGCTCCTCGACGCCTCCCGCATCGACGGCGCGAACTTCCTGCGCCAGTACTGGCACGTGGCCCTCCCGGTGGTCCGGCCCGGCCTGGCCTTCCTCGGCATCTTCACCTTCATGGGCCAGTGGAACGACTACGCCTGGCCCCTGATCGCCCTCACCAACCCGGACAACGTGACGCTCCAGGTCGCGCTGTCCCAGCTCAACGGCACCCACGGCACGACGGACTACGGAATGGTCATGACGGGCGCGCTGCTCGCCCTCGTCCCCCTGTTGATCGTGTTCGCGATCGGCGCCCGCCAGATGATCGGCGACCTCGCGAAGGGCGCGATCAAGTGAGCGATCCGCTGCTGGCGCTCCGCCCCTGGGAGGCACCCGAGGTGACCTCGTGGGGACGGCTGCCCATGAACGCCGTCGACCGGCGCTCCGGAGCGAACTCCCTGGACGGCGACTGGCGGTTTCGGTTGCTGTCCGCTCCGGACGCGCCGGTCGGCGGCCCCTGGTCGACGGCGTCCGTGCCCGGCGTATGGACCATGCAGGCCATCCAGGGCGCTGACGACCTTCCGCAGTATCTGAACGTCCGTATGCCGTATACAGAATTCCCCCCGCTGTCGCCCGCCGACAATCCGACGGGTGTGTACGAGCGGGAGATCGACGTCCCCGCCGAGTGGGCCGGGCGCCGCGTCGTGCTCCAGGTCGGGGCCGCCGAGAGCGTGCTGCTGGTCCATGTGGACGGGCGGCCCGTCGGCATCTCCAAGGACTCCCATCTGGCGGCCGAGTTCGATCTGTCGGGCGTCGTACGCCCCGGCGGCCGGTCCGTGGTGCGGCTGACGGTCGTCAAATGGTCGGACGCCTCGCACATCGAGGACCAGGACCACTGGTGGCATGCCGGGATCACCCGCTCGGTGCTGCTGTACGCCACCGACCCGCTGCGGCTGGCCGACGTGACCGTGCGGGCCGCGCGGGACGGCGAGCTGCGGGTCGACTGCCAGGTACGGGACTCGGGCGGGGCGCTGCCCGCGGGCTGGTACGTCAGCGGCGAACTGGACGGGCTGCCGCTGGCGCAGGACGCGGAGTTCGACCTGGCCAACGCCGAGGAGGAGCGCGTCTCCGCCTTCCTCGGCGAGGCACGGCTGCGCGCGCGGGTGCCCGAGGTGCGTACCTGGACGGCCGAGACGCCCGAGCTGTACGGCCTGACGGTCCGGCTGCACCGCGCCGACGGCACCGTCGCCGACGCCTCCCGCCACCGGGTCGGCTTCCGCGACGTGGCGATCGTCGGCCGGGATCTGCTGGTCAACGGCGAGCGGGTCTTCATCAGGGGCGTGAACCGGCACGACTTCCACCCCCTGACGGGGCGGACGGTGTCGTACGACGACATGCGCGCGGACCTGGTCCTGCTGAAGCGTTTCGGCTTCAACGCGATCCGCACCGCGCACTACCCGAACGACCCCACGCTGTACGACCTCGCCGACGAACTGGGTTTCTACGTCGTCGACGAGGCGGACATCGAGTCCCACGACCACGCCCACGAGATCGCCGACGACCCGCGCTATCTGAACGCCTTCGTCGACCGGGTCTCGCGGATGGTGCTGCGGGACAAGAACCACCCGTCGGTCATCATCTGGTCGCTGGGCAACGAGTCCGACTACGGCGCCAACCACGACGCCGCCGCGGGCTGGGTGCGCCGGCACGACCCGACCCGGCCGCTGCAGTACGAGGGGGCCGCCAAGCGCGGCTGGGCCGACCCGGAGGTCGCCTCCGACATCGCCTGCCCGATGTACGCGCCCCTGGCGGACTGCGTGGCGCACGCGCTGTCCGGGCAGCAGACCAAGCCGCTCATCCAGTGCGAGTACTCCCACGCGATGGGCAACAGCAACGGCACGCTGGCCGACCACTGGGCCGCCATCGAGGTCACCCCGGGGCTTCAGGGCGGGTTCATCTGGGAGTTCTGGGACCACGGCATTCTCCAGCGTGTGAACGACGGAAGACCGGTCGGGCGTGGGGGCGCCGGACTCTATGACAACGCTGTCGCCGCGCCCGGACACCGCTGGGCGTACGGCGGCGACTTCGGCGAGAAGGACCACGACGGCGCGTTCGTCGCGGACGGTGTCGTCTTCCCGGACCGCACCCCGAAACCGGTGATGTACGAGCACCGGGAGCTCTCCGCACCGGTACGGCTCCAGAGCGTCCGGCCGGAGGGGGTGACGGTCTCCAACCACCAGCACTTCCGGGGCCTGGAGTGGCTCGCGGGCGAGTGGGAGCTGTCGCTCGCCGACGGCGCGACGCTCACCGCACCGGCGGAGCTGCCCGAGCTGCGGCCGGGCGGTACGGCCGTGCTGCCGCTGCCGTTCGCGCTGCCGGACGACGGCGGCGAGGCCTGGCTGACCCTGCGGGTGACGACGGCGCAGGATCTGCCGTGGGCTCCGCGGGGCACTCAGGTCTGCACACCACAGGTCCGGTTGCGGGCGCCCGCGCCCGTCGAGGACCCGGCAGGTTCCGGGCGCGTCGAGATCGACGCCGACGGACTCCTCGTCCACCCCCTGCTGACCTCCGCGCCCGCGCTGTCGCTGTGGCGGGCGCCCACCGACAACGACGAGCTCGGCGGGACGGCTCTGCGCTGGCGGACGTGGGGCCTCGACGCCCTCGTGCGCAGGCTGGTGTCCGTGCACCAGGAGGGCGACGGGGCGACCGTGCTCGCCGAGTACGCCGGGACCACCGGTGTCGTCCGGCACCGGCAGGTCTTCACGCCGGTCGAGGGCGGCGTCCGGATCGACGAACAGGCGGAGCTGCCGGCGGAGTTCGACGATGTGGCGCGCGTCGGCTCGGTCTTCGAGACGGTGGCGGGACTCGACCTGCTGGAGTGGTTCGGGCAGGGCCCCTGGGAGTCGTACCCCGACCGGAGCGCAGGCGCGCCGGTGGGCCATCACCACGCCCGGGTGGACGAGTTGTTCACCCCGTACCTGCGTCCGCAGGAGAGCGGCGGCCGGCACGGTGTGCGGCGCTTCACGCTCTGCGCGCCGGACGCCACGGGCCTCGCCGTCACGCTGGACGAGCCGCGCCAGGTCTGCGTCACGCGCTACCGCGCAGAGGACCTGACGGCCGTCACCCACCACGACGAGCTCGTCCCGCGCGCCGGCTGCGTGGTGCACCTCGACGCGGCGCACCGCGGCCTCGGCACGGCGTCGTGCGGCCCCGACACCCTCCCCTCCTACCTCGTCGCACCGGGCGTCCACCGCTGGAGCTGGACCCTGCGCGTCCTCTGAACCCCCTTTCCCAGCAACGGACTCACCTACGGAGCACACGTGTGTACTTCGCATGCCCACGATCAGGGCGAGGCCGCGCAGGCCGGTGCCGGAAGACGTGGTTTCCTCCGGGCCACCGCGCTGCTCGGCGCGGCCGCCACGGTCGGCCTCGCGACTCCGGCGACCGCCGAGGCGGCCTCCGCCCAGTGGCGCCCGGACCCGGAGAGCCGCCGCTTCACACTCGCCGTCATGCCCGACACGCAGTACCTCTTCGACGGCCCGAGCATCGACAAGGCACCGGTCGAGGCGTCCCTGCGCTACCTACTGGAGCGCGGCGACGACGACGGTGCCGAGAACCTCGTGTTCCTGTCCCACCTCGGCGACCTCACCCAGAACGGGGCGAAGGACGAAGTCACCGCGATCAGCGAGGCGTTCGGGCTGCTCGACCGGCGCGGGGTCGGCTACAGCGTGCTGGCAGGCAACCACGACGTGAAGTCGTCGACGACCGACCAGCGCGGTGCGACCCCGTACCTGGACGCCTTCGGTCCGCGGCGCTTCCAGGGGAAGCCCACGTTCGGCGGGGCCTCCCCCGACGGCTACAACACCTTCCACCTGTTCCGGGCGGGCGGCCGGGAGTGGCTGGTGCTGGCGCTGGACTGGCGGCTGTCGGAGAAGGGGTACGCCTGGGCCGCCGACGTGCTCGCCCGGCACCCGAGGACCCCGGTCGTCCTGACCACGCACGAGCTGGTCGTCGAGGACGACTCGCTGTCGGCGTACGGGCAGCAGCTGTGGGACCGGCTGATCGAGGACCACGACCAGATCTTCCTCACCCTCAACGGGCACTACTGGCCCGCCGGCCGGGCGACGCGCCAGAACACGGCCGGACATGACGTCCACCTGCACCTGACGAACTATCAGAACCGGTACTTCGGCGGCGCGGCGATGATCCGCCTCTACCGATTCGACCTCGACCGGAACGTCATCGACGTGGAGACGGTCTCCCCGTGGATCCTCGGCCGGGCCGCGAAGGGGCTCAACGAGCTGGAGCGGCAGGAGACCGAACTCAGCGGCGACGCCGACCGGTTCACGGTCGACATCGACTTCGCCGAGCGCTTCGCGGGCTTCCATCCGGTGCCCGCGCGCCCCTCCCGTCCCGTGTCGAGGGTACTGGTGCGCGACACGGTCGCCTACTGGCGGTTCGACGGCCACGACGACGGTACGGCGGTCGGCGGCACCGTACGCGACCTGTCCGGACGCGGTAACGACCTCGCCCTCGTGACGGTGGGCGACGGCGCCCTGACCTGGTCGTCCGACCACCACCCCGACCAACCTGGCCACGGCAGCCTGGAGTTCCGGGGATACAAGTCCCCGCTGAAGGGCGCCTACCTGCGCACGGTCGACGGTGCCCCGCTCAACTCGGCGACCTTCAGGAACGGTTACACCATCGAGGCGTTCTACCGCCTCCCCGCCGACTGGGACCCCTCGCACCACGCCTGGTCGGGACTGGTCAGCCGGACCGGAACGGGCGGCGCCGCGGGCAGGAGCGGCGACGACCCCGACGAGCCGCTCGCCACCCTCTCCCTGTCCGACGACCGGGAACCGCAGTGGGCCATGCGTCCGCTGAACCAGGAGGGCATCGCCACCAACTGGGCCCAGGAGACCCCGCTGGAGACCTGGTGGCACCTCGCGGTCGTCAACGACGGCAGGCACACCACGCTGTACGTCGAGGGCTGCCCGGCGGTGCGCAACCCGAAGGCGGCGTCCGTGGGCATCACCTCCGTCGGGCTGCCGTGGCTGCTCGGCGGCTACGAGTACGGCGGACAGATCGACCAGATCCTGCACGGCCGCCTCGGCGACGTCCGGATCGTCTCGCGGGCGCTGCCCGTCACCTCCTTCATGAACCACTGACCTTCTTCACGAGGATCACCGTGACCGAGCAGCAGCTGCCCGCCTGGGCCGACCCGTCCGTCCCGCCCGCCGTTCTCGACGCCCAGGGCGTGTCGAGGCGCGGACTTCTGCGCCGCGCGGGCCTCTTCGGCGCCGCGTTCGCCCTCGGCGGCGCGGCCACCCCGGCCGTCGCCGCCGCCGGCCGGGGCCACGGCGGTGACGACCCGCGTCTCGCCTACCTGGTGGGCGACCACCACGTCCACTCCGTCTACAGCCATGACGCGAAGTACACCTTCTCCCAGCAGGCCCGGGCCGCCGCCCGGTACGGCCTCGACTGGATGGTGTTCAACGAGCACTCCAACTTCGGGCACGCCTCCTACGGCGCCGCGCTGGAGCACGAGGAGATCCTCGGGGCCCGCGCCGCGAACCCGCGCCAGCTGATCTTCCAGGGCCTGGAGTGGTACATCCCGGCCGCCGAGCACTGCACGGTGTTCGCCGCCCCCGGCCCGCACGAGACGGACCTGCTCACACGGTTCGAGCTCGCCTACGACGGCAAGCTGCTCAACTACACCGAGGGCGCCGCCGGCGCGGCCGACACCGCCCGCAACGAGGCGCACGCCGTCAAGGCCGTCAGATGGCTGGCCGAGCAGCGCCGCACCGGCTACGTCGACGACGTCCTCGTCTTCGCCAACCACCCGCTGCGCCTCGGCATCGACTCCCCGCACGAGATGCGCAACTGGCGCGACGCGGCCCCCGAGATCGTGATCGGCATGGAGGGCGCGCCGGGCGCCCAGGGCGCGGCGATCCCCGGCCTGCGCGGCGCCACGTCCATCCGCGGCGAGTACGAGAACAAGCCGTCCGCCCAGTCCTGGGCGGGCTACCCGGCGGACGCCTACCTCACGTACGGCGGCTTCGACTGGGCCACCGCGACCGTGGGCGGCCTGTGGGACTCGATGCTGGCCGAGGGCCGGCTGTTCTCGGTCACCACCAACTCCGACAACCACCGGACCGTCCTCGACACCTGGAAGAACGGCGACTGGCCCGCCGGGCAGAACTTCGACAACACCGGCAGGCTGCCCGATCCGGTGCACACCGACACCCCGCAGCCCGGCAGCGACTTCTGGCCGGGGCAGTTCAGCCGCACCCACGTCGGCGTGACCCGCTACGGCTACCGCGCGGTGATGACGGGCCTGCGCGAGGGCCGGGTCTGGCTGGACCACGGGCATCTGCTGGACGGCCTGGAGATCCGGCTGCGGCGGGAGCACGGCACCGGGCGGGGCGTCACGCTCGGCGGCCGGCTGCGGGTACGCAAGGGCGAGAAACTGACCCTGGAGATCACCGTCACCAGCGCCTCCCGCCCCAACCCCCAGGGAATCCTGCCGCAGTTGGCGCACGTGGACGTGATCCGGGGCGCGGTGCGCGGCGCGGTGTCCGACCGCGACACCTGGCGGGCTCCCGACACGAGGGTCGTCCGCACGACGGACGTGAGCGGCCGCAAGGGGACCTACACCCTGCGGATCCCGGTCGCGGTGGGCGACGAGTCCTGCTACCTCCGTCTGCGCGGCAGCGACGGCAACCGGAACGGAACCGGTTACCTGGGCGCTTCCGTGGACCCGCACGGCCCGATCCCGCACGAGCCGGGCAACGGCGACCCGTGGGCGGACACCTGGTTCTACTCCAACCCGATCTTCGTGGACGTCGTGGGCTGAGGCGCCCCGAAGGGGGCGCGGGGAACTGCGCGACCAGCCACAGCGGTCCCGCAGTTCCTCACCACGTCAAGCCCTGACGGCGCAGCCTTACGCGTAGAAGCGCGACAGGCTCTGCAGCACCGCGGCCGGCTTCGCGCCCCCCTCGATCTCGATCGCCCCGTCGACGGCGATCTGCACCCCGCCCGGCACCTCCTCGACCTCCGTCAGCTTCCCGGTCAGCCGGATCCGCGAACCGACCTTGACCGGTGAGGGGAACCGCACCTTGTTCAGCCCGTAGTTGACCTTCGTCGTGACGCCCTGGACGTCCAGCAGCTCGGTGAAGAGCGGGATGAACAGGGAGAGGGTCAGGTACCCATGGGCGATCGGCGCTCCGAAGGGCCCGGCGGCCGCCCGCTCGGGATCCACATGGATCCACTGGTGGTCCCCGGTCGCGTCCGCGAACGTGTCGATGCGCTCCTGGGTGACCTCGATCCATTCGCTGGTGCCCAGGTCGCTTCCGGCCAGCTTCTTCAGCTCGTCGAGACCGTTGACGGTGATGCTCATATTCCGTTCCTCACAGGAGAGTCGTTCAGGAGTCGGTGCCGAACCGGGAGCGCACCCGGGACTTCAGGAGCTTTCCGGAGGCGGTGCGCGGGAGTTCGTCCGCCACCACCACCGACTTGGGGATCTTGTACTTGGCGAGCCGCCCGGACAGCGAGGCCAGCACCTCGTCGGGGTCCAGCGAGGCGCCCTCGCGGGGCACGACGACCGCGCGCGGCACCTCGCCCCACTTGTCGTCGGACACGCCGATGACCGCGCACTCCACGATGTCGGGGTGGGCGAGGAGCAGGTCCTCGATCTCGGCGGGGTAGATGTTCTCCCCACCGGAGATGATCATGTCCTTGATGCGGTCGACGATATGCACGTAACCGTCCTCGTCGACCCGGGCCGCGTCCCCGCTGCGGAACCAGCCGTCGGCGAAGGCGGCGGCCGTCTCCTCGGGCAGCCCCCAGTAGCCGGGCATGACGTGCGGCCCGCGGACGACGACCTCGCCGGTCTCGCCGACCTCGACGGGGGTGAGGTCGGGGCGCAGGACGCGTACGTCGCTGAAGAAGTGCGGGACGCCGGCCGAGCCCGCCTTGCTGACGGAGTGCTCGGCGTCCAGGAACAGCGTGCCGGGGGACGCCTCGGTCATCCCGTAGCCCTGGAGGAAGGTGAGCCCGCGTTCCTGGTAGGCGGCGATCAGCGGCGTCGACACCGGGGAGCCACCGCAGGTCAGGATCCGCAGACTGGACAGGTCCGCGGCCGCCCAGCGCGGGTGCCGGGCGATCTGCTCGAACATCGTCGGCACCCCGAACATGAACGTGATCCGGTGCTGTTCGATCAGGCCGAAGGTGGCCTCCGGGTCGAAGGCCTTGACCAGGACGCAGCAGCCGCCCTTGAGGAGCACCGGCAGGGTGAGCATGTTCAGGCCCGCCGTGTGGAACAACGGCGCGGAGACCAGGGCGCGTTCGTCGGCGGTCAGATCGGTGTCGACGAGGACGTTGACCGCGTTCCAGGTGAGGTTGCCGTGCGTGAGCATGGCGCCCTTGGGGCGGCCGGTCGTGCCCGAGGTGTACATGATGATGCAGGTGTCGTCCGGGGTGACCGGCGTGTCGATCGGCTCGTCGGAGGCCGCGGCGAGCTCCCTCTCGTACTCGGCGCCGACCTCGAGGTAGGTCCGGACGTCCGTGTTCCCGGGCAGTCCGGCGACCAGACCGGCGTGCGAGGGGCCGTAGACGAGCGCCTTGGCGCCGGAGTCGGCGAGCTGGTAGGCGATCTCGGGGCCGGCGAGGCGGGTGTTGAGGGGGACGAACACCGCGCCGAGGCTGCCGGCGGCGAACAGGGTCTCCAGGTAGGAGGGGTGGTTCGGGCCCAGGTAGGCGATGCGGTCGCCGCGCCGCACGCCCCGGGCGCGCAGGGCGTGGGCCAGGCGCGTGGTGCGTGTATGCAGTGTGCGATAGTCCGTCGACTGCTCACCGTGGACCAGGGCGGTGCGGTGCGGGGTCTTACGGGCCCGGCGTGCGGGCCAGGACCCCAGTCCCTCGTTGCGCATCTTCCACGCCCCTTACGGTGTGGTCAGCCCGAGCAGACGGGCGGCGTTCTCCTTGAGGATCTTCGGCTTCACCTCGTCCTTGATCGTCAGCTTGTCGAAGTCGGCGAGCCAGCGGTCGGGGGTGAGGACGGGGAAGTCGGAGCCGAAGAGGACCTTGTCCTTCAGCAGCGTGTTGGCGTACTGCACGAGCTGCGGCGGGAAGTACTTGGGCGACCAGCCGGACAGGTCGATGTGCACGCCCGGCTTGTGCGTGGCGACGGCGAGGGCCTCGTCCTGCCAGGGAAAGGACGGATGCGCCAGGATGATCTTGAGGTGCGGGAAGTCGGCCGCCACGTCGTCCACGTGCAGCGGGTTGGAGTACTTGAGCCTGATCCCGCCGCCGCCCGGGACTCCGGCGCCGATGCCCGTCTGACCGGTGTGGAACAGGGCGATGGTCCCCGTCTCCTCGATCACCTCGTACAGGTCGTACGCCACCGAGCGGTCGTTGGGGAAGAAGCCCTGGATGCTGGGGTGGAACTTGAAGCCCTTCACCCCGTACTCCTCGACCAGGCGCCGGGCCTGCTTCACGCCCGCCTTCCCCCGGAAGGGGTCGATGGAGGCGAAGGGGATGAGGACGTCGGCGTTGGCGGCGGCGGCCTCGGCGACCTCCTCGTTCGGGACGGGCGCCGTGCCGGTCGCGGACTCGGCGTCCACCGTGAAGATCACGGCGGCCATCCTCCGCTCACGGTAGTAGCGGGCCGTCTCCTCCAGGGTGGGCTTCCGCTTCCCCTCGACCTTGAAGTAGGCGGAGGAGGCGTCGTGCAGGTCGTCGTCCAGCGAGGAGTGCCCCTTGGAGGACACCTCGGCGTGGGTGTGGACGTCGATCGCGACCAGTTCGTCGACGTTCATGGACGGGGTCGCGGCGGGGGTCGTGGAGGGGCTCATCACGCCTCCGGGAACGTGGGGGCCGGGATGCCGACGGTCTGGAGCTCGGCGCCGACCGAGGTGGGGAAGACGTCGGCCAGCGTCTCGGGCGTCCAGCCGCCGTCGGCGTAGGCCGTGCGGATCTCCTGCGGATGCGACCAGAGTGCCACCTTGTCGCCGCCGATGCCGATGGCCTGGCCGGTGATGCCCCGGGCGGCCTCGGAGGCCAGGAAAGGCACCAGGGCCGCGCAGTCCTCGGGGGTGCCGAAGCCCTCGCCCTTGCGCAGGAAGTCCGGGAACGGCTCGCCGTTCTTCAGGGCCTCGACATAGGGGGCGAAGGCGGGGATGGTCTCGGTCATCGCGGTCGCGGCGACGGGGACGATCGCGTTGACGGTGATGCCCGCGCGGCCCAGCTCCATGGACCAGGTGCGGGCGAAGGCCGCGATGCCGGCCTTGGCGGCCGCGTAGTTCGTCTGGCCGAAGTTGCCCCGCTGACCGGCCGGGGAGCCGACGAGGATCAGCGTGCCGCCCTCGCCCTGCTCGCGCATCCGTACGGCGGCGGCGCGGGCGCAGGTGAAGGTGCCCTTGAGGTGGGTGGCGATCACCGCGTCGAAGTCGTCGTCGGTCATCTTCCACAGCACCTTGTCGCGCAGGATGCCCGCGTTGGTGACCAGGATGTCGAGCCGGCCGAACTCCTCCACGGCACGGTTCACCAGCCGGTCGGCGGCCTGCGTCGTCCCGACCGGGACCACCTCGGCGACCGCCCTGCCGCCGGCCGCGACGAGGGACTTCACGGCCTGCCCGGCCACGGCCTCGTCGACGTCGTTGACGACCACGGACGCGCCGCGGGCGGCCAGGGCATGGGCGTAGGCGAGGCCGAGGCCCCGGCCGCTGCCGGTGACGACGGCGACCTTGCCGGTGAGATCGATGCTGGGCACGACGGTGTCCCTTCACATGGGGTGCGCGGGGTGCTGACTACGAGATCGAAGCTAAGAGCAATAATTGTTGTCGTCAATAGTTGTTGTCGTCCTATGGGTGCGTCATGCTGGAATCCGTACGTCGAACCACCCCGGAAGGGGACCGAGCCCAGGGAGCCCGCCATCGCCCGCCAGGACAACGCAGTGAACGCCGCCCCGATCGACGCGGACGAGCCCTGGATGCGCGGGCTGCACGCGGACACGGGATACCTGCTGTACCGCCTGGGACTGCGCTCGGGTCAGCTGTTCAACACCTTCCTCCAGGAGTCGGGGGTGCGGCTGCGCCACTACGCGGTGCTGCGCTTCCTCGCCACCTGCGAGGGCGCCCTCCAGCGGGAGCTGAGCGCACGGCTCGGCTATGACCCCAGCGCGATCGTCGGCCTGGTCGACGACCTGGAGAAGCTGGGCTTCGCCGAACGCCGCCCGGCACCGGACGACCGCCGCAGCCGGATCGTCGCCCTCACCCAGGACGGCCGCGCGTTCCTGCGCGGCACCGACGAGGCGGGCCTGCGGGTGACGAACGAACTGCTGGACCCCCTGGACCCGGCCGAACGCGAGACGCTGCACAGCCTGCTGCGGCGGATCGCCGAGGACGGACTCGCCTGATGCCGTGAGGAGGACCCGATGGACCAGGGCGCCCTCGCCGTGACCGCCCGCTCCGCGCCCGGACGGCTGCTGGCCGTGCTCGCCGCGTTCGACCACACGCACCCCGCGCTGTCCCTGACCGACATCAGCCGACGCGCCGGCCTGACCCTGACGACCGCGCACCGGCTGGTGAGCGCCCTGACCGAGTGGGGCGCCCTGGAGCGGGACCCGTCCGGCCTGTACCACGTGGGGCTGCGGCTGTGGGAGGTCGCGGCACTGGCCCCGCGCGGCCTGGCGCTGCGGCAGGTCGCGCTGCCGTTCCTGGAGGACCTGTACGAAGCCACGCACGAGAACGTGCAGTTGGCGGTGCGGGACGGGTCCGAGGTGGTCTACACCGAGTGGTTGTCGGGGCGTTCGGCGGTCGGTGTGCACATCCGGGTGGGCGCCCGCTGGCCGCTGCATGTCACCGGCGTGGGGCTCGCCCTGCTGGCGCACAGCGACTTCGAACTCCAGGAGGCCTACTGCGCTGGGCCGTTGGCCGCCTACACCGCTCACACCATCACCGATCCGGTGCGGTTGCGCCGGGTGCTGGCCGAAGTCCGGCGGGCCGGCGTCGCGGTGAGCAGCCGTCAGGTCACCGAGGACGCCCTGTCGGTGGCGGCCCCGGTGCGCGGCCCGGGCGGTGCGGTGACGGCCGCCGTGTCGGTCGTCGTCCCGCACGCCGACGCACAGGTACCGGTGCTGGCACCGGCCGTACGCCTCGCGGCACGCGGGATCTCCCGGGCCCTGGGCTGGCAGCCCGACAGCCGGGGGCCCGGGTGAGTCGCCGCACCCTCCCCACGGCACACCCGAAACCCCCGCGGCACACCCGAAACCCGGTTGGTGACTCGGGGGCCCCCGGCGAGAATGCACGACCATGATGGAGATCGGTCCACTGGGCCCCGAGGACCGCGCCGCCTGGGAAGTGCTGGCGCGCGGCTACAAGGCGTTCTACCGCACGGAGGTGCCCGACGACGGGTACGAGGAGATGTGGCGACGCCTTCAGGAGGGCAGCGAGGTGCACGCCGTCGGCGCCCGGACGGACGGGAGGCTGGTGGGCATCGCCCACTACCTGTTCCACGCCTCGGCCTGGATGGCGGACAGCTGCTACCTCCAGGACCTCTATGTCGACGAGGCGGTGCGTGGCAGAGGGGTGGCACGGGCGCTGATCGAGCGGGTGGCCGAGGCGGCGCGGGAGCGGGGCGCCGCCCGGCTGTACTGGTCCACCCAGCAGCACAACACCACCGCCCGCACCCTGTACGACAAGGTGGCCGCCTTCAACGGGTTCATCCGCTACGACCACCCGCTCTCGTAGAACACCACGGGCCGGGAACGGGGACCGGCGGCGGGCGTGGGCCCGAGCCAGGCGCAGGCCGAAAGCCCGGCGTGAGCCCGAAAGCCCGGCGTGAGCTTGTGGGGCAGGTGTGGCCGGGGCGGGTCGCCCCCTCCCCCGTGCGGCGAGCCGCGGCGGTCCCCTCCCCTACGAACGAGCCCTCGCACCTTCCTCCGGCGATCCGGTGCGTGCCGGCCCCGCCGGACGAGTCCGGGGGTGTCACCCCGGTGGGCAGCAGCGCCTCTCAGGCCGTCCTCACAGGAATCTCAGGTTTCGACCCGGGGATTCAAAGGATCGCCCCATCTGGGAGGCGCAGGATGCACGCGCAAAGGTGGACAACTCAGGAAGGCGTGCCGTGGGCGTCTCGCACATATCGAACCGGTCCGAACAGCAGCCGGGGGGCTGGTCCCGGCGCGGGATCCTGGGCGTGCTCGGGGCCGTACCGGCCGTCGCGCTGACCGGGTGCAGCTCCGGGTCGGAGGACGCCTCGGAGAACACGACGACAGGGGCCGGGACGTCGGGTTCCGCGTCCACGAAGGCCTCGGCGGCCGCCAGACAGCCGGTGATCTCGGTCACCCCCGCCGACGGCACCAAGAAGGCGGCCTTCACCAGCCCCGTCGAGGTCACCGTGACCGACGGCACGCTCGCCTCCGTGAAGGTGACGGGCAACGACGGCTCGACGCTCGCGGGCTCCCTCGACGAGGCCGGGACCACATGGAAGTCCACGGCCCACCCGTACTCCGGGACGAAGTACACGGTCACCGCCCAGTTGGAGGGCGCCGACGCGCAGACGGCCACCTTCACCACCAAGTCCCCGGGCGAGACCTTCGTCGGCTACTTCACCCCCGAGGCGAACTCCACCTCCGGCGTGGGCATGCCGGTCTCGATCAACTTCTCGCACGCCGTGTCCGACAAGGCCGCCGTGGAGAAGGCGATCGCGGTGACCGCCGAGCCGGCCGTGGAGATCGTCGGACACTGGTTCAGCGACACCCGGCTGGACTTCCGGCCGAGGACGTACTGGGCGGCCGGGACGACCATCACCCTCGGGCTGCGGTTGAAGGACGTCGAGGGCTCGAATGGTGTATACGGCATGCAGTCGAAGGACGTCACGTTCCACATCGGACGCGCACAGATCAGCACCGTGGATCTGTCGAGCAAGACGATGGTGGTGAAGCGCGACGGCGCGACCCTGGCCACCTACCCCGTCTCAGGCGGCGACTCCGAGCACACCACCTGGTCCGGGATCATGGTGATCAGCGAGCGGTTCAAGCAGACCCGGATGGAGTCCTCCACCGTCGGCCTCGGCGACGAGTACGACATCTCCGACGTCCCGCACGCCCAGCGTCTGACCACCTCCGGCACCTTCATCCACGGCAACTACTGGGCCTCGACCTCGATATTCGGCAGCCAGAACACCAGCCACGGCTGCGTCGGCCTGCACGACGCCAAGGGCGCGAGCGACAGCTCGGTCGCGGGCTACGAGTACTACGTGAGCTCGATGCTCGGCGATGTGGTGATCGTCAGGAACTCGGGCGAGAAGACCGTGGAGGCGGCCAACGGCCTCAACGGCTGGAACCTCTCCTGGGCGGACTGGACCGCGGGCAGCGCGCTTTAGCACGTTTGCGTGGTTCAAGCCATGAACTTCCTTGCCCCGAGAGGACTTTCCTTGCTTTAAGTCTTGACGGCCTCCGGGACGGAGAGCACATTGGGCCCACTTTGAGAGCGCTCTCAAGCACTCTTGAGGACACCCGCGCCCATCACTCCGTACCCGAGAGGCCCACCCCCATGAGTGCAACCTCCGGCATACCCAGACGGCGACGCGCACTCGTCGCCGTGCTCAGCACCCTCGGCCTCGCGGCCGCCGCCGCGGCGGCCGTCACCCTGCCCGCGAACGCCTCCGCGCCCACGCCCCCGACCGGCTGGACGCAGGTCTTCCTCGACGACTTCACCGGCGCCTCGGGCACCGGGGTGAACACCTCCAACTGGCAGTACAGCACCGGGACTTCGTACCCCGGCGGGCCTGCCAACTGGGGCACCGGCGAGGTCGAGACGATGACCAACAGCACCGGCAACGTCTCACTCGACGGCAACGGCAACCTGCGCATCACCCCACTGCGCGACTCCGCGGGCCGCTGGACCTCGGGCCGCAT
Organism: Streptomyces sp. NPDC060002; assembly: GCF_042737245.1. Classification (NCBI taxonomy): domain Bacteria; kingdom Bacillati; phylum Actinomycetota; class Actinomycetes; order Kitasatosporales; family Streptomycetaceae; genus Streptomyces; species Streptomyces sp. NPDC060002. The sequence continues at coordinate 233,883 of NZ_JBHWUW010000003.1, forward strand.
CGAGACCACCCGCACCGACTTCCAGCCCCCGTCCGGCGGCAAACTGCGGGTGGAGGCCCGCATCCAGATGCCGAACGTGACCGGCACCGCCGCCGAGGGCTACTGGCCCGCGTTCTGGGCGCTCGGCGCGCCCTACCGCGGCAACTACCAGAACTGGCCGGGCGTCGGCGAGCTGGACATCATGGAGAACGTCCAGGGCCTGAACAAGGTCTGGTCGACGATGCACTGCGGCACCAACCCGGGCGGCCCGTGCAACGAGACCACCGGCATCGGCAACTCCGTCGCGTGTCCGAACACCACCTGCCAGTCCGGCTTCCACACCTACAGCATGGAGTGGGACCGCTCGGTGAGCCCCGAGGCGATCCGGTTCTACGTCGACGGCGTCAACTACCACACCGTCACGGCGAACCAGGTCGACGCGACGACATGGACCAACGCGACGAACCACGGTTACTTCGTGATCCTGAACGTCGCGATGGGCGGCGGCTTCCCGGACGCCTTCGGCGGCGGTCTGGACGGCGACACCCAGCCTGGCCACCCGATGGTGGTCGACTACGTGCAGGTACTGCAGGCCGCGGGCGGCGGGGGCGGCACCACGACTCCCCCGCCGACCGGCAGCCGTGACGCCTACGGCACGATCCAGGCCGAGTCGTACGACAGCCACTCCGGCACGGTCACCGAGACGACCACCGACACCGGCGGCGGCCAGGACATCGGCTCCCTCGCGAACGGCGACTACGCGGTGTACAAGGGCGTCACCTTCGGTTCCTCGGCGGCGACCCAGTTCAGCGCGCGGGTCGCCGGCGGTGCGGCCGGCGGGGTCAGCGGGCTGGTCGAGGTACGTCTCGACAGCCGTACCGCCACGCCCGTCGGCAGCTTCGCGGTGGCCAACACCGGCGGCTGGCAGTCATGGCGGACGATCCCGGCGAACATCAGCTCCGTCACCGGGACCCACGACGTCTATCTGACCTTCACCAGCGGCCAGCCCGCGGACTTCGTGAACGTCAACTGGTTCACCTTCGGCCACTGACCGAGGGCCGCGCGGCGCCGGGCGGTCGACCTGTGGACACAGGTCGGCTCCCGGCGCCGCGGGTGCGACGAGCGCGACCTGCCGCCGAGACGTTCAGCCGCGGCCGCGGCCGCGGCTCGTCGCGGACCCGTACGAGGGCCGCTACGTGAGGAAGGGCGCCGCCCCGGTCTGACACCCTCGGTCGAAACGCACCCCGGTCGCCTCAGCGCAGTTCCGCGCGAAAGGCCACCGGGGTGTTTCCCGTGTGCAGTTGGAAGAACTTGGAGAAGTTCGCCGGGTCGGGAAAGCCCACCGCCGCACCGACCCGGCCGATCGGCAGGTCCGTGTGGGCCAGGAGCCGCTTCGCCTCCAGGACGACACGCTTGTCGATGAAGCCCTTGGGCGTCTCGCCGGTGGCGGCGCGGACCGCGCGCACGAGGGTACGGCGGGAGTAGCCGAGCGCGTCGGCGTAGGCGCTGACGCTGTGGTTGGTGGCGAAGTCCCGCTCCACGGCGTCCCGGAAGAGCGTGAACGTGGTGTCGGCCCGGCTGCGCGCCGCCTCCGCGCTGCTCGCCGCGAGGTGCGCCAGCCGCAGCAGGAACGCGGTGAGGGAGTGCCGCAGCACCGCCGTGTGCAGACTCAGGGGCAGCGTGCCGTCGGCGCCGCCGTCGTCGTACTCCCCGCGCAGATACGTCAGTGCCGCGCGCAGGCCCGCGAGCTGGCGCCCGTCCGGGTGCAGCAGCGGCGGCACGTCGTAGCGGTACAGGCCCGCGGCCTCGACGGTGGCGCGGGGCAGAAAACCGGGCTGCATGGTCAGGACCGTTCCGCGGTACCCGCTCGACTGCGAGAAACGGTGGACCTGCCCCGGGCGGATCCACAGCACGTCGCCGGCCCTCGCCTCGTGCTCGGCGAAGTCGATCATGTGGCGGACGGGGCCGTCGTCGAAGAGCATCACCACGTGGAAGTCGATGCGGTGCACACGGTCCAGCGGTGCGTCGGTGTGCCAGGTGCGGCCGGTGCCCATCGGGCCCACCTGCATGCCGACGCCGCCGACGCTGAGTTCGACGGGAAAGGGAAAGGTCCTGATGCCCTCACCGGTGCCGTCTTGGGTACTTGTGTCCACCATGTCCTGTCCGTGCCGCCCAGTTGCCGCTCCGTGGCGCTCATGTGTCGCCGACGGGTGTCCCACTTTCACCACAGGCTGACACAGGGAGACCTTCCTTCGTAAAAGTCAGACTTTTAGGTTTGAACACAGAAGAGCAGCAGACCCCCTCCTATCGAGGATTTCTTGAAGATGAGCACGCAGACACCGAACAACTTCGAGTGGACCGAACTTGACCGGCGTGCCGTCGACACCGCACGCCTTCTCGCGGCGGATGCCGTGCAGCAGGTGGGCAACGGCCACCCCGGAACGGCCATGAGCCTGGCCCCGGTCGCGTACACGATCTTTCAGAAGGTGATGCGACACGACCCGGCGGACCCCGAGTGGACGGGTCGCGACCGCTTCGTCCTGTCTCCCGGCCACACCTCGCTGACCCTCTACACCCAGCTCTTCCTCTCCGGCTACGAGCTGGAGCTGGAGGACCTGAAGAGCTTCCGTACGCACGGCTCGAAGACGCCCGGCCATCCGGAGTACGGGCACACCGCCGGCGTCGAGACGACGACCGGACCGCTCGGCCAGGGCGTCGCCAACGCCGTCGGCATGGCCATGGCCGCCCGCTACGAGCGCGGTCTGTTCGACCCCGACGCCCCGCGGGGCGAGTCCCCGTTCGACCACACGGTCTGGGGCATCGTCTCCGACGGCGACCTGGAGGAGGGCGTCTCCGCCGAGGCCTCCTCGCTCGCCGGCCACCAGAAGCTCGGCAACCTCGTCTTCGTCTACGACGACAACCACATCTCCATCGAGGGCGACACCGCCACCGCCTTCTCCGAGGACGTGCTGAAGCGGTACGAGGCCTACGGCTGGCACACGCAGCGCGTCGAGCCGACCGAGGACGGCGACGTCGACGTCCCCGCCCTGTACGCGGCCCTGAAGGCGGCGCAGGCCGAGACCGGACGCCCTTCGATCATCTCGCTGCGCACGATCATCGCCTGGCCCGCGCCGAACGCCCGCAACACCGAGGCCTCCCACGGCTCGGCCCTCGGCGCGGAGGAGATCGCCGCCACCAAGCGGCTCCTCGGATTCGACCCGGAGCAGAGCTTCGAGGTCTCGGGCGAGGTCCTCGCGCACACCCGCGCCGCCCTCGACCGGGGCGCGCAGGCCCACGCGGTCTGGGACAAGCAACTGGAGAAGTGGCGCGGCGCCGACCCCGGGCGCGCCCAGCTGTTCGACCGGGTCCTGGCAGGTCAGCTGCCCGAGGGCTGGGAGGACGCGCTGCCGGTGTTCGAGCCCGGCAAGCCGGTCGCCACCCGCGCCGCCTCCGGCAAGGTGCTCCAGTCGCTGGGGGCGGTCCTGCCCGAGCTGTGGGGCGGCTCCGCCGACCTGGCCGGCTCCAACAACACCACCATCGACAAGACCTCCTCCTTCCTCCCCGAGGGCAACCCGCTGCCCGGGGCGAGCCCGTACGGCCGTACGGTCCACTTCGGCATCCGCGAGTTCTCGATGGCCGCGGAGATGAACGGCATCGCGCTGCACGGCAACACCCGCGTCTACGGCGGCACCTTCCTGGTGTTCTCCGACTACATGCGCAACGCCGTCCGGATGTCGGCGCTGATGCAGCTGCCGGTGACCTACGTGTGGACGCACGACTCCGTCGGTCTCGGCGAGGACGGCCCCACCCACCAGCCGGTCGAGCACCTGGCCTCGCTCCGTGCCATCCCGGGCCTGAACGTCGTCCGCCCGGCCGACGCCAACGAGACGGCGATCGCCTGGGCCGAGATCCTGAAGCGGCACGCCACCCGGCCGGCCCCGCACGGTCTGGCCCTCACCCGTCAGGGCGTGCCGACGTACGCGCCGGACCCGGACGCGGCGAAGGGCGGTTACGTCCTGGTGGACTCCTCGACCGCGACCCCCGACGTCGTCCTCGTCGCCACCGGCTCCGAGGTGCAGCTGGCCGTCGCCGCGCGCGAGACGCTCGAGGCCGAGGGCGTCGGCGCGCGGGTGGTGTCGATGCCGTCCGTGGAGTGGTTCGAGGAGCAACCGCGCGAGTACCGCGACCGCGTCCTGCCGCCGGCGGTGAAGGCCCGCGTCGCGGTCGAGGCGGGCATCGGCCTCACCTGGCACCGGTTCGTGGGGGACGCCGGACGCATCGTCTCCCTCGAGCACTTCGGCGCCTCCGCCGACGCCGACACCCTGTTCGCCGAGTACGGCTTCACCGCCGAGAACGTCGCCGCCGCGGCCCGGGAATCCCTCTCCGCCGCGCGTGGCTGATCCGACCGCCAGAAAGAAGATGATCGAAGTGACCGAAGCAACCGCGACCGCGGGAGCACTGGACCGCCTCTCCGCCGAGGGCGTCTCCATCTGGCTGGACGACCTGTCACGCGAGCGGATCGCCTCCGGCAACCTCGCCGAACTCGTCGAGACGAAGAACGTCGTCGGCGTCACCACCAACCCGTCCATCTTCCAGGCCGCGATCGGCTCCGGCGAGGGTTACGAGGAGCAGCTCGCCGACCTGGCGGTGCGGGGTGTCACGGTCGACGAGGCCGTACGGATGATGACGACGGCCGATGTGCGGGCCGCAGCCGATATTCTGCATTCTGTATACACGGCTACGGGTGGTCGTGACGGCCGGGTCTCGATCGAGGTCGACCCCCGTCTGGCCCATCACACCGCCGCCACCGTCGCCGAGGCCAAGCAGCTCGCCTGGCTCGTCGACCGCCCCAACGTGATGATCAAGATTCCGGCGACGCGGGCCGGTCTCCCGGCGATCACCGAGGTCGTCGGCCTCGGCATCAGCGTCAACGTCACGCTGATCTTCTCGCTGGAGCGCTACCGCGAGGTCGTCGACGCCTATCTGGCGGGCCTGGAGAAGGCCGCCGCCAAGGGCCTGGACCTGTCCACGATCCACTCGGTGGCCTCCTTCTTCGTCTCCCGCGTCGACTCAGAGATCGACAAGCGGCTCACCGCGCTCGGCACCGACACGGCCCGCACGCTGAAGGGAAGGGCGGCGCTCGCCAACGCGCGGCTGGCCTACGAGGCGTACGAGGAGGTCTTCGCGGGCGACCGCTGGACCGCGCTCGCCGGGGCCGGGGCGAACGAGCAGCGTCCGCTGTGGGCATCCACCGGTGTGAAGGATCCTGCATACAAGGACACGCTGTACGTGGACGATCTGGTCGCACCGGGCACGGTCAACACCATGCCCGAGGCCACGCTGAACGCCACCGCCGACCACGGCGACATCACCGGTGACACGGTCACCGGCGGCTACGCCCAGGCGCATGCCGACCTCGCCGCCGTCGAGGCGCTCGGCATCTCCTACGACGAGGTCGTCACCCAGTTGGAGGACGAGGGTGTCGCCAAGTTCGCGGTGGCGTGGCAGGACCTTCTGGACGCGGTCACGAAGTCGCTGATGAGCAAGGGAGTTGACGCGGAATGAGCACCAGCAGTCTCGGCGCGGCCTGGGAGAACCCCCTGCGGGACGTCGGCGACCGGCGCCTGCCCCTCATCGCGGGCCCCTCCGGCCTCGTCATCTTCGGCGTGACCGGCGACCTGTCCCGCAAGAAGCTGATGCCGGCGGTCTACGACCTCGCCAACCGCGGTCTGCTCCCGCCGGGCTTCTCGCTCGTCGGCTTCGCCCGCCGCGACTGGGAGGACCAGGACTTCGCGCAGGTCGTCCACGACGCGGTGCGCGAGCACTCCCGCACGCCGTTTCGCGAGGAGGTCTGGCAGCAGCTCGCCGAGGGCATGCGGTTCGTCCCCGGCGACTTCGACGACGACACGGCGTTCAAGCAGCTGCGTGACGCGGTCGAGGAGCTGGACTCCTCCCGCGGCACGGGCGGCAACTTCGCCTTCTATCTCTCCGTACCGCCGAAGTTCTTCCCCAAGGTCGTCGAGCAGCTCAAGAAGCACGGGCTGGCCAGGGGGCCGGAGGGTTCCTGGCGGCGGGCGGTCATCGAGAAGCCCTTCGGGCACGACCTGGCCAGCGCGCAGGAACTGAACGCGGTCGTGCACGACGTGTTCGAGCCGGACCAGGTGTTCCGCATCGACCACTACCTGGGCAAGGAGACCGTCCAGAACATCCTGGCGCTGCGCTTCGCCAACACCATGTTCGAGCCGATCTGGAACCGGTCGTACGTCGACCATGTGCAGATCACGATGGCCGAGGACATCGGCATCGGCGGCCGGGCCGGCTACTACGACGGCATCGGTGCCGCCCGTGACGTCATCCAGAACCACCTGCTCCAGCTCATGGCCCTCACGGCCATGGAGGAGCCCGCCGCCTTCGACGCGAACGCGCTGCTCACCGAGAAGCTCAAGGTGCTCAGGGCCGTGAAACTGCCGGAGGAGCTGGGCAGGCACACCGTGCGCGGGCAGTACGCGGGCGCCTGGCAGGGCGGCCAGAAGGTGCCCGGCTATCTGGAGGAGGACGGCATCGACCCGGTCTCCACGACGGACACGTACGCCGCCGTGAGGCTGAACGTCGACAACCGCCGCTGGGCGGGCGTGCCGTTCTACCTGCGGACCGGCAAGCGCCTCGGCCGCCGGGTCACCGAGATCGCGGTCGTCTTCCAGCGCGCTCCGCACTCCCCCTTCGACGCCACCGCGACCGAGGAGCTCGGCGCGAACGCCATCGTCATCCGCGTCCAGCCGGACGAGGGCATCACGGTGCGGTTCGGCTCCAAGGTGCCGGGCACCTCGATGGAGATCCGGGACGTCACGATGGACTTCGCCTACGGCGAGTCCTTCACCGAGTCCAGCCCGGAGGCGTACGAGCGCCTCATCCTGGATGTGCTCCTCGGCGACGCCAACCTGTTCCCCCGCCACCAGGAAGTGGAAGAGTCCTGGAAGATCCTCGACCCGATCGAGGAGTACTGGGCACGGCACGGCAAGCCCGCGCAGTACGCCTCGGGCAGCTGGGGACCCGAGGAAGCCGACGAGATGCTCGCACGAGACGGACGGAGCTGGCGCAGGCCATGAAGATCGACCTGGACGACACCACGGCAAGCAAGATCAACAAGGCGCTGGTGCAGGGTCGCCGCGCCATCGGCACACCGGCCGTGGGCATGGTCCTGACGATGGTCATCGTCACGGACGAGGAGAACGCCTACGACTCGATCAAGGCGGCCGAGGAGGCCTCGCACGAGCACCCCTCGCGCACCCTGGTCGTCATCAAGCGGCATGCCCGCAGCCCGCGCGACCGCACCAACTCCCACCTCGACGCCGAGGTCCGGGTGGGTGCCGACGCGGGCACCGGCGAGACGGTCATCCTGCGGACGTACGGGGAGGTGTCCGACCACGCCGACTCCGTCGTCCTGCCGCTGCTGCTGCCGGACGCCCCGGTCGTCGTGTGGTGGCCGGTGGACGCGCCGGTGAACCCCGCCAAGGACCCGCTGGGCGCCCTCGCGCAGCGCAGGATCACCGACATGTACGCCGTCGAGCGGCCGCTGACGGCGCTGGCGGCGCGCGTGAAGTCGTACGCGCCCGGCGACACCGACCTCGCCTGGACCCGGCTCACCCCGTGGCGCTCGATGCTCGCGGCGGCACTGGACCAGGCCCAGGTGCCGATCACCTCGGCGGCCGTCGAGAGCGAGGCCGACAACCCCAGCGCCGAGCTGCTCGCGCGCTGGCTGGAGGCCCGGCTGAACGTCACCGTCGACCGGGTCGTCACCCCGGGACCGGTCGTCACGGCCGTCCGGCTCGGCACCGCGAACGGCGAGATCGTCATCGACCGCCCCGAGGGCCCGCTCGCCACGCTGACCCTGCCCGGCCAGCCCTCGCGCACCCTCGCGCTGAAGGTCCGCGCCACCTCCGAACTCATCGCCGAGGAGCTCAGGCGCCTCGACGCGGACGAGATGTACGCCATCGCCCTGCGCGGCGAGGGCACCAAGGAGACCCCCTCCCATGTCTGACACCCCCCGGCTCGACCAGCGGCCCGAGTGGACCGCGCTGAAGGACCACCGCGCCCGGTGGCAGACACCTCTGCGGGAGCTGTTCGCGGCGGACCCGGAGCGCGCGGAGCGGTACGTGGTGCGCGTCGGCGACCTGCGCATCGACTTCTCCAAGAACCTGGTCACCGACGAGACGCTCGCCCTGCTGCGCGAACTCGCCGCCGCCACCGACGTGTTCGGGCTGCGCGACGCCATGTTCCGCGGCGAGAAGATCAACATCACCGAGGACCGAGCGGTCCTGCACACCGCGCTGCGGGCCCCCGCGGACGCCGTGGTCGAGGTCGACGGCGAGAACGTCGTGCCCCAGGTCCACGCCGTCCTGGCCAGGATGAGCGGCTTCGCCGAGCGTGTGCGCTCCGGCGAGTGGACCGGTCACACGGGCCGCCGTATCCGCAATGTCGTCAACATCGGCATCGGCGGCTCCGACCTCGGGCCGGCGATGGCGTACGAGACGCTGCGGGCCTACACGGACCGCTCGCTGACCTTCCGGTTCGTCTCCAACGTCGACGGCGCCGATCTCCACGAGGCGGTCCACGGCCTGGATCCCGCCGAGACGCTGTTCGTCGTCGCCTCCAAGACCTTCACCACGATCGAGACGATCACCAACGCCACCTCGGCCCGCACCTGGCTGCTGAAGGGTCTGGGCGGTGAGGAGAAGGCGGTCGCGAAGCACTTCGTCGCGCTGTCCACGAACGCCGAGAAGGTCGCGGACTTCGGCATCGACACGGCCAACATGTTCGAGTTCTGGGACTGGGTCGGCGGCCGCTACTCCTTCGACTCGGCGATCGGCCTGTCGCTGATGATCGCCATCGGCCCGGAGCGGTTCCGAGAGCTGCTCGACGGGTTCAGGATCGTCGACGACCACTTCCGGACCGCGCCCGCCGAGTCCAACGCCCCACTGATCCTGGGCCTGTTGGGCATCTGGTACGGCAACTTCTTCGACGCGCAGTCGCACGCCGTACTCCCCTACAGCCACTACCTCTCGAAGTTCACCGCCTACCTCCAGCAGCTCGACATGGAGTCCAACGGCAAGTCGGTGGACCGCGAGGGCCGGCCCGTGCGGTGGCAGACCGGGCCCGTGGTGTGGGGCACCCCGGGCACCAACGGGCAGCACGCCTACTACCAGTTGATCCACCAGGGCACGAAGCTGATCCCGGCCGACCTGATCGGCTTCGCCCGACCGCTCGACGAGCTGAGCGGCGAACTCAAGGCACAGCACGACCTGTTGATGGCCAACCTGTTCGCGCAGGGGCAGGCGCTCGCCTTCGGCAAGACCGCCGAGGAGGTCCGGTCGGAGGGCGTGCCCGAGGAGCAGGTGGCGCACCGCACCTTCCAGGGCAACCACCCCACCACCACGATCCTCAGCCCCGAGCTGACCCCCTCGGTGCTCGGTCAGCTCATCGCCCTCTACGAGCACAAGGTGTTCGTGCAGGGCGCCGTGTGGGACATCGACTCCTTCGACCAGTGGGGCGTGGAGCTCGGCAAGGTGCTCGCCAAGCGCGTCGAACCCGCCCTCACGGAAGGCGCCGAGGTCCCCGGCCTCGATCCCTCCACCGCCGCTCTCGTCGCCGCCTACCGCGAACTCAGGAAGTAGTGAACTGACATGACATCGATCCAGCTGGGCCTGATCGGTCTCGGCAAGATGGGCGGCAACATGCGCGAGCGCATCCGCCGCGCCGGCCACACCGTCATCGGATACGACCGCAACCCCGAGGTCTCCGACGTCAGCGATCTCGCCGAACTCGTCGACAAGCTCGAAGCGCCGCGCACCGTCTGGGTGATGGTCCCGGCCGGCGCGGCCACCCAGTCCGTCATCGACGAGCTCGGCGGACTGCTCCAGAGCGGCGACACGGTCGTCGACGGCGGCAACTCCCGCTGGACGGACGACGAGAAGCACGCCGAGGAGCTCGGCGCCAAGGGCATCGGCTTCGTCGACGCCGGTGTGTCCGGCGGCGTCTGGGGCCTGCAGAACGGCTACGCCCTGATGGTCGGCGGCGAAGCCGAGCACGTCGCCAGGGTGCAGCCGATCTTCGACGCGCTCAAGCCGGAGGGACCGTACGGCTACGTCCACGCGGGCAAGGTGGGCGCCGGGCACTTCTCGAAGATGGTCCACAACGGCATCGAGTACGCCATGATGCAGGCGTACGCCGAGGGCTGGGAGCTCCTCGAGAAGGTGGACTCCGTGGAGAACGTGCGCGAGGTCTTCCGGTCCTGGCAGGAGGGGACCGTCATCCGGTCCTGGCTGCTCGACCTGGCCGTCAACGCCCTCGACGAGGACGTGCACCTCGACAAGCTGCGCGGCTACGCGGAGGACTCCGGCGAGGGCCGCTGGACGGTCGAGGCCGCCATCGACAACGCCGTACCGCTGCCCGCCATCACGGCGTCCCTCTTCGCGCGGTTCGCCTCCCGCCAGGAGGACTCGCCCCAGATGAAGATGATCGCGGCGCTGCGCAACCAGTTCGGCGGCCACGCCGTCGAGTCGGCGAAGAAGTAGGCCCGGCCGTGGGGGATCTGCTGCTGGTCCGCCACGGGGAGACGGAGTGGAGCCTGTCGGGACAGCACACCAGCTTCACCGACCTGCCTCTCACCGGACACGGTGAGGAGCAGGCCAAGTCGCTCGCTCCGCTCCTCTGCGGCCGGACCCTCTCGCTCGCCCTGACCAGCCCGCTGCACCGCGCGACACGCACCGCCGAACTCGCCGGCATCACCGGCGCCCTGCCCGAACCCGACCTGCACGAATGGAACTACGGCGGCTACGAGGGCGTCACCAGCGACGAGATACACCGCACCCGTCCCGCCTGGGACCTGTGGACCGACGGCGTACCTCCCGGCCCGGACGGTCGCCCCGGCGAGTCGCCCGAGGAGATCGGCCGGCGCGCCGACCGGGTGCTGGCCCGGGTGGACACCGCGCTGGCGCGCGACGACGGTGACGTCGTCCTCGTCGCCCACTCCCATTTCCTGCGGGTGCTGACGGCTCGTCGGCTCGGCCTGCCGCCCGCCGAGGGACGGTTGTTCCAGCTGGCCACGGCCACGCTGAGTCGTCTGTCGACGGAGCACGGGCGGCCCGTGATCGCCGAATGGAACGTACGGGCATAGGCGGTTGACACCGCTCGGCAAGGCCCGCCAGAGTCGCGGCTGATGGAGATCAACGATCTGACACCGGCCGAACGGCGACTCTGGCGGGCCTTCGCCACGGGGGCGGCCGTGGACTTCCGGGCGCAGGGCGAGGAGTACGGCCCCGAACGCAGCGTGCGGGCCGCGGTGTTGCGGGCTCTGCTGCTCAACGGCCCCCGTGAACCTGGGGAGATAGCCGCCCTCAAGCTCGCCGGCGCGCGCGTCACCGGTCTGCTCGACCTGCGGCACGCGGTCGTCGACAGCATGTTCCGCCTGGTCCACTGCCGCTTCGACGAGGCTCCGCGGCTCGTCGGCGCCCAGCTCAACTACGTCAGCCTGCGCGACTCCGAGCTGCCCGGTCTGGACGCGTCGCACACCCGGATCGACGGGGGGCTACGGCTGACCCGCTGCCGTATCGGCGGCCCCGTGCACCTCAGCAGAGCGCAGATCTCGGGTGCGTTGTACCTCGACGGGGCGGAGGTCACCTCGACGGACCCCGCCCAGCCCGTCCTCCAGCTCAACCAGGTCTCCATCGACGACGACCTCTGCGCCCGCGGTCTGCGCACCCAGGGCCTGATCCGGCTCGACGGCGCCTCCGTCACCGGCTCGATCGACCTGGAGGACGCCGAACTGAACAACCCCGGCGCGCAGGTGCTGAGCGCGGAGTCCCTCGACGTGGGGGCCAACCTGCTGGGCCGGCGGCTGCGCGCGCACGGCCGGATCGATCTGCGCGGCTCCCGCGTCCCCGGCCGGGTGGACCTGCTGCGCTCCCGCCTGTCCAACCCGGGCGGCACCGCGCTGCGGGCCAGCAGCTGCGTCATAGGGGAACTCTGGCTGCGCGAGGGCGCCCCGGTCCAGGGCCGGCTCAATCTGCGGCGCGCCGAGGTGGGCCAGCTCCAACTGGAGCCGGAGATGCTCCCCGACCAGGTGCGGCTGCTGGACCTCACCTACACCTTCCTCACCCCGCACGAGCCCGCCGAGCGGCGGCTGCCGATGCTGGAGCGCGACGACGGGGCGTTCGACCCGCACGCCTACGAGCAGCTGACGGCCGCCTACCGGCGCATCGGCGACGATCGCGCGGCCCGGGTGGTGCAGCTGGCCAAGCAGCGCCGGCATCGCGGCACCCTGCCCTGGTACGGCCGGGTGTGGGGCCACCTCCAGGACGCGGCCGTCGGCTACGGGTTCCGCCCGCTGCGCGCGGCCGTCTGGCTGCTGTCCCTGCTGGCCGTCGGCTCGATCGCCTACGCCGGGCACCACCCGCCCCCGCTCAAGGCGGGCGAGGCACCCGACTTCAACCCGGTCTTCTACACCCTCGACCTGCTGCTGCCCGTGATCTCCTTCGGACAGGAGAGCGCGTTCGCGCCGAGAGGCTGGTACCAGTCCCTGTCGTACGTCCTCATCGTGACCGGCTGGATCCTGGCCACGACGGTCGTCGCCGGTGTGACCAGGACGGTCAGCCGGCAGTAGGTCAGCGCACGGCGTGCTGGGCGGCCGGCCGCACCGGCGCGTTGACGGCGCCGTACCCCTGGTAGCCGCCGTCGCGCTGGACGAGTTCGAAGAAGACCCGGCCGACGGTGTGCGTGTAGCAGTGCCGGAAAACGCCGTGCGCGTCCCGGTCGTAGAGGATGCCGAGGTCACGGTAGGTCTCCAGCTCCCCGTCGGCGAACTCGAAGCGGGCCGCGAGGTCGTCGTGGTAGTTCGCCGGGATGGGCAGCAGGCGTCCGCCGGCCTCGGTGAACCGGCGGGCCGCGGCGACCACGTCGTACTCCGCGACTGCGCAACTCCGTGAAACGGGATTTCCGCGACACCCGGTTCCCCGACTCCGGGTCCTGCGACTCCCGGTCCCGTGACACCCGGTTCCCCGACTCCGGGTCCTGTGACTCCCGGTCCTGTGACTCCCGGTCCCGCGACACCTGGTCCCGCCACTCACGGGCCCCCGGCCGCCTTCCTGGCGCCGGGGGTTCGGCCGTGCATACCGGTGATGAGGTGGGGTGGGGGTGGGGGTGGGGGCCGGAGTGACGCTCACCCCTGGGGGACGCCCCGCTCGACGGCCGCGTCCAGCAGGGGAGCCAGCTCCGTCGCGACCGTCGTCAGTGCCCGTGCGTCCCGTTCCGCTCGGGCGATCAGGATCGCTCCCTCCAGGGCGCTGACCATGAGGGTGGCGAGTGAGCCGGCCCGGGTCGCCGGGACGCCCATGCCGGTCAGAGCGTCGGCGACCGGGCCCGTCCAGGCGGCGAACGCGGCGGCCGCGGCCTCCCGGGTGGCGTCGCCGGAGGCCGCGCGGTCGACGGTCGCGGCGGCCACGGGGCAGCCGGCGGCGAACCCGGACGCCGCGTACTCGTCCGTCCACTGGCGCACCATCGCGGCGAAGAGCCCGCCGGGAGTGGGCTCTCCGGACTTCGCCGGCTCGTCCAGGAAACGGGCGACGCGTTTGCCGGCGTAGCGGCCCGCCCAGCCCACGGCCTCGTTGACCAGCTGCTGCTTGCCGCCGGGGAAGTAGTGCTGGAGCGAGCCCCGGGGCGCACCGGCGTGCACGGCGACCTCCCGCATGCCGGTCGCGCCGACTCCGTCGCGGCGGATGAGCTGGGCCGCGCTGAAGACCATCCGCTCACGGGGTCCGCGTTCGGGCACCGGCATGGTCGGCCTCCTTCGAGATCGGGCATTCCCCCGAATCCTATGACCGGCGTCATAGGATCTGCCACGCACCCGCTACTATGACCGCTGTCATAGACACGGAGGCGACGGAAAGGCGGCCGCCATGCAGGTCGGATTCATCGGTCTCGGCGTGATGGGCCGCCCCATGGCGCTGCGGCTGGCCCGCGCCGGGACACCCCTGGTGGTGTGGAACCGCACGGCGGCCTCCGCCGAGGCTCTGCGCGCGGGCGGCGCCGAGGTCGCGGCGGACCCCGCCGACGTGTTCGCGCGCGCCGACGTCGTCATCCTCATGCTGGCCGACGGGGCCGCCGTCGACGCCGTCCTCGGCCGCGGCACCCCGGACTTCGGCGCGCGCGTGACCGGGCGGGTGGTCGCCACCATGGGCACGACCTCACCCGAGTACTCGCGCGCACTGGAGGCGGACGTGCGCGCGGCGGGCGGCCGGTACGTCGAGGCACCCGTATCCGGCTCGCGGGTCCCGGCCGAGGAGGGCCGGCTGGTGGCGATGCTCGCCGGCGAGGAGGCGGCCGTGGACACCGTACGGCCGCTGCTCGCCCCGATGTGTCACGAGACGTTCCGCTGCGGTCCGGCGCCCGGCGCGCTGCTGATGAAACTCGCGGTGAACCTGTTCCTGATCACGCAGGTGACCGGCCTCACCGAGGCGTTCCACTTCGCGGAGCGGCAGGGACTGGACCGACGGCTGTTCCTGGACGTCGTGGCCGCCGGTCCACTGGCGAGCGGGGTGTCGCGGATGAAGGCGCCCAAGCTGCTGACGGGCGACTTCGCGGTGCAGGCCGCCGCGCTGGACGTCCTCAAGAACAACCGCCTGATCGCCGACGCCGCACGGGCGTCCGGCCTGGCCTCCCCGCTCCTCGACACCTGCCACGCCCTGTTCGAGGAGACCGTGGCCCTGGGCCACGCGGGCGCGGACATGGTCGCCGTCCTGCACGCGCTGGAAGCCCGCAGCGACGACCATGCCCATCACGGCAACAGGGCTACCGCCTAGCCGTCGTTGGTTCCCTTGGGGATGCCGTACGCGCGCTCCACCCGCAGACGCAGCACCAGGCGGCGGTCGCGGACCATGGCGGCGCGGTAGTCGTCCCAGTCGGGATGCTCGCCCAGGATGTCGCGGTAGAGGCGGACGAGTTCCTCGACGGTGGCGTCGTAGGGGTCCTCCGCGACCGGTGAGAGGTCGGCGGTGGCCTCGGCGACCGTGTAGGCGCGACGGTCCGAGGCGGTGACGTGGTACGACGCCCGGGGGTCGCGGCGCAGGTTGCGGGTCTTGGCGCGGCCGTCAGTGACGGAGATCCGGATGACGCCCTCGTCCGGGTAGTAGCGGTGGCTGACGTTCGACAACTGGGGGCGGCCGTCGTGCTTGAGGGTGACCAGCACCCCACCGCGGCCCTCGGAGAGCAGTGCGAGCAGCGCGTTCTGCGTCGTGTCCTGAGTCATGTCGGCACAACCGGCGCCACCCCGGAACGCATTCCCCCGGGCCGTATTGCCCGCTCCCCCAGGTCGCCGCGCACTCAGCGAGCAGGCACCGCCTACCCACGCTGAGTAGACACTGTCTACTCCTGCCTGGTAGACAGTGTCTATGAGTGACTCCGAAAAGCCGGATCCTGAACCGGACCCCGATCTGCGGACCCGTCTCGTCGACGTCGGCGTTGACCTGGTCTCCCAGGAGGGCGCCGGAGCGCTCACCCTGCGGGAGATCGCGCGCCGGGCCGGCGTCTCGCACGGTGCGCCCCGCCGCCACTTCCCCACCCATCTGGAGCTGCTGTCCGCCATCGCCCACCGCGGCTTCGCCCAGCTGGGCTCCAGGGTCTCGGCGGCTCCGAGCGACGGCACGGCCGATCCTCG
The DNA here is from genome assembly GCF_042737245.1 of Streptomyces sp. NPDC060002. Classification (NCBI taxonomy): domain Bacteria; kingdom Bacillati; phylum Actinomycetota; class Actinomycetes; order Kitasatosporales; family Streptomycetaceae; genus Streptomyces; species Streptomyces sp. NPDC060002. The sequence continues at coordinate 249,568 of NZ_JBHWUW010000003.1, forward strand.
CGCCCGGCTGAACGAACTGGCGCGTGCCTACCTGGAGTTCGCGATGGCCAACCCGGGCATGTACGAGCTGATGTTCCGTCACGATCTGCTGGAAAGCGGACACTTGCGGTTGCGGGACACCAGCCTTCCGTTGTTCGGAGTCCTGGTGGACCTGGTCGGCCGGGTCCGGCCCGACTGCGACGCCCGGTCGGTCGCGGGAGCTCTGTGGGCGAACCTGCACGGCATCGCCCAGCTCTGGCGCTGGGGAAGCCTCCAACTCGCCACGGGCGCGGACGACTTCGCACCCCTTCTGCGCACCGCCCTGGACGCGCATCTCGGTCCGCAGGCCGGCCGGTGAAGCGTTCCCGCCTCTCCCCGCCACTCACGCTGGCGAGCAGCGTGGCCGGTGCCATGGTGGTCGCCCTGGACGGCACCGTGCTCACCGTCGCCCAGCCCACCCTGCGCCGCGACCTGGGCGCCTCCTTCACCCAGGTCCAGTGGACCAGCACCGGGTATCTCGTCGCGGTGGCGGGTCTGCTGGTGTTCGCCGGACGGCTCGCAGACCGCTACGGACACCGGCGCACCTTCGCCCTGGGCATGCTCGGCTTCGGCGCCGCCTCGGCGGGCATCGCGCTGGCGCCGGACGTCGGCTGGGTGATCGCGCTGCGCGTCGTGCAGGGGGTGTTCGGAGCGCTGTTGCAGCCGGCCACGCTGGGGATGCTGCGGGATGCGTACCCGCCCGAGCGGCTGCGGACGCCGATCGCCGTGCGCACCGCGTCCATCGGGGTGGCGGCGGCGGCCGGGCCGGTGGTGGGCGGCGCGCTGGCCACCGAGTTCGGCTGGCGGGCCGTGTTCCTCCTCAACATCGTGCCCACGCTGGTGTTCGGCCTGCTCGCCCTCGCCTCCCGGGACCGACGGGACCGACCGCGTATGGCCGCCGGTGTCCCGCTCGACCTGCCCGGTGCCCTGCTGCTCGCCGTCGCCCTTGCCTGCCTGGTGCACACCCTCGTCACCCTCCCCGGCGTGACATGGTCGGCGCCGGTCGCCCTCCTCGCCGGCGCCGCCTTCGTACGGCACGAGCGCCGGACCGGCTCCCCGCTGCTGCCCCCGGAGATCGTGGGCTCCCGGGCGGTGGGCGGGGCCCTCGGCGTGCTCGTCATCGCGTCCGCGGCCCTCAACGGCTCCCTGCTGACCTGCGTCTACGTGCTCCAGGACGACCTGGGGCTGACCCCGCTGCGCAGCGCGCTGCTCAGCCTTCCGCTGGCCGCGCTGCTGGTGGCCGCCGCGCCCGCCTCCGCCGTCCTGCTGCGCCGGTGCGGCGCTCGCGTCACGGTCGCCGCAGCGATGATCGTCCTCGCCGCCGGTCTGCTCGTCCTCGCCCGGGCCTCGGCGCCGGTGGCTCTGTGCGCCGGATTCGCGCTGGTGGGCGCGGGATTCGGCACCGTGATGGTCGCGGCGACCCATGTCGTCGTACGGCAGGCCCCCGCCGAGTCGGCCGGGGTGGCGGGCGGGTTGCAGCAGACCGCGATGAACGTCGGTCCGCTGCTGGGCGTGGCTTCGGCGACCGTGCTCATGGACCTCGGCGCGGTGCGCTCGCCGCTGGTCGTGCTGGCGTTCGTGGCCGCGGCGGCGCTGCCGGTCTGCCGGGCCCTGCCGGGCGGTCCGCGTCCCGGCCCGGCCGGCCTTCCGCTCGGCACTGCGGCTGGTGGAAGCGACGCAACGCACACCGATCACGACGTCGAAAGGGGTCCGCACTCGCGTTCCCTACGCGACCATGAGGTCTGAGGTCGTCCGGGCGGGGTAGGCCGGGACCGCACCTTGAACGAGCGCACCGGAGGAGAACGATGGCACTGCTGCGGCAAGAGGTCGACCCGAGCGAGGTCGGGCTGGACGCGAAGGCGCTGGACCGGCTCGACCAGCACGTCGCCCACTTCGTCGACGAGGGGCGCCTGCCCGGGTTCCTCGTGGCCGTCTCCCGCGGCGGCCGGGTCGCCCACGTCACGGCGCACGGCCACCGTGACATCGCCGCGGGACTGCCCGTCGAGGCCGACACCCTCTACCGGATCTACTCGATGACCAAGCCGGTCACCTCGGTCGCCGCGCTGATACTGGTCGAAGAGGGCCTGCTGCGCCTCGACGACCCGGTCGCCGACCATCTCCCGGCCTTCGCGGAGCAGCGGGTGTACACGGGCGGCTCGGGCGCCGACCTCACCACCCGCCCGGTGGGGCAGCCCCTGCTCGTGAAGCATCTGATGACCCACACCGCGGGCCTGACCTTCGCCTTCTACCACTGCCACCCCGTCGACGCCCTGTACCGCGAGGCCGGTCTGGAGTCGGCGGTGCTGCCGGGCTCGGATCTGGCCGGGACGGTGGAGGCCTACGCGCGGCTGCCGCTCCAGTTCGAGCCGGGCACGCAGTGGAACTACTCGGTGGCCACCAACGTCCTGGGCCGGATCATCGAGGTGGTCTCCGGCCGGCCGCTGGACGAGTTCATCGCCGAGCGGATCCTCCGCCCGCTCGGCATGCCGGACGCGGGCTTCCAGGTCACGGACGAGCAGGCCGGCCGGCTGGCGGAGCTGTACGGCGACGCCGACAGCGGCGGTATCGAGCGGATCTTGGGCCTGCCGCTGTTCGGCCGCCCCCGGTTCCTGTCGGGCAGCGGCGGCATGGTGGCGACCGCGTACGACATCCACCGTTTCAGTGAGCTGCTGCGCCGCCGCGGCGAGCTCGACGGTGTGCGGCTGCTCAAGCCCGAGACGGTCGACCTGATGACCCGCAACCATCTCCCCGGCGGCGCCGACCTGCGCAGCTTGGGCAGCCGCCCCGCCCACGACGAACCCGGCAACGACGGTGTCGGCTTCGGTCTCGGGGTGTCCGTGGTCATCGACCCGAGCCGTACCCAGGCGCCCTCCGGACTCGGCACCTACGGCTGGAGCGGCGTCGCCACGACGACCTTCTGGGTCGATCCGAGCCGCGATCTCACGGTCCAGTTCCTGACGCAGCTGAGGCCGAAGAGGTCGCTGAAGCTCTACCCCGAGCTCAAACGACTGGTCCACGAGGCGGTCACCGACTGACCGCCCGTCAGCCCTCGATCCGCAGCGTGAACTCGAGTCCCTGGTCACCGAGTTCACGAAGCCATTCCTCGGAGCGCGGCGCCGTCCCGGCCGCCCGGCTCAGCCCGGCCGGCAGCGAGCCGTCCAGAATGTGCCGGACGCCCAGGGCGAGCGGTCGGGAGACACAGCGTGCCATCGCGCTCTCCTCCTCGTCGCCCTCCAGGTCCAGGAGGTAACTCCCGGACCACGCCGTACCGTTGCCGACGCCCTCGGCCCGGTCGCCCGAGTCGCCCGCGCCGTCCCCGGGCACGCGCACCTCCAGCGACACGGCGAGGACCACGCGGTCGCGGTCGGTGTCCGTGGTGGGGTGGGCGGCCGCCAACTCCCGGGCCATCGCGGCGATCCTGGTGTCGTCGCCCGTCCTCAGCTGCTCGAAGACCGTGTCCCAGGCCCGCAGCCAGCCGTCCAGGCGCAAGGTTCCGCGTACGAAGGTCAGCGGCTTCCAGGCCCGTGGCAGCTCGTACTGTTCGATGAACGGCACGCTGTCGCGGTTGGGGTACACCTCGAAGGTCTCGCCGTCGACGAGGTGTTCCCGCGTGGCCTCCCAGGGCCGGTCGACCACGGTCTCGATGCCGTGCTCGACGTAACGCGCGGGTGACCGCAGCGCGTTGAGGACGCCGAAGGGGGCCCAGCTGAAGCGGTACCTGAAGTCGTTGGGGACGGCCGGGATGCCTCCGCAGTACGAGGTGAGGCGGTACGAGGCCGCCGTGCCGTCGCCGATCACCTCCCGGGCGCGCGCCACGAGGCTGTGCGCGAAAAGGTGGTCGATGCCCGGGTCGAGCCCGGCCTCGGTGAGAACGACGATCCCGGCCCCGGTGGCCGCGGGCACCTGCTCCAGCACCGCGTCGCAGACATAGCTGGAACACGCGAAGTGGGCCCGCCGGGCCACGCACACCGCCAGCAGCGCCGCGTGCTCGGACGCGGGCAGCATCGACACCACGACGTCCCCGGGGGCCAGTCGGTCGTCCAGTGCGTCGAGGGTGTAGGCGAGCGGCTCGGCGCGTCCGGTCAGCCCCAGCCGGTCGAGGGCCTCGGCCGCCCGCTCCGCCGTGCGGTGCCACAGCCGTACGCCGTCGGTGTGCTCGCACAGGGCCGCCAGGCCGCTGCCCGTGGAGAGGCCGGCGCCGACCCAGTGGACGGTGCCGGTCGCCGGAACCAGGTCAGACACGGCCGGACTCCTCGTCTGCGAAGCCGAGTTCGCGGGAGGCCCGACGGAAGCGGTCCAGACAGCGGCCCCACGGTCCGCCCACGCCGAAGTCCAGCAGTCGGGGCGTGAGGTCGGCCGAGAAGTCGACGCTGGACTCGCGCGGCAGCAGGGACGGCAGGTTGTCGATGGCGATCAGGTCGAGCGGGGGTTCCTTGCGCAGCCGGCGCACGGGGTCCGGCCACTCGGTGGTGCGGTCGTAGACGGGCAGGACGTTGAGGGGCGAGCCCACGTCGCAGGTGACGTCGGAGAGGGTGCGCAGCCTGCGGGCCGGGTCGTCGAGGTCCTCCTCGCGGACGAACGGCGGCACCGGGGTGGTGGCGAGAACGCAGTTGACCATCACGTCGTGGGCCAGCAGGGCGGCGCGGTCCAGGTCGCTCGTCTCCGCCAGGTCCCAGCAGGTGGGGTCGGCTCCGGCCGTGGCGAACGCGGCCCGTGCACCCCGGCCGCTGCGGCCCAGGGCGCCGGTGACGAGGGCGGTGAACTCCTCGTCACCGGGTGCCGGACGCAGCGTCTCGTCCAACTCGTCCTTGGCGGTGGGACGCAGGGGGGCGGTCAGCCGGCCCCGGTGCTGGAGGACCGCCAGCGCCGCGCCCTGGTAACCCGCCCAGAATCCGAACGCGGCGAGGCGGCGGCCATCGTCGTCGACCAGGTACTCCAGGTCCAGGAGGGCCCCTCCCCCGGCGGCGAACCGGCGCAACAGGTCGACGGCGCCCGGCTGTTGTTTGTAGGCGTGCCCGAAGAAGATATGACGGTGCCTCAGTTGGGCGGGCCGGTCCGGGAGTTCCTTCAGGCCGAGGACGACCGTCTCGGACGGCGCCGAGACCCAGGAGCCCGCGGGGGCGATCCGGGCGCCGACGGCCTCGTACTCCCGCGTCGGGAAGACGCGCTGCGGGGAGTCCTCGACGGTCAGTTCCAGGCCGGCCTTGACGAGGCGGCGGGCGTCGTCGGGGACGACCGGGGTGCGCCGTTCGGTGGTGCGGACCTCGTGCCGCAGCCACAGGTGCAGTTCGGTCATACGCGGTTGACCTCCGGACGCGGGGCGTCGGCCGCGAAACGGTCGGCGCTCAGGGGGGTGACGTCCACGAAGGGTACGCGGCCGAGAATCAGGTCGCGGACGACCTCGCCGACGGCCGGCCCCTGGAGGAAGCCATGGCCGGAGAAACCGGTCGCGTACAGAAAACGGGATACCGAGGACGACTCGCCGATCAGCGCGTTGTGGTCCGGGGTGACCTCGTACAGCCCGGCCCAGCCACCAGTGCGGCGCAGGTCGAGGAGGGCTGGGGCGCGGCGCTCCATGGCCGCGGCGAGGCGGGGGATCCACCGGTCGTGGGTGTCGGTGGCGAAGCCCGGCCGTTCGTCGGGGTCGGACATGCCGACCAGCAGACCGGGGCCCTCCGCGTGGAAGTAGAGGCTGCTGGTGAAGTCGATGGTCATGGGGAGGCCCGGCGGCAGGCCGGGGACCGGTTCGGTGACCGCGATCTGGCGGCGCAGCGGCTGCACCGGCAGCTCCACGCCGGCCATCGCGCCGACGGCCCTGGACCAGGCGCCGGCCGCGCAGACCACCGTGTCGGTGGTGAAGCGGCCGAGGGTGGTCTGCACGGCGGTGATCGTGGCGCCCTGCCGTTCGATGCCGGTGACCGCGGTGTGCCGCAGGATGCGCGCCCCGTACCGGCGGGCGGCGGCCGCGTACCCGTGGACGACGGCCTCCGGGGTGCAGTGCCCGTCGTCGGGCGAGAACGCGGCCGCGAGTAACCCGTCGGTGCGGATCAGCGGGGAGAGGCGCCGCGCCTCGGCCGGGTCGATCATGCGGCTGGGCACACCCAGCGCGTTCTGGAGCCGCACACCCGCCTCGAAGGAGGCGACCTCCTCGGGCGTGGACAGCAGGAAGAGATAACCGACCCGGTGCAGCCCGATGTCGTACCCGGTCTCCTCCTCGAACCGCCCGAACGTCTCCAGGCTGCGCGCCCCGAGCTGGATGTTCAGCTCGTCGGAGAACTGGGCGCGCACCCCGCCGGCGGCTTTCGAGGTCGAGCCCGCGCCGAGTTCGTCGCGCTCCACCAGCAGGACGTCACGGACGCCGGCGGCGGCGAGGTGACAGGCGATGCTCGTGCCCATCACCCCGCCGCCGATGACGACTACCGAGGCATGCGTGTTCACCGGAGCGGCTCCTTGTCACGGCGGCACCGGCCCGAACGCCGGGACCGGGGCTGTCGTACGCCATGGCCGCCGTGATCCCTACCCGTCGGGGCGGCGGTCCCAAGCGCGATCAGGACCAGTGCGCCACCGCGTCCAGGTGGGGCAGCCGGTGGTCCAGGCGCTCCCGCTTGGTGCGCAGATAGGTGATGTTGTTCTCGCACGGCTCGATCAGCAGCGGGACCTCCTCGGCCACCCGGATGCCGTTGTCCACCAGCGCCTCACGCTTGCGCGGGTTGTTCGACATCAGGCGGACGGAGTCGACGCCCAGGTCGCGCAGGATGTCGGCGGCCACCTTGTAGTCGCGGGCGTCGACGGGGAAGCCGAGCGCGACGTTCGCCTCGACGGTGTCCAGGCCCTCCGCCTGCAACGCCATGGCCCGCAGCTTGCCGAGCAGCCCGATGCCCCGGCCCTCGTGACCGCGCAGGTAGACGACTATGCCGCGGCCCTCGGCGACGACCGCCCGCAGCGCGGACGCCAGCTGGTCGCCGCACTCGCAGTGCTGGGAGCCGAACGCGTCGCCGGTCAGGCACTCCGAGTGCAGCCGGGTCAGCACGTTCTCGGCGCCGATCTCGCCGTAGACCAGGGCGACTTGCTCGTCACCACGGTCGTGGTCCATGTAACCGACCGCCTGGAAATTCCCGTACACGGTGGGCAGGGGTGCATTCACCACGCGTTCCACACCGGTGCGCTGCGGGGTCTTCGTGCCGAGTACGCCAATTTTTTCTGTCATGATCTGGTTCCTAAGCAGAGACGAAGGGCCGGGAAGAAATGAGTGGTTCGGAAATACGGTCGGCGGCGTACGGACTGGTGCCGACGGACACCACCGAAGACGTACGGACCCGGGGCGCCGGCGTCTCGGCACAGGTGGCGGTCCTGCCCGTCGGAAGCTTCGAACAGCACGGGCCGTACCTGCCGTTGGCCACCGACACGCTGGTCGCCTGTGCCATCGCCCGGGAGATCGCCGGGGCGTACCCGGTGCACCTCCTCCCGCCGGTGACCATCGCCTGCTCCCACGAGCACGCGGCCTGGCCGGGAACCGTCAGCATCTCCTCCGTGACCCTTCACGCGGTGGTACGGGACATAGCGGCGTCGCTGCGCCGCTCGGGCGTCGAGGCCTTGGTGCTGGTCAACGGACACGGCGGGAACTACGTCCTGGGCAACGTCGTCCAGGAGTCCTCCGCCGCAGGTGAGCGGATGGCGCTCTTCCCGGCCCCGGAGGACTGGGAAGCGGCGCTGGAGCGGTCCGGGGTGTCCACCTCGCTGCTCACCGACATGCACGCCGGGGAGATCGAGACCTCGATCCTGCTGCACGCCCACCCCGAACTCGTCCGGCCCGGATACGAGTCGGCCGATTTCGTCGCGGACGACCGCCGTCATCTGCTCACGCTGGGAATGTCCGCCTATACCGATTCGGGCGTCATCGGCCGTCCTTCCCTGGGGTCCGCGGAAAAGGGGAAGGAACTCCTGGCGAGCCTGACGGATTCCTTCGGCGCGTATTTCTCCTTGCTCACCGCGGGCGCTCCGACGGCTTCGGGAACCGAAACCCGCACCGCCGCCGCAACGAATGAGTCCGACGCCGGTGACGACTCCGGAACGGGTGCCGCGACGTCGTCGTGACGCCGCTCGTCGAGCCCGGGGCCCGTCGCTTCGGCGGCCCCGGCCCGCAGCCCCGCGTACCAGCGGGCGACCAGCACGACCGCCCCCGGCAGCGCCGCCACGAAGCTGAGCACGCCGTAGACGACGGCGACCGCGAGGCCGGTGCTCGCGCCGAGCCCGGCGGCGCCGAACGCCCAGGCGGTGACGCCCTCGCGCGGGCCCCAGCCGCCGACGTTCAGCGGCAGGCCCATGGCGAGCAGGGCGAGGACGGCGATCGGCAGCAGTTCGAGGACGGAGGCGCCGGAGCCGGCGACCCGCGCGGCGACCACGAACATCCCGAGGTGCCCGGCCAGGACGACCGCCGAGGACACGGCGACGCCGGGCCCGTTGCGCCTCGACAGCAGTGACTCGCGCGCCTCGGCCAGTCCCGCCCGCAGCCGGCCGCCGCGCCGCGGTGCCGAGGAGTTCATCCGGACGGCGAGGACGACGGCGAGCGCGCCCACGCCGGCCAGCAGGACCAGCGGGGCGATGTGCCGTACGTCCTGCATCACCGGGGAGGGCAGGGCGAGCAGGACCGTTACGCCTGCGACGGCCAGCACGAGCTGTCCCGCGGTGCGCTCCAGGACCACGGCCCGCACGCCGCGTCCGACATCACCGGCGCTCTGCCCGTGCCGTACCGCGCGGTGCACGTCGCCGAGGACGCCGCCGGGCAGGGCCGCGTTGAGGAACAGGGCCCGGTAGTAGTCGGCGACGGCCGGGCCGAGCGGCAGCCGGATGCGCAGCCCGCGGGCCACCAGCGCCCACCGCCAGGCGCTGAACACCGTGGTGACCGCGCCGATCCCGAGCCCCACCAGCAGCGTGGGCGCGTCGATCCGGCGCAGTCCGTCCATGAAGACGCCGGTGCCCAGCCGCCACAGCAATACGCCGAGGATGGCGACTCCGGCGACCGTCCCGAAGTGCGTGCGGAACGCTCGGTTGCCGAGCAGCGCGCGCAGCCGGGAGGGCTTCTTCGCCCGCGGCTCGGTCACGATGACACCGATACGGGCCTCGGACACGGCGGCGCCGGTGCGGGCCACCGAGGGGCTGCGCGGGGGCCGGCGGGCGACCGCCCTGGCTCCCTCCGCCGCCCACCCGGGCGGCGGCACGGCCGTCACCCGGGGGCCCACCGTCTCCGCGCTCATCACGCCCCGCCCGTCGGCCGGGCCAGAGCCAGCAGATCGCTGTGGTGGACGGTGACGTGCAGTTCGCCGGCCGCGCAGGCCGCCAGCCGGGCTGCCAGGTAGGCCTCGGCGCGCTCGGCCAGTGCCGGGCGCTCCTCCACGGCCGCGCCGACCCAGCCGCGCAGCCACTGGGCGGTCAGGCCCACGTTCTCGGGGCCGAGCCGCCACGGGCTCGGGTGCACCTTGACGGTCGCGCCGTGGGCGGCGAACGCCTCGCAGGCCACGGTCACCGAGTCGGGGCCCAGGAGGCCGCCGCGCCGCTGGTGGTCGTTGAAGGCGGCGGCGATCTCGTCGTCCAGCGGGTCCGGGGCGCTGAGCTCGACGCGTCCGGCGACCGAGAGGGTCAGCAGCGCCGGGCAGCCGGCGCCCGCACAGGCCGCGGCGAGCGTCTCGACCTCCTCGCGGGTGAGGACGTCCAGCAGCGCGGACGCGGTGACCAGCGAGGCGCCGAGCAGGGCGTCCGGGGTGAGGCGGGCGACGTCGCCACGCCGGGTCTCGACGGTGACCCGGCTGCCGTCGGCGGCCGCCCGGGGAGAGGCGACGGCCGCGAAGTGCAGGAGGTAGGGGTCCCGGTCGTGCAGGATCCAGTGCTGGGCGCCGTCCAGGCGGGGGGCCAGCCAGCGGCCCATCGAGCCGGTGCCGCAGCCCAGGTCGTGGATGGCGAGACCGCCGCGCCCGGGCAGGTTGGCGAGCCGGATCCGCAGCGGGTCCAGCAGCTCCATCGACCGGGCGGCGGCGTCGGCGGGCTCGCGCAACTCCAGCCATTCGGGGGCGTAACGGGGCTGCTCGTCCGGCCCGACGTCCCGCAGCCGTACGGTCGGCCGCTCGCCGGTCCGGCTCACCGGTCCGGCGCCGGCGATCACGCCGAGCACCGCGTCGTCGGCGCCGGAGGCCACTGCCTGCGGCGCGCCCTCGGAACCCGCCGGCTGCGGTGCGGACTCCGCGCCCGGCGCCACCGCACGCGCCGCGGTGCCGCCGTCGGGGATCAGGGACTCCGCCATGGAACCAGGCTCCTTCCGGACCGGCTGTGCCGGGATGCCGCCCATGCGTCGTGCCACGTCGGCCGGGGTCGCCGTCGTCTTCCTCATGCCGCCCTCCGGGGTTCGCTGGGAAGCCGGCCCAGGACGCCGGCCAGGCTCTGGGCGGTCGTCGCCCAGCCGTTCAGGGCCGCCCGGCGGCCCCGCGCGGCGGCCTTGAGACGACGTCGTACGTCGGCCTCGCCGAACCAGCCGCGCAGTTCGACCGCGAGGGCGGCCGGGTCCTCCGGCGGGACGAGAATGCCGGGGACGCCGCCGTCGGGGGCGCGGCCGACCGCCTCGGGCAGCCCGCCGACGTCCGTCGCGAGAACGGGGATGCCGCGGGCGAGCGCCTCGGTGACGGCCATGCCGTACGTCTCCGCGTACGAGGTGAGGACCATCAGGTCGGCGGAGGCGTAGGCGGCGTCGAGCTCGGCGCCGGTCTTCGGGCCCGCCAGCTCCAGCCGGTCCTGGAGGCCGTACTTGGCGATCAGGCCGCGCAGATGGGTGACGTACTCCGGGTCCTGCCCGAGTCCGCCCACGCACACGCAGCTCCACGGCAGGTCTCTCGCCGCGGCCAGTGCCTCGACCAGCCGGTGCTGGCCCTTGCGCGGGGTGACGGCGGCCACGCACAGCAGACGCGACACGCCGTCGGTGCCGGAGGCGAGGGGGGCGATGTCGGCGCCGGGGGCGGCGACATGGACCCGGTCGGGGGCGAGCCCGTGGTGGGAGACGAGACGGCGGACCGCCCAGTCGCTGGTGGCGATCACCGCGGGGACGGCCCGCAGCACGGCCCGCTCCTTGGCGTCGAGCTCGGCCGCCACCTCGGGCGCGAGGCCCCGCTCGTCGCCCAGCGGAAGGTGGACGAGGACGGCGAGCCGCAGCCGCTCCGCCTCGGGGGCGATGATCTCCGGCACCCCGCAGGCAACGAGCCCGTCGAGGAGGACGATCGTGCCGTCGGGGAACTCGCGCAGCGTCCGCGCCAGTTCCGCGCGGGCGGCCGCCTCCGGGCGGGGCCAGGAACCGGACACCTGGTGCTTGTGCACCTGCCAGCCGAAGCCGGGCAGGTCCAGGCAGAGGCGCCGGTCGTAGGCGTTGCCGCCGCTGGGGTTCGCGGGGTCGTCGACCCCGCCCGGCATCACGAACTGGACGGAGCGCAGGGACATGGGGATGATCCCGCCGATCTTGGGAAGCGCGGCCTGCGCGGGCACGTACCCGAGCGCGGCCTTGTGCACGGCCGCCTTCTCCACGGTCACGTCGGTCACAGCGCACGCTCGTAACTCGCCCAGGCGACGTGCGACTCGTGCAGGCTGACCGCGACGGCGGCGATGCCCCGGGCGCCCTCGCCGAGCGCGCCCTTGTGGATCCGCTCCACGAGCCGGTCCGCAATGACCTTGGCCAGGAACTCGGTCGAGGTGTTGACCCCGGCGAAGTCGGGCTCGTTGTCGAGGTTGCGATAGTTCAGCTCGCTGACCACGGCGCCGAGCTCCTGCGTGGCGAGCCCGATGTCGACGACGATGTTGTCGTCGTCCAGCTGCTCGCGGCGGAAAGTGGCGTCCACGAGGAACGTCGCTCCGTGCAGGCGCTGCGCGGGTCCGAAGACCTCGCCGCGGAAGCTGTGGGCGATCATGATGTGATCGCGGACGGTGACACTGAACAACGGACGACCCTCCAGGTGCGGCGCCTCTGCTCCCCCCGGCCGTTGGCCGCCCGGGGGATGCCGTGTAGTACGGACCTTCACTTCCCCTTGTTCAGCCCGATCTCACTCTTTTCTCAGGTCAGGCGCTCTTGTTCGTACCTGACGCGGTGGCAGAGGGCCGGAATCTCGCCCGTCGCGAGCTTCGGCATCACCTCCGGGAGCTCCTCGAAAGCGCTGTCTCCGGTGACGAGGGCGTCGAGCGCCGGGTCGGCCAGCAGCTCCAGGGCGAGCGCGAGCCGGTCGGCGTACGTGCGGCCGGCCCGGCCTGCCGGGGAGACGGTGCCGACCTGGCTGCTGCGGATGACCAGCCGCCGGGAGTGGAAGTCCTCGCCGAGCGGGAGGGAGACCTTCCGGTCGCCGTACCAGCTCAGTTCGAGGACGGTGCCCTCGGCGGACAACAGCTCCAGGGAACGGGTGAGGCCCTGTTCGGTGGCGCTGGCGTGCACGACGAGGTCGAGTCCGTCGCGGGCGTCCTCGGGAACGGCGAAGTCGACGCCGAGCGCCTCTGCGACCTTCGCCCGCGCCGGGTCGGCGTCCACCAACTGCACGCGGACGCCGGGGAAGCGGGCCAGCAGCGCGGCCACCGAGCAGCCGACCATGCCGCCGCCGACCACCGCGATCCGGTCGCCGACCAGCGGCGCCGCGTCCCACAGGGCGTTGACGGCCGTCTCGACGGTGCCGGCGAGGACGGCCCGCGGCGCGGGCACCGAGTCCGGTACGACCGTCACGGCGGCCGCCGGGACGACGTATCGCGTCTGGTGCGGGTAGAGGCAGAAGACCGTGCGCCCGACCAGCGCGGCCGGTCCCTTCTCCACCACCCCGACGTTGAGGTAGCCGTACTTGACGGGCCCCGGGAAGTCGCCCTCCTGGAACGGCGCCCGCATCGCCGCGTGCTGGCTCTCGGGCACCCCGCCGTTGAAGACGAGGGTCTCCGTGCCACGGCTGACGCCGGACCACAGCGAGCGCACCAGCACCTCGTCCTCGGCCGGGTCGGGAACGACGACCTCGCGGATCTCTCCCTCACCCGGAGAGCTGACCCAGAACGCACGAGCGGTGACAGACATCGGCATCCTCCTGAACGATCGGCAACCGGCCCACGTACCGAGGTGTGCACAGTCCGCGCACAGTACGCGGCACTGATCATCTTTGTCATCTGGCCGGAGGAATGTGCGGTGGCCCTGAACAACACTTACGACGCAAGGCTGGTCCAGCAGGAGACCGCTGTGGGAGCGGGCGTTCAGATCCTGCTGCTGGCTCTGCTCGGCTCGGCGATCGGCCTGGGGCCGGCGGGCTGGGTGACCGGTCTCGTCTTCGCCATCGCCACCTGGGGGGTGCTCTCCCGGGCGCTGTACCGCTCCAGCCTGCGCTCGTTCGGCCCGGCCAACCGGGTCACGCTCGGCCGGGCGACGCTGGTCGGCGGGGTGACCGCCCTGGTCGCGGACTCCTTCGAGAGCACGCCGCCGGTGACGCTGCTGGTCGGCCTGACGGCCGTGGCCCTGATCCTCGACGGCGTCGACGGCAAGGTCGCCCGTCGCACCGGCACCTCGACGGCGCTGGGCGCGCGCTTCGACATGGAGGTCGACGCGTTCCTGATCCTGGTGCTCAGCGTGTACGTCTCGATGGCGATGGGACCGTGGGTCCTCCTGATCGGCGGCATGCGCTACGTGTTCGTCGCGGCGGCCCGCGTCGCCCCCTGGCTCAACGCCCCGCTCCCGCCGAGCACCGCCCGCAAGACGGTCGCCGCGCTCCAGGGCGTCCTGCTGATGGCGGCGGGCGCGAACCTGCTGCCGTACGCGGCCAACTTCGCCGTCGTGCTGCTGGCGCTGGGCTCGCTGGTGTGGTCCTTCGGCCGGGACGTGCTGTGGCTGTGGCGCACCTCGCGGATCGCCGCGCAGGCTCCGGCGCCGAAGGTCCTGGAGCTCGTGTAGCTCCCCTCTCCCATGGGGCAGGGCCCGGACCGGGTTCACGGTCCGGGCCCTGCCCCATGGGCTTTCCGCGTGGTTACGGCCGTGCCGACCGCGTCCGTACGACGGCGAAGGCGGCCGCCGCGAGGCCCAGCACGCCGACGACCAGCCCCGCGATGCCCAGTCCGCGGGCGGTGGAGTCACCGGCGTCGGTGGCGGTGACCTGGACCGTGCCGCTCTCGGTGCCGGCCGTGCCGCTCGCGCCGCCCGTGCCCTTCGAGGCGGCGTCGGCGGTGCTGTCGCCGTCGTCCGACGCCGTCGCTGTCAGCTTCAGCACCGGCGCCGGGTTCTCCGGTTCGTCCGCGCCCGCCTCGGCCTCCTCGATCCAGCGGACCGTCCTGCCGTCGGAGTAGGTCTGGAGGGTCTTGAAGGCCAGCGACCCGATGTCGTCGGGGAGCCGGCCGAAGGCGACGTCGAAGTCCTCGTACTGGCCGGCGCCGATCTTCCCGCCGGTCCAGGTGATCTCGGAGACGGCCTCGGTGATCGTGCCGTCGTCGGTCTTGACGGGCGTCGTGAGCTTCGTGGTCGTCACTTTCGCGGTCCAGCCGTCCTGCGGGTGGACCAGCACACCGAGCACGGGGTGGTCGGTGGGCAGGAAGACCTGGACCTTGGTGGTGCTCGCGGTGTCCTCCTCGTCGGGGACCCGGAAACTCAGGACGCCGTCGGTGGCCCCCTTGGCGTAGCTCTCGGGGTGCACGGTGACGTGCGCGGAGGCGGCACCTGCGGTGGCGAGGACCGCGGCGGCGGCCAGCACGGTGCCGAGACCGGCGCGGCGCAGGGCGGGGTGTGTCGTGAACATGAGTGGGTGATCTCCGTACGGGAGGAATGGGGGTCCGGCTCGAGGCCGGCTCGGGGTCAGATCGCGTACGGGATCGGGGCGGGCGGTCCGCGGCGGCTCACCGCGTGGCGCAGCAGCCGCTGGCGGGGCGGGCCGGGAGCCGGGGCGGCGGGGTGGACCGACGGCACGGGCAGCGGGACGGGGGTCCCCCGCCACCAGGCGGCGAGGCCCGGCAGGAAGGCGACCGCCCAGCGCAGCAGCGACCACAGGGCGGCCTCTCCGCGCCGCAGCCACCAGGAGGCGGCCAGGGCGGCTAGGACGTGGGCCGCCGTCGCGTGCGGGGTCATGGCCGTGACGGCGTGGGCGTGCAGGTGCACACCGTGCGCGTGCATACCGTGCGCGGACGTCATGGGCATGGCGGGCATGGTCTGCGCGGCCGTACGGGAGCGGGCCGCGTCGAAGGCGACGTGCAGGCCGGCCTGGGTGGCCAGCATGGCCGCGCCGATCCCGGACAGTGCGCGTTCCCGGGCGCCGAGCAGCCACCCGGCGGCGAAGACGGCCAGGAATCCGGCGCCGTCCGCCCACGGCGGCGGCGTGTCACCCGTGGCGAGCCCGTGCCCGGCGGCGGCCAGCAGCACGCACACCGCGGCGAACACCGCGGCGCGCAGACTCCGCAGGGCCGGGGACGCACTCATGGTGAGGGATCCTCCCACGTTCGACTGATACGTCGACCGCCGCTACCGCGTTCACGTGCGCCCGCGTTCACACTCTCCCGTGTGGGCGTCCGCCGAGGGGAGGAGCGCGACGGCGGCTGCCGGTACGGCGGCCAGGAGGAGCCAGGGGACGGCCGGCGGGAGCCCGGCGTCCAGGAGGGCGCCGGTGGCCGCGCTGCCGGGCAGCACGATCAGCCCGGAGACCGAGGACAGCGCCCCGGTGTACAGGCCGAGGCGGCCCTCTTCGGCGAGGTCGGGCACCCAGGCGCGGGCGGCGGGGACGACGAGCATCTGACCGAGCGTGAGCAGCAGGACGAAGCCGGCCGCGGGCAGCAGCCCGGCCGTCCCGGTCGGTCCGGCGGGCCGGGCGGCGGCCACGACGGCGAATCCCGCGGCGATCAGCACGAGCCCGGCCGCCATGGAGCGGCGCAGGCTCAGCCGCTCCCCCGCCCACCGGGTGACCGCCAGCTGGGCGGTCACCACCAGCAGCGACGACAGCGCGAACAGCCAGGCCAGCGGCGCCTGCGAGGCGGCCGCCCGCTCCACCTCGGCGGGCAGCGCGAGGTAGAGCTGGTTGTAGGCGAGGAGATAGGTACCGTACGCGCAGCACAGGGCGAGGAAGCGGCGGTTGCGGAGCAACGGGCCGACGCCGCCGCTTACCCGGACCCGGGAGCGGCCGGGGATGTGCTGCGGCAGCAGCCAGGCGTGACCGGCCAGGACGAGGACGAAGACGCCGGCTCCCGCCAGACACACCGCGCGGAAGTCGACGGCGAGGAGCAGCGCGCCGAGCAGCGGCCCGGCGAACGCCCCGGCCTGCCCGGCGACGGTGAACAGCGCGAGCACCCGGGTCCGCGGCCCACCGCCCGACTCCTCGTGCACGACGGCCTGCCGCGCCACCTCGGACTCGACGGCGGGTGAGAACAGCGCGGCCGCGAACCCGATCAGCAGCACCGCTCCGACGACCGTCCAGGTCTGCTCGGCGTACCCGAGCCAGCCGAACCCGGCGATGCGCAGCGCGCACCCGGCGAGGACGACGGGCCGGACGCCGTACCGGTCGGTGAGCGCCCCGCCGACCACGAACAGCCCCTGCTGGCTGAAGGTCCGCAGCCCCAGCACGAACCCGACCAGCCAGCCCGCCATGCCGACCGCGTCGCCCAGATGCCCGGCGAGGAAGGGCAGGACGGCGAAAAAGCCGGTATTGAAGGCGAGTTGAGTGAGTATCAGCAGGCGCAGAAGCGGGGAGAGCGGAGGCGAACCCTTCGTGCTCCGGCGCGGGGAAAGCCTCGTCACCGTCATCCTGAGATCGCCAACTCTCGCGCCTTGGAGGGCTGTTCGTCGGCAATCGGGTCTGCCGTACGAGGTCGCCGCGGCCGCGTTCGGCGTAGTCCGCCGGCCGCGGTCACCGCCAGTGCGCCGAGGAGGGCGAGGACGGTGGCGGGGGCGAGGACGGCCCAGGGGGCGCGTTCGGCGTAGGGCTGGTTCTCGGCGAGGAGCAGGCCCCACTCGGGGGACGGCGGCTGCGCGCCGAGGCCGAGGAAGCCAAGGGAGGCCAGCGCGAGGGCGATGCCGGGCAGACGCAGGAGGGCGTGGCGGGCCACGGGCGGGAGGACGGCGGGCAGGAGCTCGCTCCTCAGCAGATACCCGGGGCCGGCGCCCAGGGAGCGGGTGGCGGTCAGGTGAAGGGTGGCCCGCTCCTGCCGCAGCAGCGCGCAGGTGTGCGCGGCGAGGGGCGCCCAGGCCACGACGGCCAGGGCGAGAACGGGCGTCGTGGGCCCGCGGCCCCAGAGCGCGGTGACGAGGAGCGCGGCGAGTACCGGCGGTACGGCGTTCACGGTGTCGACGAGCGGCCCGGACAGCCGGGGCAGCAGCCCGAGCAGCACTCCGGCCGTCAGCGCGATCGCGCTGACGGCGAGGGCGAGCAGCAGGGTGTCGAGGGCGCCGTGCGCGACCCGGGCCAGGACGTCGCGGCCGAGCGCGTCGGTGCCGAACGGGTGAGCGGTGGAGGGGGGTCGGAGGCGGGCCGCGGTGTCGAGGGCGAGCGGATCGCGCGGCAGCCCGAGGGAGATGACGGCGGACAGCAGAAGACCGTACGCGATAGGCGGGATCCTGCGGACCGGCGGCGATGGCCGGTGGAGTGTGTGCAATGCGCCGTCGCGCAGCGCGGGGCCGATGAGCAGCCGGGCCGCGAGCCGGGCGCCGCCGGTGGTGACGGCCGCGAGGGCGACGAGGACGAGAGTGCCGGCCCGCAGTACCGGCAGGTCCTGCGCGATCGCGGCCTGCAGGGTGGTCCGGCCGAGCCCGGGGATGTCGAAGATCTGCTCCACGGCGACGGATCCGCCGGTCAGACCCACGACGAACAGCCCGAGGTTGGGCAGCAGTCCGGGCACACAGCGGCGCAGCGCCTTACGGGCGATGCTCCGGCCGGGCAGTCCTCGTGCGGCGGCGGCCAGCGCCCAGGGCTCGGCGAAGGCGGTCGGCAACTGGTCGTCGAGGAGGCGTCCGAGCACCGCGCCGGCGGGCAGGCCCAGGGCGAGCGCGGGCAGCACGGTCCACTGCGGGCCGTACCAGCCGAGAGCGGGCAGCCAACCCCACTGCACACCGACGACGGTGGCGAGCACGGAAGCGGTCAGGAACTCGGGCAGCGCGGCGAGCACGGCGCAACCCGAGCCGCCCGCGGGCCGGCCCTCAAGTCGCCGCCGCGCACCGAGGTACAGGGTGCGGGCGCACACGCCGGCGGCGGTGACCAGGGCGACGGCCGACGCCACCACCATCAGCAGCAGCGACGCGCCGAGGGCGTCCAGGACTCCGGGCAGGACGTCGGCACCGGAGATCCACGACCGTCCGGCGTCGCCGCGCGGCAGCCCCGCGAGCCACTGCCCGAGCAGCCGCAACGGGCCGTCCTCCAGTCCGAGTTGGGCGCGGACGTCGGCGAGCACCTCGGGGGTGGCGTCACGGTCGGCTGACCGCGCCTTCAGCACGGTCAGCGCCGGGTCGGTGTGGGACAGCCAGGGCAGCAGCCCGATGCCGCACACCAGCAGCGCGGCCAGCACGGCGCGCCACAGCAGCGCGCCCATTCTGCTCCTCATGCCGTCAGCGCCGGGTCCCGGCGCCGACGAGAGCGCGCTCGTACGGATCGAGGAGTACACCACTGACCTTGGCGCCGACACCGGTGATGACACGCTGGTGGACGAGCGGGACGACGGCGTCCGTGCCGAGGATCGCGGCCTCGGCGGCCATGGCGGCGTCCTGCCGCTCGTCGGTGCCGGCCACCGTCTGCGCCTCGGCGACCGCCCGGTCGACGCCCTTGTCGCACAGCAGGGCGAGGTTGTAGCCGCCGTCGCAGGTGAAGTCACCGGCCAGGAGGGAGACGGGGTCGCCGGTGTCGAGGAGGCTGTTGCGGGCGCCGACGAAGGCGTCGAACTTCCCCGCGAGCGCGTCGCTCTCCAGCCGCGAGTACTCACGCACCTCCAGCTTCACCTTGAAGCCGGCCTTCTCCAGTTGCTGCTTCAACACCTGTGCGGCTTCCGGGAGTTCGGGCCGGTTGGCGTAGGTGGCGAGGGTGAGCGAGGCACCGCCGGGGCTACCGGCCTTCGCCCGCCCGGCGGGCTCGACGCGCTTGCCCTCGGCCCAGGTGACGGCGGGGCCGTAGATACCGGCGCCGGCGTCCGCGTGTCCCTCGTAGACGCCCTTGGCGAGCGCGGAGGTGTCGACGGCGGCGCGGGCGGCGGCGCGCAGTGCCGGGTCCTTGAAGACGCCCGACTTCACGTTGAGAAGCAGGCTGGTCGTGCGGGTCGTGGCGGTCTCGCGGCGGGTGTCCGCGTCGAGGGTGGCGGCCTGGGAGACGGGTATCGCCTCGGCGAGGTCGACCTGGCCGGTGCGCAGGGCGTTGGCACGGGCGGTGCCGTCGGCGATGAAGCGCACGTCGACGCCTGAGGCCTGGGCCCGGCCGCCCCAGTAGTCGTCGAAGCGGTCGAGGCCGGCGGCGGTGGCGCCGGTGACCCCGGTGAGTTCGAAGGGGCCGGTGGCGGTGCCTGCCGGGTCGACGGCGCCCTTCGTCCCGTAGGCCTTCGGGGCGAGGACGGCGAGTCCGGGACTGGACAGGCGCAGAGGCAGGACCGGGTCGGGGGCGGCGGTGGTGACGCGTACGCCGGTGCCGCCCTCCGCCTTCGCCGTGAGGGTGACGCCGGAGAGCGCGGCCGGGGCCGGCTCGGCCTCGGTGGCGTGCGTGAGGGAGGCGGCGACGGCGGCGGGCGTGACCTCCGTACCGTCCTGGAAGACGGCCTCGCGCAGGGTGAACAGCCAGTTGCGGGCGTCCTCGCGGCGCCAGGACGCGGCGAGCGCGGGGGCGGCGGCGCCGTTGGCGTCGAGGCCGGTCAGCCCCTCGGTGACCCCGAGGCGGCTGAGGATCGTGGCGTCGGCGCCGTACGGGGAGAGGTTCTCGGCGGGCGGGAAGGCGAGGGCGACGCGCAGCCGGGAGCCGTCGCCGGCGCCGGAGGCCGCAGCGTCGTCGCCACCGGAGGAGGCGAAGCAGCCGGCGAGCAGCGGGGTGAGGAGGAACGCGGCGAGAGGCCGGGGAGGACGGGGGCCGCGGGGACGGCGGGGGAAGCGCATGGAGTTACCGGCCTGGGGGACGAGGGCGAGAGGAGGAAGGAGGGGCAGCAGCGGCAGTGACGGAGGGAGCTGGGGAGCCTGAAGGGACGGAGGTAGTGGAAGGGGAGGGGGAGGCGGGGCGGAGGGCGCCGAGGGGGACGTCGAAGTGCACGATGCCCTGACTGCCGGTCACCTCTTCCCGCTCGTCGTGCACGACGGTGCCGAGCGACCGCCAGAACCCCTCGGCTCCCTCCACGGCCGGGTCCGTGTGCAGATAGACGGACCGGTAGCCGCCGTCCGCGGCCGCGAAGGCGAGGAGTTCGGCGACCAGCCGCCGGGCGAGGCCGCGCCGACGGTGCTCCCGGCGGACGTAGACGCGGCGCAGTTGCGCGGTCGTGCCGCAGGGGTAACGCTCGGCGACGTGGCGCGGGTTCGGCGGGTGCGCGGGCCCCCGGGAGTCCAGGGCCGCCGTGGCGACGACCTCACCGTCCGCGCCGTCGAGCGCGACCAGCAGGGTGTGGCGGGCCGGGACGAGGTAGGCGGCGTCGGGGTCGATGATGTCGCCGTGCCAGCGGGGCACGTAACCGGTTCCGAAATCGCGGTAGACGGTGTCGAGCATGACGGCTCGGGCGCCGTCGAGGTCCTGGGGGCCCGCGGGCCTGATGCAGTAGTCACGCACTTGCACATCTTATGCATTAAGCACAGAAGGTTGATCACTTAACCACCACTCCCGGATTTGACAGAGATCACGGCACGCCCCTAAATCTAGCCACATGACTTTCATTTTCAACAAGGGGGTGCTGTGATGCGCGTCGCGTTCGTGGGGAAGGGCGGCAGTGGCAAGACGACCCTGTCGGCCCTGTTCGCCCGGCAGTTGGCGCGATCCGGCGCCCCGGTGCTGGCCGTGGACGGCGACATCAACCAGCACCTGTCCGAGGCGCTGGACCCCACGGCGGGCACGGCGCCCTTCACCGCCCCGCCGCTGGCCGCGCATCTGGGCGACATCAAGGACCTGCTACGCGGCACCAATGCGCGGATCACCTCCCGCGAGGCGATGGTCAAGACGACCCCGCCGGGCCGCGGCTCCCGGCTGCTGCGCCTCCTGGGCGACGACGCACTGCACACGCGGCACGTCCAGAAGGTCGGTGGCGTGCCGTTGATGGTGACGGGCGAGTTCGACGAGAGCGACCTGGGGGTGGCCTGCTACCACTCCAAACTGGGCGCGGTGGAGCTCTATCTGAGCCACCTGGTGGACGGACCGGGCGAGTACCTGGTGATGGACATGACGGCCGGCGCGGACGCCTTCGCCTCCGGCCTGTTCACCCGGTTCGACATGACGTTCCTGGTGGCCGAACCCACCCGCAAGGGCGTCTCCGTCTACCGCCAGTACCGCGACCACGCCCGCGAGTTCGGCATCCCCCTCGCCGTGGTCGGCAACAAGGTGACCGGCGAGGACGACCTGCTCTTCCTCAAGGAGGAGGTGGGCGACGACCTCCTCACCCACCTCATGCACTCCCCGTGGGTCCGCTCGGCCGAACGGGGCAACCCACACGGCGAGTTGGAGGCACCCAACCACCATGCCCTCAACCTCCTGCGCGAGACGGTCGACGCCCGCGGGAAGAACTGGCCGGTCCTCCACCGCCACGCCGTGGAGTTCCACCTCCGCAACGCCCGCGCCTGGGCGGACGCGGCGACGGGCGAGGATCTGGCGGCCCAGGTGGACCCGGAGTTCACCCCGGGCCCGGCATCACTTCACTGACAGGAGCGCGGCCAACTCCTGCGCACCCTCGCCGGCATGAGTCGGCCGTGGCGGGCCCGGCGGTAATCGCTTCCAGTGCCGCGTACGCAGAGGCGAACCACGGTTCGTCCCGACGCAGGCGGGCCGTCGCGAGCCGGTCCCCCGCGGTGATCTCCAGGCCGACGGCGTAGACGCTCGGGGTGATCAGCAGGAAACGGGCGACGCGCTCGGGGTGGCGGGCCGCGTAGAGGACCGCCAGGTTGGCTCCGCCGGAATGGGCGAGCAGGTCGATGCGGTCGAGGCCGAGATGCTCACGCAGGGCCTCGACGTCGTCGACCAGGCGATCACATCGGTACGACGCCGCGTCCTGCGGGATCGCCGACTCCCCCGTGCCCCTCGGATCCAGCCCGATCAGTCGGCGGTGCGACGTGAGCCCACCCAGGTCACCCAGGTAATTGGCGGACTGCATGGGCCCGCCGGGCAGACAGACCAGGGGCGGTCCGACTCCGGACTCGTGGTGGGCGAGGCGGGTTCCGTCGTGGGCGGTGAAGGTGACCACGTGCCTGAGCGTTTCAGGGCGGTCGCCGACGTAGAAGCGCATGGCGGTCGGCGTCCACTCCACGGCGTACGTGTGCCAGGCGTCGGCGCGGCCCGCCGTTCGGGTGGGTCAAGTGAAGTCGTAGGTGCCGCCGCCCGCCTCGGTGCAGCCCTTGCAGTACTTGGCCCGCAATGCCCATCACTCACGGGCATCCACGGAAGTGGGGCGCGGCGGACGCGCGCTCCCGCACCCGCGCCCGCCGCGCCCCGTGGCCTCAGGCGGCCTTCGCCACCCCTTCCCGGTGGCGACGGATGATCTCCGCGTAGTGGCGTCCGGTGCCCTTGATCGTGCGGGCCTGGGTGGGGTAGTCGACGTGGACGAGGCCGAAGCGCTTGTCATAGCCGTAAGCCCACTCGAAGTTGTCCAGCAGGGACCAGGCGAAGTAGCCGGCCAGCGGTGCGCCCTTGCGGGCGGCCGAGGCGCAGGCGGCGAGGTGGCCGGTCAGGTAGGCCTGGCGCTCGGGGTCGTCGACGGTGCCGTCGGGGCGGACGACGTCCGGGTACGCGGAACCGTTTTCCGTGACGTACAGCCGCCGGGCGCCGTACTCCTCGGTCAGGCGCAGCAGCAGCGTCTCGATGCCGCTCGGATCGACCTCCCAGTCCATGCCGGTACGCGGGACACCGGCCTGGCGTAGGGAACGAGCGTGCGGAGCAGGACCGTTGGGGTCGTCGCTCACCCTCGCCGGGAAGTAGTAGTTCAGGCCCAGCCAGTCCAGCGGAGCGGCGATCCTCGCCAAGTCATTTGGCTGTTCCGGGAGTTCGACGCCGTACACCTCCCGCATGTCGGCCGGGAAGCCCCGGCCGTGAACCGGGTCGAGCCACCAGCGGTTGGTGTGGCCGTCCATGCGGTGGGCGGCGGCGATGTCCTCGGGGCGGTCGGTGGCCGGGTGGACGGTGGAGAGGTTGTTGACGATGCCGATCTCCGCGCGCGGGACGGCCGCCCGAATGGCCTGGACGGCGAGTCCGTGGCCGAGGAGCAGGTGGTAGGAGGCGCGGACGGCCGCCGTCAGGTCCGTGAGGCCGGGGGCCATCTTGCCTTCGAGGTGGCCGATCCAGGCCGAGCACAGGGGTTCGTTCAGGGTGGCCCAGTGGGTGACGCGGTCGCCCAGCCGCTCGGCGACGACCGCCGCGTACGCGGCGAAGTGCTCGGCGGTGCGCCGCTCGGGCCAGCCGCCGCGGTCCTGGAGAACCTGCGGCAGGTCCCAGTGGTAGAGGGTGACGGACGGGGTGATGCCCGCCCCCAGCAGACCGTCGATCAACTTGTCGTAGAAGTCCAGGCCCTTGGGGTTCGGCGGACCGTCGCCGCCCGGCAGCACCCGGGGCCACGAGACCGACAACCGGTAGGCGTTGGAGCCGAGTTGGCGCATCAGGCCGATGTCCTCGCGCCAGCGGTGGTAGTGGTCGCAGGCGACGTCGCCGTGGTCGTCGTCCGCGATCTTTCCGGGAGTGTGCGAGAAGGTGTCCCAGATCGACGGCGAACGGCCGTCCTCCGCCACGGCTCCCTCGATCTGGTACGCCGAGGTGGCGGTCCCCCACAGGAAGTCCTGGGGCAGGGCGGCAAAGTCGATGGTCACTGAAGTCCTCTCGGAATCGAACGGGTTGCTCACTTCACGGCTCCGGCCGTCAGTCCGGCGACGAGATAGCGCTGGAGCAGCAGGAAGCCGGCCACCACCGGCACACTCACGACCAGCGAGGCGGCCATGATCTGGTTCCAGTAGACGTCGTTGAGGGTGGAGTAGCCCTGGAGTCCGACGGCGAGCGTGCGGGTGGTGTCGTTGGTCATGACGGAGGCGAACAGCACCTCTCCCCAGGCGGTCATGAAGGCGTAGACGGCGACCGCCACGATGCCGGGTATCGCGGCCGGTACGACGATCCGGAAGAGCGCGCCGAGCGGGCCGCAGCCGTCCACCAGCGCCGCCTCGTCGAGGTCGCGCGGCACCGAGTCGAAGTAGCCGATCAGCATCCAGATGGAGAAGGGGAGGGAGAAGGTCAGATACGTCAGGATCAGCCCGCCGCGCGAGCCGAACAGCGCGATGCCGGTGGCGTTGCCGATGTTGACGTAGAGCAGGAACAGCGGGAGAAGGAAGAGGATGCCCGGGAACATCTGCGTCGACAGCACGGTGACCGTGAAGGCCCGTTTCCCACGGAAGTCGTAACGGCTTACCGCGTAGGCGCTGAACACGGCGATCACCACGGAGCAGACGGTCGCCGCGCCCGCCACGACCAGCGAGTTCACGAAGTACCTGGCGAGCGGGACCGTCGACCAGATGTCGATGTACGGGCGGATCGTCAGACCGCTGGGCAGCCAGTGGAACTCGCCCGTGACGTCGGCGAGGGGTTTCAGGGAGCTGGAGATCATCACGTACACCGGCAGCAGCACGAACCCGGTGAGCAGGGTGAGGAAGATCCGCCGGGACCAGACAAACGAACTCGGTGGAGCCAGCGCGGAGTTACGACGCACGAGAAGCCCTCCGTCCACGTGAGGTGACGGCGAGGTAGACGCCCGTCACGGCCAGCAGGAAGACCAGCAGCAGGACCGACATCGCCGAACCCGTGCCGAAGTTCCAGGTCACGAAGGAGGCTTGGTAGATGTGGACCGAGATGAGGTCCGCGGCCTCCGGGGCGGCCCTGCCGAACAGGACGAACGGCGTGTTGAAGTCGTTGAACGTCCAGAGGAACAGAACCAGGATCAGTACCTGGTTGACCGGACCCAGGGACGGCAGGGTGATGCGGCGGATCTGCTGCCACCTGCCCGCGCCGTCCAGTGCGGCCGCCTCGTACAGCTCGCCGGGGATGTTCTGCAGGCCGGCCATGACGATGAGGAAGGCGAACGGCCAGCCCTTCCATACCGACACGGTGAGCAACGCGTAGAAACTGTTGTCGCCGATCAGCCAGAAGGACGGCTTGTCGGTGAGGTGCAGCTGGTCGTGCAGGACGTGGTTCACCAGGCCGTTGTCGTGCTGGAACATGAAGACCCAGGTGATCACGGCCGCGTAGACCGGCAGGGCGTACGGCACCAGGAAGAGCGCCCTGAGCAGGCCCCGGCCGCGGAAGGTGTCCTGCATGAAGATCGCCGCCGCGGTGCCGATGAGCCAGCACAGGCCCACCGAGAGCAGGGTGAAGCCGACGGTGACGAGGAAGGAGTGCAGCAGGGCCTCGCCGACGGGGGCGTCGAAGTCCACCGACACCTTGTAGTTGTCGAGGCCGGACCAGGGCGCCGTGCCCCAGTCGCGGATGTAGAACTGGGTGAGCTCCTTGAAGCTCATCATGATGCCGATCACCATCGGCACGAGGTGTACGAGGAGTTCGAGAACGAGAGCGGGCAGGAGCAGCAGGTAGGGCAGTCCGATACGGCGGATCCGGCCGGGACGCGGGCGCGGGGCCCGGCCGGGGCCAGGGTCCACCCGAGGCTTTTCCACCTCGGCCGTGGTGGTCATCGGGCTCACTTCGCCGGCATTTGCTGCTGGGCCTTGGCGAGCTTGGCCTTCACCGACTCGGCGGTCACCGGGCGCCCGGCGGCCGCGTCGGCGAACAGTTCCTTGACGGCCGTACCGATCACCGTCTCGAACTGGGACTCGTCGGCGACCTGCGGCAGCGCGGCGGCGCTCTTGGCGAGGGTGTCCTTCAGGACCGCGTTCGCGGGCGAGTTGAACCCGGCGTCCGACTGGGCGGAGGCGACGGGCGGGATGGTGCTGTAGGCCTTGTTGAGGATTTTCTGCTCCTCGTCGCCGGTCATGAACTTCACGAACTCGGTGGCGCCGTCGAGGTTGTCGGTGTTCTTGAAGACCGCCAGGTTGATGCCCGCGACCATCGAGTTGACCTGGGCGCCGGTGCCGGGGGTGCCGGACTGCACGGGCACCGGGGCGATGCCGTACTTGTCCTCGCTCATGCCCTGGGACTTGAGGTTGGCGGACGCGGTCTGCCACAGCAGCATCGCCGTCTTCCCCTTGGCGAAGTCGCTCACGGACTGGTTCTGCGCGTACTCGGCGTTGCCCGGCGGGATGGCCTTGTCCTTCGCCATCAGGTCGACGTACTGCTTGACCGCCGAGACCGCGCCGTCGGACGTGAAGTCGGGCTTTCCGTCGGCGGTGAAGTAGTCGGCGCCGTGCTGTTTGGCGAAGGTGAAGACGTGATGGACGTTTTCCGAGACGTTCGCGCCCTCGGCGCCCAGGACCTGCTTGCCCTTCGCCTGGATTTTCTTGCCGTCGGCCACCAACTCGGCCCAGGTGGACGGCGGTTGGGCTATGCCGGCGTCGGCGAAGATCTGCTTGTTGTAGTAGAGGGCGTAGGCCATCGAGTACAGCGGCACCGCGGCCGGGTCCTTGCCCTCGGCTCCCGTCGAGCCGAGGGCTGAGTCGACGAAACGGTTTCTGCCGCCGATCTTCGCGAAGTTCGCCTCGCCCCAGGGCAGCAGCGCGCCCGTGGCCTGGAGCGAGGCCGACCAGGTGTTGCCGATGTTGAGGACGTCGGGGCCCTGGCCGGACGTGGTCGCCGTGAGGATCCGGTTGAGCAGGTCCGACCAGGGGACGACCTCCAGCTTCACCTTGATCCCGGTCCGCTTCTCGAACTTGTCGAGTTCCGGCTGGAGGACCTTCTTGTCCACCTCGATGCTCGCGCCCTGGTTCGAGGCCCAGTACGTCAGGGTCTTCGGCGAGTCGTTGGAACCCTCGCCGTCCGTCGAGGTGCCGCCTCCACAGGCCGTGGCCGCGAGGGCGAGTGACATGAAGACGGCGCCTGTGGCCGCGGCTCGGATGGTGCGCATGGGTCGGCTCCCGGTGTCATCAGGACTTAATTTAGGACGTGAGTTAAACCTCGGAAGAGGGCCGCGTCAAGAGTTCCGGCACGGTCCGGGGAACTCCCGTCCCACCACTTGACGCACACGTTCGGGTAGTTGAAGCATTCAGCGCTGAGAGAGCGCTCTCCATACAGCGACCGTTCACTTCCTTAAATCAGCCGTTCACTTCGAACGGCCTGGACCGAGGAGAGCCGCCCATGCCCCACACTCCGTCGTCGGAGCCGCCCGCCGTGCGCCGCAGAGCAGTCCTCGCCGCCGCCACGGCCGCGGCGGCCCCCGCGCTCGCCGGACTCGCCTCCGCGCCGGCCTCCGCCGCCCCGCGCGGGAAGCGTCTGCGCGCCCTTCCGGGCGGTGGCGACCTCGGCTCGAACGTCCTCGTCTTCGACCCGTCGACCCCGGACATCCAGGCCCGGCTGGACGCGGTGTTCCGACAGCAGGAGTCGGCCCAGTTCGGCACCGGACGCTATGCGTTGCTCTTCCGCCCCGGCTCTTACCACGGCCTCAACGCCCAACTGGGCTTCTACACCTCGATCGCGGGCCTCGGGCTCTCCCCCGACGACACGACCATCAACGGCGACGTGACCGTCGACGCGGGCTGGTTCGGCGGCAACGCCACGCAGAACTTCTGGCGTTCGGCGGAGAACCTCGCGCTCGTCCCGGTCAGCGGGACCAACCGGTGGGCGGTCGCCCAGGCGGCCCCGTTCCGCCGGATGCACATACGCGGCGGCCTCGACCTCGCGCCTTCCGGCTACGGTTGGGCCAGTGGCGGCTACATCGCCGACAGCCGCGTCGAGGGCGGGATCGGCCCGTACTCGCAGCAGCAGTGGTACACCCGGGACAGCGCGATCGGCAGCTGGCTCAACGGCGTGTGGAACATGGTGTTCTCGGGGGTGGAGGGCGCCCCCGCGCAGAGTTTCCCCAACCCCCCGTACACCACGCTCGACACGACCCCGGTCTCCCGGGAGAAGCCCTTCCTGTATGTCGACGGCGCCGGCGCGTTCCGCGTCTTCCTGCCCGCCAAGCGCACCAACGCGCGTGGGGTCACCTGGGGCAACGGCACACCGCGCGGCAGCTCGCTGCCCCTGTCGCGGTTCTACGTCGCCAAGCCGGGCGTCTGCGCCGCCACGCTCAACCAGGCCCTCGCACAGGGGCTGAACCTGCTGCTGACGCCGGGGATCTACCACCTCGACCGGCCGGTCCAGGTGAACCGCGCCGACACCGTCGTGCTGGGCCTGGGTTACGCCACCCTGATACCGGACAGCGGCGTCACCGCGGTGAAGGTGGCCGACGTCGACGGCGTCCGGCTGGCGGGCTTCCTCGTCGACGCCGGCCCCGTCAACTCCCCGACCCTGCTGGAGGTCGGTCCGCCCGGAGCCTCGCGCGACCACTCCGCCAACCCCACCACCGTCCAGGACGTGTTCGTCCGGATCGGCGGCGCGGGCGCCGGCAGGGCCACCACCAGCCTGGTGATCAACAACCGGCACACGATCGTCGACCACACCTGGATCTGGCGCGCCGACCACGGCGAGGGCGTCGGCTGGGAGACCAACCGGGCCGACTACGGCCTCGTCGTCAACGGCCACGACGTGCTGGCCACAGGCCTGTTCGTGGAGCACTTCAACAAGTACGACGTGCAGTGGAACGGCCAGCGCGGCCGCACGATCTTCTTCCAGAACGAGAAGGCCTACGACGCGCCGAACCAGGCGGCGATCCAGAACGGCTCGGTAAAGGGTTACGCCGCCTACAAGGTCGGCAACCACGTCACCGCGCACGAGGGCTGGGGGCTGGGCAGCTACTGCTACTACAACGTCGACCCGACGATCGTCCAGCACCACGGCTTCGCCGCCCCGAACGTACCGGGTGTGAAGTTCCACGACCTGCTGGTGGTCTCCCTGGGCGGCCAGGGCCAGTACGAGCACGTCATCAACGACCTCGGGGCGCCGACCTCCGGCACGTCGACGGTGCCGTCGACCGTGGTGTCGTATCCCTGATCCGCCTGCGCGGACGGCGACGACCCTGATGCGGCGCGGGCCTCGCCCCATGGACGCGGGCCTCGCCCATGGTCGACAGGGGTGGGTGGCACGAGCCTTTGGTTCGTGCCACGAACACCAGGTGTTCGTGGCACGAACCGACAAGGCGGCTTGCGGCCTGCGCCCTCGCGGGGCGAGGCATGGACCTCTACCGCGTCATCGCCGTCGCCGGCGCCGGGGCGTACCCCGTCGGCCGGGCCGAGAAGGTGCCCCGGCCCTGGGTCCGGCTGCGCAGGCGGGTCGCGTAGCCGAACAGTTCGGCCAGCGGCACGGTGGCGGTGACCACCGCCGAACCGCCGCGCACGGCCGAGTCGGTGACCCGCCCGCGCCGCGCGGCCAGATCACCCAGGACCCCGCCGACGGCGTCCTCGGGAACGGTGACCGTGATCTCGACAACCGGTTCCAGCACGACCATCGCACAGCCGCGCAGGGCTTCCCGCAGCCCGAGCCGGCCGGCCGTACGGAAGGCCGTCTCGGAGGAGTCCTTCACATGGGTCGCCCCGTCCGTCAGGGTGACCCGCAGCCCGGTGACCGGATGTCCGCCCACGGGACCCTCGGCGAGGGCGTCCCGGCAGCCGGCCTCGACCGCGCGGACGTACTCCTGCGGCACCCGGCCACCGACCACGGTCGACCGGAACGTGAAACCGGTTTCAGCAGCGCCTCCCGCCTCGTCCGCGCCGAGCGGCTCGACATCGAGCACGATGTGCGCGAACTGGCCCGCCCCACCGTCCTGTTTGACATGCCGGAAGACCAGGCCGGACACCCCGCGGGCGACCGTCTCGCGGTAAGTCACCCTCGGGCGGCCCACGTTGACCTCCAGTCCGAGGCTGCGGCGGATCTTCTCCACCGCCACCTCCAGATGCAGTTCACCCATGCCCGAGAGCACGGTCTGACCGGTCTCCGGATCGGTCCTGACGACCAGCGAGGGGTCCTCCTCGGCCAGCCTGGCAAGTGCCGAGGCCAGCCGGTCGGCGTCGGTGCTCGCGCGCGCCTCGACCGCCACGGAGACGACCGGGTCGGCGACCCCGGGCGGTTCGAGGACGACCCGCGCCCCCGGCGCGCTCAGCGTGGAACCCGCACGGGCCGACTTCAGTCCGATCACGGCCACGATGTCCCCGGCGACCGCGCGCTCCAGCTGCGCGTGCCGGTCGGCCTGCACACGCAGGATCCGGCCGATCCGCTCGATACGCCGGGCGCCCGACTCCCATACCGCGTCTCCCTTCTCGATCGTTCCCGAGTACACCCGCAGATAGGTGAGCCGTCCCGTGGGGGTCGCGGAGACCTTGAACGCGAGCGCCGCGAACGGTGCGGCGGGGTCGGCGGGTCGTTGTTCGCCTACCGCATCCTGCATACGGTCGCCACCCTCGCGCGCGGGGCCGGCACCTTCGTGCATACCGTGGACAGCACCGTGTATGTGGTCGGCGGCATCACTCATACCGTCGGCTCCATGCCGCGTACCGGCGGCACGTGGCATGCCGTCGGCGGCTTCGCGCATACCGCCCCTGGCGTTTCGCATACCGTCGGCGCCACCAGGCATACCGCATACCGGCGGCACGTCCAACGGTGACGGCAGATAGGCGACGACGGCGTCGAGCAGCGGTTCGATCCCGCGGTTGCGGTAGGCCGAGCCGCACAGGACGACCACGCCGTCGCCGGTGCGGGTCAGCTCGCGCAGGGCGCCGGAGAGGGTCTCGACGGAGAGTGTCTCCCGGTCGCAGAACTCCTCCAGGGCGGCCGGGTGCCGCTCCGCCACGGCTTCCTCCAGCAGCCGGCGCCGGCGCAACGCCTCCTCGCGAAGATCGTCCGGTACGACGTCCTCGACGGCCGCCTCACCGCCGTCGCTCCAGGTCAGCGCACGCATGCGCAGCAGGTCGACGACGCCGGTGAAGCCGTCTTCGGTGCCGATCGGCAGTTGTACGACCAGTGGGAGCGGATGGAGCCGTTCCCGGATCGACGCCACCGCGGCGTCGAGGTCGGCGCCCACCCGGTCCAGCTTGTTGACGAACGCGATCCTCGGTACTCCGTGCCGGTCGGCCTGCCGCCACACGGACTCGCTCTGCGGTTCCACGCCCGCGACGGCGTCGAACACCGCCACCGCCCCGTCGAGCACCCGCAGGGATCGTTCGACCTCGTCGGCGAAGTCGACGTGCCCGGGGGTGTCGATCAGGTTGATGCGGTGGCCGTCCCAGTCGCAGCTGACGGCCGCGGCGAAGATGGTGATTCCGCGGTCGCGCTCCTGGGGGTCGAAGTCGGTGATGGTCGTGCCGTCGTGGACCTCGCCGCGCTTGTGCGTGGTCCCGGTGGCATACAGGATCCGCTCCGTGACGGTGGTCTTGCCGGCGTCGACGTGGGCGAGGATGCCCAGGTTGCGCACGGCGGAGAGATGACGGTCGAGGTGGTTGCGCACGGCCCTTGGCCTTTCGGGGTGTTTCCGAGAACGGGCAGCGCGATTCCCGGACGAACGCCGGGCACGTGGTCGCCGTGCCGATGCGCTGACGTGCAGTCAGATATGGCACGTCAGCGAGGCATTGCCGTACTCAGGCGTTCGTCAGGACGTCCGGTGCCGGCCGCGCAGCGAGCACCGGACGGACGGAGACACGAGGATCACCTCGTAGCGGGATCGGGGAGCGACGACAGCGGTGTGGTCACGCATGGCCGGGCCCCCCTCGTTCGTCTCGGTACCGCGCTGCCCGTGTCGTGGGCCGCGCTCGGTTCTGGCGAGTGTAGGGGCGAACGGGCCCGCGCCGCACGCGGTTTGTCGCACGCGCCACGCGGCCGCTCCGGCACGGCTGTTCCGGCACGACTCCGCCTACCGGCGTGGCGCGAGCGCGCCCGTCGGTCACCCGCTCGCGGTCTGCGCCGCCGTGTAGAACTGCCTCCGCACCCGGCGCAGCCACGCGTCGGCGGCCGTCTCGTCGGGCTGTTCGGGCAGCACGCTGCGCGTCTCCGCGAACGCCTCCTCGAAGCCGCTCAGCAGTGGCAGCGCGGCTTCGGGATCGGCCGCGACCTGCTCACCGAACCTGTGGTAGTCCTCGGGGTCGTCGACGCGGATCGTCAACCGCCCTGTGGCGTACAGCTCGTAGCCCTGGGTGCACAGTCGCTTGAGGTGGCGGGCGTGCTTGGCGGTCCGTTTGCGGGTGTCCGCGGCGAGGGGACCTTCGCTGCGGTTCCGTAGCTTGCGGAACTGCTGCGTGGCGTAGCCCAGGTAGGCGTCCCGGACCCGACGTGCGCTGAGCAACGTCTCACGGAGGGAGATGAGTTCCTCGCCGAGCGGGGTCCGCACCTCGTACAACTCGTCCGGCAGCCAGACGAGTTCCATCACGGTCGGGTTGCCGCCGAGGGCGAGTCGGCACCACTTGCCGGCTTCGTGCAGGGTGCGGTCGGGTGACGTGCTGACGTACGACTCCTTGGGCTGGTGCAGACCGTGCAGGTCCTCGGTGGGGGCGGCGAACATGCCGAGCCGGTCCACGTCGGAGCCTTCGTGGGCGAGCCCGTAGGCGGTCGAGCCGACGATGCCGGACAGCAGGATGTTGGTGACGGTCACAGGTGCCCCCGGTCGTTCCCCTGATGGTGATCGCCTGCCCCCTCGGCCGGGCGGCAGGACCGCCATGATGCCCCGGCTCCGGCCCGGACCACCTCGCATTTTCCGGCCGGACGGCCTGCTCCACCGGCGGTCGGGCCCGTGCCCCGCCCCGCCCGGCGCTTCACCCGTACGGATCAGTGCGCTGGTCGAGCGGCCCTGCCGGTGGTGCCGTGTAGGGGCAGACGTAGCAGCAGCGGAGCCCACAGGGTGCCTGGCACGCACCCAGGTCGACGAGAGGAATCCCTCGGGAACCCGCCCGGGGCGCGTTCACGCGGGGACCGGCCCCGCCCCGCCCCGTCCCCGAACCGTCCTCAGGAGGTATTCGTGACCAGCCCTCGCCTGTCGTCCCGCCCGTCCACCCCGCCCCGTCCCGCCGGGCCGCCCGGTCCGGCCGGCCCGACGCGTCCCGGCCGTCCGACCCGTGCGCTGGCCGTCGCCCTGGCCGTCGGCACGCTGCTGGCCACGGCGGCCTGCTCCGACGGGGACGACAGCGCGTCGACCGACGCGAGCACCGCGACCTCGTCGGCCGGCAAGCGGACCGCCACCCCGTCCCCCACCATCACACCGCTCACCTCGGCCGGCGCGCAGACGGCGCTGATCACCGCGGGAGACCTCGAGGACAGCTGGACGCAGGTGAAGACCGCGGCCAGCTGGGGAAACCGGCTGCTCATCGGCACGGTCGACGCCGCCCAGTTCCTCACCGGCAAGACGCAGGCGGCGGACTGCCAACGCCTGCTCGACGGGCTCTACGACGAAGACCTCCTGGGGACCCCGCCCGGCCCGTCGGCGCTCACCGGCTTCACCGAGGGCGACTCGCGGCTGCTCTACCAGGTCGCCGCCTACCAGCCGGCCGGCCTCGACCAGTCGTTCGACTGGCTGAAGTCGCTGCCGACCGCGTGCGACCAGTTCAACGCGGTCGCCTCCGACGGCTCCACCCGCACCGTGCAGGTCGTCGAGGCCTCCCTGCCCAAGGCGGGCGACACCCGGCAGGGCCTCACCGTGACGGTGGCGGGCCCCTCCGGCGGCACCCCGGTCACCCTCACCCTGGACGTCGCCGTCGTACGGGTCGGGGACGACGCGATCACCGTCACCAACGGCGGCACCGACGGCGCGGACCACGACAGCACCGAGGACGCGGTCAGCCACGGCACCACGCGACTCAAGGACGTACGGGAAGGCCGTACGCCGGCGCCCGAGCCCAGCGAGTTCGACTGAGCGCGCCCGGTTCGGATGGAGCGCCTCCCCGCTTCGGCCTTCTTCCTCCGCCCAGCACCATGTGACATATTACTGCTGTGACCAAGCGACCGAGCGGTGACGTCGTGGTCGTCGGCGCCGGCATGGTGGGCGCCGCCTGCGCGCTGTACGCGGCCCGTGCCGGACTGGACGTGATCCTGGTCGACCGGGGCCCGGTGGCCGGCGGCACGACCGGCGCGGGCGAGGGCAATCTCCTCGTGTCCGACAAGGAGCCCGGACCCGAGCTCCAACTGGCGCTGTTGTCGGCTCGGTTGTGGGACGAGCTGGCCCAAGAGCTGGGCGCGGCCGTCGAGTACGAGCCCAAGGGCGGTCTCGTCGTCGCCTCCACGCCCGAATCGCTCACCGCCCTGACGGACCTGGCGGGCGGACAGCGCGCGGCCGGGGTACTGACGGTCCCCGTGGCGGCGGATCAACTCCACGGACTGGAGCCGCACTTGGCACACGGGCTGGCGGGTGGCGTGCTGTACCCGCAGGACGCCCAGGTGATGCCCACCCTGGCGGCGGCCCACCTCGTACGGGCCTCGGGCGCGCGTCTGGAGACCGGTCGCACGGTGACGGGGGTACTGCACGACACCGCCGGGGCCGTGCGGGGCGTCCGCACCGACCGGGGCGACCTCCTGGCGCCGGCCGTGGTGAACGCGGCCGGGACCTGGGGGGCCGAGGTCGCCGCGCTGGCGGGGGTCCGGCTGCCCGTACTCCCCCGGCGCGGCTTCGTCCTGGTCACCGAGCCGCTGCCGCGCCGGGTGCGGCACA
The DNA here is from genome assembly GCF_042737245.1 of Streptomyces sp. NPDC060002. Lineage (NCBI taxonomy): Bacteria > Bacillati > Actinomycetota > Actinomycetes > Kitasatosporales > Streptomycetaceae > Streptomyces > Streptomyces sp. NPDC060002. Next base: position 284,389 of record NZ_JBHWUW010000003.1, read on the forward strand.
AGGTGTACGCCGCCGACTACGTGGCCGACGTGGCGAGCGACTCGGCCGCCCTGCGGACCTCACCGGTCGTCGAGGGGACCGCCGCCGGGCCCGTGCTGATCGGCGCGAGCCGTGAACGGGTCGGCTACGACCGGTCCTTCTCGCTGCCGGTCGTGCGCGCCCTGGCGGCGGGCGCGACGCGCCTGTTCCCCTTCCTGGAACACGTACGGGCGATGCGCGCCTACCTCGGTTTCCGCCCCTACCTGCCCGACCATCTGCCCGCCGTCGGGCCCGACCCGCGGGTGCCCGGGCTGTTCCACGCCTGCGGGCACGAGGGCGCGGGCATCGGGCTCGCGACCGGCACCGGTCGCCTGATCGCGCAGACGCTCACCGGCCGGCGCCCGGAGCTGGATCTGACGCCGTTCCGTCCCGACCGCTTCGACCGCCCCGACCACCTTGCCCGCTCCGCCGTGGAGGCCGCGCCGTGAACCCCCTGAAGCTGGCGCGGGCCCGCCCCGGCGCACCGTTCACCGTCACGTTCGACGGCCGGGAGATCGAGGCGTTGCCCGGGCAGACGATCGCCGCCGCGCTGTGGGCGGCCGGCGTCACGGCGTGGCGCACCACGCGGAGCGAGGGGCGTGCGCGCGGGGTCTTCTGCGGGATCGGCGTGTGCTTCGACTGTCTGGTGACCGTCGACGGCCGCCCCGGCCGACGGGCCTGCCTGGTGGCGGTCGTGCCCGGCGTGGACATCCGTACGTAGGTGGGGACGGGCCACGAGGAGGCGGGTCCCGAGAGGGCAGGTCCCGAGAGGGCAGGTCCCGAGAGGGCAGGTCCCGAGAGGGCAGGCCACGAGAGGGCAGGCCACGAGAGGGCAGGCCACGAGAGGGCAGGCCACGAGAGGGCAGGCCACGAGAGGGCAGGCCACGAGGGGGCGGGCCACGATGACTGAGCACGGCCCGGTACTGGCGGTGATCGGCGCGGGCCCGGCCGGCCTCGCCGCCGCCCTGGCAGCCGCTGCCCGTGGCGTGCGCGTAGTCCTGATCGACTCCGCCGCCGAGGCGGGCGGGCAGTTCTACCGGCAGCCCGCACGGGGACTCGGCGCCCGGCGCCCGCAGGCCCTCCATCACCAGTGGCGTACCTGGGAGCGACTGCGCGCCGGGCTCGACACCCACCTCACCGCCGGCCGCGTCACGCACCTGAGTGATCGTCATGTGTGGTGCGTCGAGCGGGAGTCGGGCGGGTTTTCCGTGCACGCGCTGATCGGTCCTGAGCAGGAGGAGCCCGTCACGGTCCGCGCCGACGCAGTGCTGTTGGCGACCGGCGGTTACGAGAAGGTCCTGCCGTTCCCCGGCTGGACGCTGCCCGGCGTGGTCACCGCGGGCGGCGCCCAGGCGCTGCTGAAGGGCGGCCTCGTACTGCCCGGTCGTACGGCGGTCGTGGCCGGCACGGGCCCTCTGCTGCTTCCCGTCGCCACCGGCCTCGCCGCCGCGGGGGCCCGGGTCGTCGCCCTGGTGGAGTCGGCCGGTCCGGGGGATTTCGTAGGTCGCGCCCGGACCTGGGCCGCCGCCCCCGCGAAGCTCGCCGAGGGGGCCGTGTACGCGACCCGACTCCTGCGTCACCGCGTGCCCGTGATGGCCCGTCACGCCGTGGTGGAGGCGCACGGTACCGAGCGGCTTGAGTCGGTGACCGTCGCCGCGTTGGACACGGAGGGCCGACCGGTGCCCCACACGCAGCGACGTATCGCCTGTGACGCCCTCGCCGTCGGCCACGGCCTCCTGCCGCACACCGACCTCGCGGAGGGGCTCGGCTGCCGTCTCGACGGGCCGGGTGTGCGCGTCGACGACGAACAGCACACCGACGTCCCCGGCGTGTGGGCCGCAGGTGAGACCACCGGAATCGGCGGCGCGACTCTGTCGCTCGCCGAGGGGCACATTGCCGGACGGTCGGCGGCGGCAAGACTTGCGGGCGCGGTTCCCGACCCGCGGGAGTGGGCCCCGGCCGCACGGGCCCGTACCCGGCTGCGGTCGTTCTTCGCGGCTCTGGACGCCGCGTATGCCGCCCGGCCCGTCCGGTGGACGGAGCAAATCACCGACGAAACGGTCGTGTGCCGCTGCGAAGAGGTCACCGCCGGCGCCGTCCGCGAGGCCGTCGGCACGCTCGGCGCGGGTGACCTGCGCACCGTGAAACTGCTGACCCGGGCCGGAATGGGCTGGTGTCAGGGCCGTATCTGCGAGCCGGGCGTGGCCGGTGTCGCGGGCTGCGAACTCACCCCGGCACGACGGCTGCTGGCCCGCCCCGTGCCGCTGGGTGTGCTGGCCGCACCGCCTGATCCCACGGCAGCACAGTGATATGTCACATGCCACAACTCCACACAAGAAAGGGACTCGCCGTATGGCCGCCTCCACCGCGCCCACTGCTCCTGCCGCCCCCGCCACCTCCCCGCACCGGCCCTGGCGTGGCGTCCTCGTCGCCACCGCGCTCCCGCTCCACGACGACCTCTCCGTCGATTACGACCGGTACGCCGAGCACTGCGCCTGGCTGGTGGCGAACGGCTGTGACGGAGTCGTACCCAACGGTTCCCTTGGCGAGTACCAGGTGCTCACCGCCGAGGAACGCGCCCGAGTGGTCGAGACCGCGGTGGCCGCGATCGGCGGGGAGCGGGTGATGCCCGGCGTCGCCGCGTACGGCTCGGCGGAGGCCCGCCGTTGGACCGAGCAGGCGGCCCAGGCGGGCTGCGCGGCGGTGATGCTGCTCCCGCCCAACGCCTACCGCGCCGACGAGCGTGCCGTCGTGGCCCACTACGCGGAGGTCGCAGGGGCCGGCCTGCCGGTGGTGGCGTACAACAACCCGATCGACACCAAGGTCGACCTCGTGCCCGAACTGCTGGCCCGGCTGCACGGCGAGGGTCACATCCACGGCGTCAAGGAGTTCTCGGGCGACGTTCGCCGCGCCTACCGGATCGCCGAACTCGCTCCGGATCTCGATCTGTTGATCGGCGCGGACGATGTGCTGCTGGAGCTGGCCGTGGCGGGCGCCAAGGGCTGGGTGGCCGGTTACCCCAACGCGCTTCCGAGGTCGTCGGTGGAGCTGTACAGGGCGGCGGTCGCCGGTGATCTCACCGCCGCGCTGCCCCTTTACCGTCAGCTTCATCCGCTGCTGCGCTGGGACTCGCGCGTCGAGTTCGTCCAGGCGATCAAACTCTCGATGGACGTCGTGGGCCGCCACGGCGGTGGCTGCCGCCCACCTCGGGTCCCCCTGTCGCCGGACCAGGAGGCGACCGTCCGCGCCGCCACCGAGAAAGCCGTCGCCGCCGGTCTGGCGTAGCGGCCGAACCGCTCGACTTCGAGAAAGAGTAGGGGACTTCGTGCGCAGCAAGCTCGTCCTGCACGCCGTCGACTCGCACACCGAGGGCATGCCCACCCGCGTGATCACCGGCGGGGTCGGCACCATCCCCGGCGCGACGATGAACGAGCGGCGGCTCTATCTCCGCGAACACCGCGACGAGATCAAGCAGTTGCTGATGAACGAGCCGCGGGGCCACTCCGCCATGAGCGGTGCGATCCTCCAGCCGCCCACGCGACCGGACTGCGACTGGGGCGTCGTCTACATCGAGGTCTCGGGATATCTGCCGATGTGCGGGCACGGCACGATCGGGGTGGCGACGGTGCTCGTCGAGACGGGCATGGTCGAGGTCGTCGAACCGGTCACCACCATCCGTCTGGACACCCCGGCCGGGCCGGTCGTCGCCGAGGTGGCGGTCGAGGACGGCGCGGCCACGTCCGTGACGCTGCTCAACGTTCCCTCCTTCGCGGTCGCGCTGGATCGCACGGCGACACTGCCCGACGGCCGTACGGTGACGTACGACCTGGCGTACGGCGGCAACTTCTACGCGATCGTGCCGCTGGAGGAGTTCGGGCTGCCCTTCGACCGCGCACGCAAGGACGACATCCTGCGCGCCGGCCTGTCACTCATGGAGGTGATCAACTCCGAGCAGGAGCCGGTACACCCCGAAGATCCCTCCATCCGTGGCTGTCACCACGTCCACCTGTACGCGCCCGACGCCACCGCCCGTCGTTCCCGGCACGCGATGGCCATCCACCCCGGCTGGTTCGACCGCTCGCCCTGCGGTACGGGGACCAGCGCCCGCATGGCACAACTGCACGCGCGGGGCCAACTGCCGTTGCACACCGAGTTCGTCAACGAGTCCTTCATCGGCACCCGCTTCACGGGCCGGCTCCTCGGCACGACGGAAGTCGCCGGCCGCCCGGCGGTACTGCCCAGTTTCACCGGCCGTGCCTGGATCACGGGGACGGCCCAGTACCTGCTGGACCCGACGGACCCGTTCCCGGCGGGGTTCGTGCTCTGACGCCACCACTGCCGCGTTTGTCACCATCACCCGCGTGCCGCCCCGCAGCCGGCCTACGTCGTAGCGGGCCTACGTCGTAGCGGGCGGCCGAGGTCGTAGGCGGGCGGCCGAGGTCGTAGGCGGGAGTGAGGCGTGACATGGCACAGTGCACGGGTTCAGAAGTGACATGGCACAGTCCGCACCGAGGAGACCCACCATGGCCGCCGCCCGACGCACCAGCAGCCAGACACCAGCCGCACCCACCGCGTCCGCCACTCCCGTCACATCCGGCGCACCCGCCACACAGGCGCCGGCACCCGCGCCAGCTCCCGCAGCGGTACCCGCCCTTCCCGTGCTCGGCGGCCGGCGGAGCAGTTACCGCGAGCGGGTCGCCGATGCGCTGCGGGCCGCGCTCATCGCGGGTGAACTGCTGCCCGGCGAGGTGTACTCGGCGCCGGGCCTGGCCGCCCGCTTCGGCGTCTCGGCTACACCCGTGCGCGAGGCGATGCTCGACCTGGCGAAGGAGGGCCTGGTCGATGCCGTCCCGAACAAGGGGTTCCGGGTCACCGAGGTCTCCGACGGCCAGTTGGACGAGTACACCCACGTCCGCGCGCTCATCGAGATCCCCACGGTGGTGGCGCTGGCGACGACCGCCGACCCGGTGTCCCTCGAGGCGCTGCGGCCGGCCGCCCGGGAGATCGTCACAGCGGCGGTGGCGGGCGACCTCATCGCCTACGTCGAGGCCGACACCCGGTTCCACCTGGGCCTGCTCGCCCTGGCCGGAAACGCCCATCTCGTCGAGGTCGTCCGCGAACTACGCGGCCGGGCGCGCCTGTACGGCCTGACCGCGCTCTCCGCCTCGGGCCGTCTGCTGGCCTCCGCCGAGGAACACCTGGAGCTGCTGGACGCCCTGCTGACCCGCGACGAGCAGGCCGTGCGCGCGGTCATGACACGTCATCTGGGGCATGTACGCGGGCTGTGGGCCTCCGCTCGCGAGTAGCGACTCGCCCCGGAGTACGCGACTCGCCCCGGAGTGGAAGGCTCGCCCCACGACGTCCCCTCTACCCGTCCCGTTCCCTCCCGCCACCTCGGCCCGGGAAGCCCGCCTGTGATCCTTGTCGCTGGTGTGCGGCGCGTGGAGAGAGTGTCGCACGGGCATTCAATTGGCCGTGCGCGAAAAGACGGTGTCAATTCTGTGGGGGAACGCGTGAGTCTGTGCCTGATCGGTGCGGGTCTGTCCGGGCTGGCCACTGCACACGCCCTGAAGTCCGAGGGGCTCGACTTCGTCTGCCTCGAGAAGGCTCCCGACGTGGGCGGGCTCTGGCGGCAGCCGGGGGCCGGCGAGCGCGGTCCGGGCTATCTGTCGCTCCACCTCAACACCAACAAGCAGCTCACCGGTTACGCCGACCATCCGATGCCGGCCGGATATCCCGTCTATCCCCGGCACAGTCACCTCGCCGACTACCTGCGCTCCTTCGCCGAGTGGGCCGGCCTGCTGGACCACATCGAGCTGGAGACGACCGTCGAGTCGGTGCGCCGGGCGGCCGACGGTTCCTGGACGGTCGTCAGCCTGGACGCCCACGGCGCGCGCACCACACGGGACTTCACTCAGGTCATCGTCGCCTCGGGACACAACACCGAACCGGTCCTGCCCGCTCCCCCGCCGGGTTCCGAGACCTTCAAGGGAACGATTCTCCACGCACTGGACTACCGCGACGGAAGCGACTACGCGGGCCGGCATGTCGTCGTGGTGGGACTCGGCGCCTCGGCGGTGGACATCGCCGCCGACCTCTCCCGGTACGCCGCGCAGACCATGCTCTCCGTGCGCCGAGGCCTGCACATCCTGCCCAAGCAGCTCTTCGGCATGCCCCTGGACGACGTCGCCGAGGCCCCCTGGTGGACGACCATGTCCCTGGCGGAGCAGCGCCGGTTCATCGAGCAGGCCCTGCTCGTCGCCCGCGGAAAGCTCTCGGACTACGGCCTGCCCGAGCCGGACCACCCGATCTTCGCCTCGGCCGTGACCATCTCCGACGAGATCCTCAGCCGCATACGCCACGGCGGGGTCGTCCCCAAGCCCGCGATCGACTTCGTCGACGGCAGCCGGGTCGTCTTCACCGACGGCACCTCACAGCCCGCCGACGCGATCGTCTACTGCACCGGATACCGGATGGCCCATCCCTTCCTGCCCCCGGGCTGCCCGATCGGTCCGCAGGGCTCGGTCGAGCTGTACAAACGGGTCGTCGCGCCCGATCATCCCGGTCTGTACTTCATCGGCCTGGTCCGCCCGCACGGCTCCATCACCCGGCTCGTGGAGGCCCAGGCACGCTGGGTCGCCCGGATCGCCGCCGGCAAGGCGGCCCTGCCGGAGCCGGACGTCATGCGCAAGGAGATCGGCACGTATCTGGGGGGCATCGCCGGCCAGTACGGCCAGACGCAGGGCGCGTCGATCCAAGTCGATGTGGCGCCTTACCTGGAGGAACTGCGCAACGAGTGACGATCCGTCAGTGGCGGTACGAGGCAGGCACCGGATCCGGCGCCTTGCGCCGAGAAAGCCGCCCGGGCGGTCTGGGCGGCTGACGCGTGCATTTCTCGTGGGAGAGGGGGAGCGGTTCGACGACGTCGTCGCACGACTCCCCCCGAGGTTCTGGTCCGCGGGTGCTGTGGTACCCCTGGTTCTACGGGAGCCGGTGTTCTACGGGAGCCGGTGTTCTACAGGTGCCGGTTCTCTACAGGTGCCGGTTCTACAGGTGCCGCTGTCCTACGGGGTCCCCTGCGGTCCGTGGACGGTGCTGATCCGCAGGTCCTGCGGGCTAGCTTCCGGTCACGGCCGCGGCAGGCAGAGCGACGGTGGACGGGGCGACGGTGGAGAGGGGAACGGCAGGGAGCGCTGCCGTCGGCGGTCGGACCTTGTAGGCCTCCGAGGAGAGGTAGGTCATGACCCGGGGCGGACGCCCCTGCTGATGGGCCAGGCCCAGGTAGGCGACCAGACCCACACCGTCCTCCGGCCGCCGCGAGGTGACGGCGGCCGAGGCGCGCAGCACCGGTGCCGGGTCGATGCCGTAGCGGCCGAGCAGTGCCGTCGCCCGGTCCAGGGCCTCGCCGTCGTGCCGGGCGTAGTCCCGCACCGGGATGTAGAGGGTGAATCCGCTCGGCTGACCGGTTCCGGTGTCGGTGAAGGAATGGCAGGTCTGGACGGGCCGGCGCGCGAGCCGCGGCTCGCCTCCTCCCCCCGCGCCGGCGTCGGGCCCGGCCACGATGCGGAAGAAGTCCTCGATCTGCGCACGGCCGGGTCCGCCGTCCATACGGGACAAGGTGCACGCCTCCGCGGCCGACAGGTCGTGATGCGCGAGGTAGACCTTGACCCGCGGTTCCGCCCAGTCGCCCAGGTCCAGGGCGAAGAACAGGTGACGGTCGCCTTCGGGCAGCGCGTCGAACGCCTCCCGGTACCCGAGTCGCTTCAACGCCTCGCGTACCGTTTTGGCGGCCCGTCTCTCCCCGGATGCCGCGGGGTTCAGATAGGCCTTGACCTTGGGGACGCCACCGGGACGCAGCTCCAGCGCGCACCACAGCGCCAGGGGCCCTTCGGGCGAGGACGGGAAGAACAGGTCCGCCAGCTCGTCGAGCCGGTCGGTGGTGAAGCCCCAGCGGCGCCCCATCTCGCGCAGCACTCGCAGGCCGGTGCGGCCGTCCTCGGTCCGGCTGGCGGCACCTGCTCCCGGCTCCAGCAGTACTCGCAGGGTCGGCGCCGCGCCGGGTTCGCAGGAGAGGGAGAACTCCACCGGGGTGTGGTCGTCGGAGAGGAAACTGCGGCTGGGCGGCGGCAGAGCCAGAGGCCGCTGTGCGACGGGGCCCAACGCTTCGACGAGTGTGCGCGCGTAGACCTCGCCGTCGGCTCCGGACAGCCCCGCGATCTCGCCCAGTCTCAGCAGCTGACGTGCCGCATGACCGCCGAGCGTCTCCGGGCCGGGCGCGCCCGGAGCATCGGGAGTGCCCGGAGCATCGGGAACGACGGCGGTCATCGGGCCTCTCCCCGGGGAATGAGGCGGGCAAGAAGATACCCGCCTGGTGAGGCGGGTATCAGAGGGTGCACGACGGTCGGATGTTGTATGAAAACGGCGTCGGTGGATATGTGGTCCACGACACCTCCTCTGGTGTGTGAGCAGCACGGAATACCGCGTTCCTCACTACCCCCGAGGTTGAATCGTCATGCAGTGGTGGAGAGTTGACGGGTGTTGTGTGAATCACCTCGTCAGCCAGTTGAGGAACTGGCTCCACACACCCCCGCGTTCACCCCTGCCACCCGTCGCGATCGGCTCCTGACGGACGGGGGCTTCCTTGCGGGCAGGAGCGGGCCTGGGCACGATCTGCACCGGGGTGAACTTGGCGGGCAGCACGGTGAGGCCCCGGTTGAAGGGACCCGGCCGCCAGGTCAGGCTCTCCGACGGAACGGCGAGTTCGACGTCCGGAAGCTTGTTGAGCAGGTTCTCGATGGCTGTCACGGTGATCTGCCGGGCCGGCTCCTTGGACGGGCAGGCATGCGGGCCCGCGCTCCACGCCAGGTGGGCGCGGTTGCTGCCCGCCTTGCGTGCCGCCGTCAGTGCCGGGCCGGTGTTGGCCGCGCCGAAGCTGACCAGGAGCAGGTCACCGGCGTGCAGCTTCTGACCGGCGAACTCCATGTCGGCCGCCGGGTAGTGCGGCGCGAGGTTCTGCATCGGCGGGTTCTCCCACAGCGTGTCGTCGATCGCCTCGTCGATCAGACCGCCCTGGTGGGCGTACGCGTCGTGGGTGAGCAGCCGGTGCAGCGTGTTGCCTATCAGGTTGCGCAGCGGCTCGTTGCCGGCCACCAGCAGCAGCGCGATCTGGTGGACCAACTCCTCGTCGGTCAGCCTGGCCTCGTGCTCCATCAGCCAGGAGGGGACGTCGTCGCCCGGCTTGGCCCGCTTGAGGGCCACCAGTTCGCCGATGGCCCCGAACATGACCCCGACCGCCTGCTCGGCGTTCACGCCGTCGAACATGCCGGTGATGCCGAACACGACGCGGTCACCGATGTCGGCGGTGCAGCCGAAGAGTTCGTTGAACACGAAGAGCGGCAGCTGCTTGGCGTAGTCGCCGAGCAGGTCCGCCGAACCGCGCGAACCGAACTGCGAGAGCAGGTAGTCGGAGACCTGCTCGGTGGTGCGGCTCAATTTGTTCGTGTCGACGCGCGCCATGCTGTCCGTGATCGCTTGGCGGAGCCTCAGGTGCTCCGCGCCGTCGCTGAACATGGCGTTGGGCCGGTACGACAGCAGGGGCACGACCGGACTGTCCGGAGAGACCCGTCCTTCGTTGAGGTCGCGCCAGCGGCGTGCGTCCTTGCGGAACGCGCCTGAGTCCTGGAGCAGTTGAAGTGCAAAGGCGTAGTCCGTGATGAGGGTCGCCTCGACTCCCGGAGCCAGTTCGACCGGTGCGGTCGGCCCGAAGTGGCGCAGGTAGGTGTAGTAGGCCTGCGGGTCGGCGGCGAACTCCATGCCGTGCAAGGGCACTCTGCCGCCGGCCTGATGCGCCGGGCACCCGGGCGGGGGCACGGGTGCGGTGGGTTGGTCCATGTTCTGCTCCTAGTGTGCACGGTCCTGGAGGTGGCGGACGAGGGTGATCAGCGCGTCGGCCGACGACCGCTCGTCTCGCGCGTCACAGGTGACGACGGGGGTGTCGTCGAGCAGGTCCAGTGCGTCGCGCAGAGCCATCTCGTCCCGCAGGGGGGTGCCGTCGAAGTGGTTGACGGCGATGGCGTAGTCGAGTCCGTACTGCTCGATCAGGTCGATCACGGCGAAGGAGTCCGCGAGCCGCTCGGGGTCCACGAGCACCAGCGCGCCGAGCGCGCCGCGCGCCATGTCCTCCCACATCTGCACGAAACGCTGCTGGCCCGGCGTTCCGAACAGGTAGAGCACGACACGCTCGCTGATGGTCAGACGGCCGAAGTCCATGGCGACCGTGGTGGTGGTCTTGCCCTGGACCCCCTTGAGGTCGTCGACCGACTCGGCTGCCCGCGTCATCGTCTCTTCGGTGGTCAGCGGCTCGATCTCGGAGATCGCTCCGATGAACGTGGTCTTGCCGACCGCGAAGTGACCCACGACGAGGATCTTCACCGCCGTCTGCGTGGCCCCGTCGCGGACGTAGGCCTGCTCATCCAAACTTGGCCCTGAGACCATTCAGCACCTCCTCCAGGATGTCCCGGTCGGCGAGCGGGGCCCGCTGCACCGGCGGGCGGGTGACGAGGTAGCCGCCCTCGGTGAGGGCGGCGAGGAGGATCTTCACCACTCCCAGGGGCAGTTGGGTGTGCCCGGCGATCTCGGCGACCGACAGGTAGCCGGCCGAGCACAGGTCCAACAGGTTCTGTTCCTCGGGGGACAGGCGGGTCGGCCGCTGCTCGTGATCGGCGGCCGCCGTGACCAGGGTGATGAGGGACAGCTGTCCTTCGTCGGGCAGCCCGCGTCCCTTGGTGATGACGTACGGACGCACTAACTCCGGCGTCTGCGGCTCCAGTTCGTCGAAACCGTTCATGACCGGGCACCGAGGTTCTCGCGCGGCGGAGTCGTCAGCGCCTTGCCGAGCTGGCCGACGAGCTGCTGCATGCGGAAGGTGATGTCCGCCATGTCGACGTCCGGCGAGGCGGAGACGCCGAGGTAGGCGCCCTCGCCGGCGGAGATCAGGAAGACCCATCCCCCGTCGAACTCGACCAGCGTCTGCCGCCACCCCATCTGCGGGTCCTCGCAGAAGAACGCGAGCGAACGACTGAGTGACTGCACACCGCTCATCGCGGCGGCCACCCGGTCCGCGTCGTCCTTGTCGAAGTCCTGCGTCCGCGCCATCAGCAGGCCGTCGGCGGAGATCAGGACTGCGTGCAGGGCCCCGGGTATCTCCAAGGCGCTGTCAAGCATCCATGACAGATCGTCGTTCACGAGACCTCATGCCCTTCGCTGCCAGCACCACGGGTGCTGCTCGACTTTTCCGCGGGACTCGCAGGCGTGGCCCGGCCCGACTGGGTGCCTCGCTGGAAGGCGCCCATGATCGCCGCTGTCTCGGCGCCCGAACGGGCGGGAGTGGACGCGGACGCACTGCCGGGCACGATGGCCATGGGCCGCTTGCGACGCCGCTTCGGCAGGCCGTCGGCGGTGGTACTGGTGGAAAGCCCGCCTTCGGGGCCGCTGCGGGCCGCGGTGGTGGCGGCGGGAACGACCGGAGCCGGCTCCCTCTGCTCGGGCGCGTTGGTGAGCAGGTCGTGCGGCAGGAGGAGGACCGCCCGGACGCCTCCGTAGGGGGAGGTGGAGTCCACCGACACCTCGAAGCCGAAGCGCTCGCTGAGCACACCGATCACCGCGAAACCGAACTGCGGCGGGTTGCCGAGTGCGGAAACACCCGAGACCCGCTGGCTCGACAGGAGTTTGTCGGCACGGGCCCGCTCTTCGTCGTTCATACCGACACCGGCGTCGTCGACGACGATGCAAATGCCCTTGGGCACGGTACGAATGTTGATTTCGACGACGGTGTCCGGGCTGGAATAGCTCGTCGCGTTGTCGAGCAGTTCGGCGAGGGCGAGTGCGACCGGTTCGACCGCACGGCTCGTGATGCCGAAGTCGACCTGCGAGAGAATTTCCACCCGCCGGTAATGGCGGACCCTGCCCTGCGCGCTGCGTACCACGTCGTACACGGACGCGACATCACGCGCGCGTCCCAGCCAGCCGTCGCAGAGAACGGCGATGGACTGGGCCCGTCGACCGAACTGCGAGTTCGTGTGGTCGATCTCCAGGAGGTCCTGGAGGATGGCTGACTCGCCATATTTGTTCTGCAGCCGGGAGACAATCAACTGCTGTTCCGCGGCAAGGCCCTGAAGGGTCCGCATCGCGGACTTGAGGACCGTTTTCGTAGCCTCTTCGGCTCGTTCCTGAGCTGCCTCGACGGATTGCGCGTACTCGTTTTCCAACGCGGAGTAGTGAGACCTGAGCCCCGCGATCTCCTGCCTCAAGGCACGCGCCGCCCTGCGCTGGCGAACAATGAGGGCGACTGCGACGAGTACGGCCACGAGGAGAGCCCAGAGTACCGGGTTCTGTATGTAATGCGTCATAAGACTCTCTTCAGGCGACTGACGGCCAGTTGCTGAATTCCCGTCAACGCGGGTGGACCGGCGGACCGCCCGAATTGACGGGTGACCGCCCGGACTGTCCCCGTAGTCGGAGATGTCGTCTTGCACCCATCCGCCCGCTCTACAAGCGAGCGTGATCGTATCACCACAAGATGGAGTCACAGACCGTCAATTTGCGGACTGAGGTGAACATTGACGGATCGTCAGCGAAGCCGGTGAGCAACGGCGGAGTGGCCGGGAGGTGACTTCGCAAGCGGGCTGGCGCACGGCCCGACAGGGCAACCGATAAACGGGCTTCCGCGACATTCCGGAGGCAATGGATACGGAAACAACAAAACCCGCACCCGGCGGAACGCCGAATACGGGTAATTGATTGCTCACCGAACGGAAGTCGTTCGATACGGAGGGTGAGAGTGTCCGAGGGGGGACTTGAACCCCCACGCCCGATAAAGGGCACTAGCACCTCAAGCTAGCGCGTCTGCCATTCCGCCACCCGGACCAGGTGTTGCCGCTGCGTGAGATCTCCCCGCGGCGACAGGCACAACAATACCAAGCTTTCGGAGTGCGTTTCACCTGCATATCCGCTGGCCGCGCGGGTGCCGGAGCCGCCGCGCGAGGGCCTCACGCCGGGTGACGGAGGGATCACTTCGCCGTCGGCTCCTCGACGACGAGCATCCGCGGCGCCCGCAGCAACGCGGCCGCCGCCTGCTCGTCCAGCGGGGCGAGGAACCGGCGCTCCGCGGCCCTGCGAGCCGCCTCGGCCCGCTCCAGACAGACCAGGCCGGCGTCCGTGAGCCGGACGATGTTCCTGCGGCGGTCTCGAGGACTGCGCCGCCGTTCCACCAGGCCGTGGTCCTCCAGTCCGTCGACGAGCGCCACCATCGTGGTGCGATCGACGCCGAGCCGCCCCGCAGCCTCGGCCGGCGGTCCGTCCGGCATCTGGTCAGGGCATCAGCTGGTAGTCCGGGAAGTTCCCGGGCAGCCTCTCCCCCGTCGGCCCCCGGGTCACCGCCCGTACCAGCAGCTCACCGCCGACGAACGCGCCCCGCCAGGACGCGCCGAAACCGCCGAAGAGCTCGTCGCGGTCGCCGCGGGAGCGGGCTGTGCCGTGGCCGACCTTGAACGCGTGGATCTGCGGGGCCAGTCGGTCGTAGGTGCTCCGGTCGTCCGTCGACAGCGTGGCGACGAGCGCGCCGTTGGACGCGTTCATGGCGGCCAGCAGTTCCGCCTCGGTGTCGACCAGGACGATGGTGTCGACCGGGCCGAACGGCTCCGCGTGGTGCAGCGGAGAGGACGGCGGTGGTCCGAGGAGTGTGACGGGCTGCACGTACGCCGAGGTGTCCTGGCCGGGCAGGAAGCGGGCGTCGGCCGGCCTGCCGCGGTGCAGCGGGACCGCGCCCCGGTCGATGGCCTCGGCGATCTGGTCGTGCAGTTCCTTGGCCTTGGCCGCGTTGATCACCGGCCCGAAGTCCAGCCGGGGATAAGGATCGTCGCGCTTCTCCACCGCCAGCGGGTGCCCGAGGGTCAGCGTGCGCACCGCCGGGAGGTACGCCGCCAGGAACTCGTCGAACAGGGCGCGCTGGACGACGAATCGCGGGTACGCCGTGCACCGTTGTTTGCCGTAGTCGAAGAGCTTGGGCACGACCGCGGAGAGGGTGTCCCAGTCCGAGTAGTTCCAGATGCCCCAGGCGTTGAGTCCTTCCTGTTCGATTACGTGTCGCTTGCCCAGGTCGGCGACGGCCGTGGCCACCGCGGCGCCGGTGTCGCGGCCGCCGACGAAGGAGACGCAGCCGATCTCGGGCGCCCGGACCAGCGCCTGGGACAGCTCGCCCCCGCTGCCGCTGACGAGGGTGATCGGGACGCCCTCGCGGGCGGCGAGCGCACAGGCCAGCGTCAGACAGGCGACACCGCCGTCGGTCGGGGTCTTGGCGATGACCGCGTTGCCTGCCAGTGCCTGTACCAGCAATGCGTGAACGAGCACGCTCATCGGGTAGTTCCAGCTCGCGATGTTGGATACCGGGCCGTCCAGCGGTGTCCGCCCGGCCAGCATGGGTTCGATGCCGTCGACGTACCAGCGCACGCCGTCGACGGCCCGGTCGACGTCGGTTTGCGCGAGCCGCCAGGGCTTGCCGATCTCCCAGACGAGGAGGAGGGCGAGGAGTTCGCGGTGTTCGGCGAGGGCGTCGAGGGTGGCCGCGATGCGGGCGCGACGCTCCTCGACCGGGACGTGCCGCCAGGCGCGGTGCTGGTCCAGACCGGCGCGGACGGCTTGGTGGGCGGTGGCCGTGTCCAGTCGGGGCGGGCCGGCGATCGGACCGCCGTCGACCGGGCTGGTGGCCGGCAGTGTCCGGCCGTCGGCCTGCCAGGAGGCGTTCCAGAGGTTCAGGACACGGTCGTCGCGGAAGGCCTCGGGGGCGACGGCGAGGCATCGTCGCCAGGTGTCGGGCCAGGACGTGCCGGATTTGAGGGTGAGGGTGGTTGCCATCGGGCTGCTCCGCTCTCGGTGCACAGTCGGGGGCGGGGTGGTGCATGGCGGTGGAGGACGCCGCGAGGCACGGCGTCCTTGTCGGGTGACGGCGCGTCGTCCCTCAGTGTCGTCCGGCCCCTTCGTCCAGTACGGCGAGTGCGAGACGCGCGGTCTCGGTCGGTGTGGCGCCCACCTTGATCCCCGCCGCTTCCAGCGCCTCCTTCTTCGCCTGAGCGGTCCCCGAGGAACCGGAGACGATCGCGCCCGCGTGCCCCATGGTCTTGCCCTCCGGCGCGGTGAAGCCCGCGATGTAGCCGACGACGGGTTTGGTGACGTGCTCGCGGATGTAGGCCGCTGCTCGCTCTTCCGCGTCGCCGCCTATCTCGCCGATGAGGACCACGAGGTCGGTGTCGGGGTCCTCCTCGAAGGCGGCCAGGCAGTCGATGTGACTGGTGCCGACGACCGGGTCGCCCCCGATGCCGACACAGGTCGAGAAGCCGATGTCACGCAGCTCGTACATGAGTTGGTAGGTGAGCGTGCCGGACTTGGAGACCAGTCCGATACGGCCCGGTTTGGTGATGTCGGCCGGGATGATGCCCGCGGCGGACTGGCCGGGGGTGATCAGGCCGGGGCAGTTGGGGCCGATGACGCGCGTCCCGCGTGCCGCGGCGTGGGTGGTGAAGGCGACGGAGTCGTGGACCGGGACGCCCTCGGTGATGACGACAACGAGGCGGATCCCGGCGTCCGCCGCCTCGAGGACGGCGGCCTTGGTGAAGGCGGGCGGCACGAAGACGACGGTGACGTCGGCGCCGGCCGACTGCATACCGTCGGCGACCGACCCGAAGACGGGCACCGCGCGGTCGTCGAAGTCGACGGCCCGGCCCGCCTTGCGCGGATTGACGCCGCCGACGATGTTCGTGCCGGCCGCGAGCATGCGCGGGGTGTGCTTCATGCCCTCGGCGCCGGTCATGCCCTGGACGAGGACCTTGCTCTCCTTGGTGAGGTAGATGGCCATGGCGTCTTCTCCTCAGACTCCGGTGGCGAGTTCGGCGGCACGGCGGGCGGCGCCGTCCATGGTGGTGGCCTGCTGGACCAGTGGATGCCGGTGCGCGTCGAGGATCGCCCGCCCCCGGGCCGCGTTGTTCCCGTCGAGCCGGACGACGAGCGGCTTGGTCAGCCGTACGGTGTCCAGCGCGCGCACGATGCCCTCGGCGACCGCGTCGCACGCGGTGATGCCGCCGAAGACGTTGACGAAGACCGACTTCACGGCCGGGTCGGAGAGGATGAGCGACAGTCCGTCGGCCATGATCTCGGCGGACGCGCCGCCACCGATGTCGAGAAAGTCGGCGGGGCGGGCACCGCAGCCCGCGACGACGTCGAGGGTCGACATCACGAGTCCGGCGCCGTTGCCGATGATGCCGACCTCGCCGTCCAGTTTCACGTAGTTGAGGCCCTTGGCCGCGGCCGCCGCCTCCGGCGGGTCCGCGTGCTCCGCGGCCTCCGCGCCCCAACGTGACTGCCGGAAGGACGCGTTGTCGTCGAGGGTGACCTTGCCGTCGAGGGCGAGGATCTGGCCCTGCCGGGTGCGGACGAGCGGGTTGACCTCGACGAGGAGGGCGTCCTCCCGGATCAGCACCTGCCAGAGCCGGACGAGCACGTCCGCGGTCTGCGCGGGCAGTCCGGCCGCCGCGGCGATCTCCCCGGCCTTCGCCGAGGTGACGCCCTCCGCCGGGTCGACGGGGATCCGGGCGACCGCCATGGGCCGGGTGGCGGCGACCTCCTCGATCTCCGTACCCCCCTCGGCGGAGGCGATCGCGAGGAATCGGCCGGCCGCGCGGTCCAGCACATAGGAGACGTAGAACTCCGCCTCGATGTCCACGGGCTGGGCGAGCATCACCGTACCGACCGGGTGTCCCTTGATGTCCGTGCCGAGGATCTGGCGTGCCGTCAGTTCTGCCGCGGCCGGATCGGCGGCGAGCCTGACGCCGCCCGCCTTGCCCCGCCCTCCCGTCTTGACCTGGGCCTTCACCACCGCTCGCCCACCGAGCCGACGAGCGATCTCGCGCGCCTCCTTGGGCGAGTCGGTCACCTCGGCCCTGGGGACCGGGATGCCGTGTTCCGCGAAGAGTTCCCTTGCCTGGTGTTCGTACAGGTCCATCTCGCCTCCTGTCTGTGAAGTCGGATCCGAAGTCCGCCTATCCGTCGAGCCGTCGAGCCGTCGAGCCGTCGAGCCGTCGAGCCGTCGAGCCGTCGAGAGGCCGAACTCCGATGACCGAAAGTGCCGCACGCCCCCTGGACACCACCCACCGGATGCGGGATAACAAGCTTCATACAGTATTCGTCGACTGTATGCAATGTACCGCGAGAGCCTTCCACCCCCCTACGAAGGGACGGAACTTCGCCATGCCCGACGACACCCAGGACCTGATTTCCGGTGGTCATCTCGTTGCCAAGGCACTCAAGGCAGAGGGGGTCGACCGCATCTACACCTTGTGCGGCGGCCACATCATCGACATCTACGACGGCTGCGTCGACGAGGGCATAGAAGTCGTCGACGTACGCCACGAACAGGTCGCCGCCCACGCCGCCGACGGCTACGCGCGCATCACCGGCAAGCCCGGCTGCGCCGTCGTCACGGCGGGACCCGGCACCACCGACGCCGTCACCGGTGTCGCCAACGCCTTCCGCGCGGAGTCCCCGATGCTGCTGATCGGCGGCCAGGGGTCGCTCACCCAGCACAAGATGGGGTCGCTCCAGGACCTGCCGCACGTCGACATGATGACGCCGATCACCAAGTTCGCCGCGGCCGTGCCGGACACGGCGCGCGCGGCGGACATGGTGTCGATGGCGTTCCGCGAGTGCTACCACGGCGCGCCCGGCCCCGCCTTCCTGGAGATCCCGCGCGACGTCCTCGACGCCAAGGTGCCGGCGGCCAAGGCCCGGGTGCCGCGGCCCGGCGCCTATCGCGCCTCGACCCGCTCGGCCGGCGACCCCGAGGCGATCGAGAAGCTCGCCGACCTGCTCGTACACGCCGAGAAGCCCGCGATCCTGCTGGGCAGCCAGGTGTGGACGACCCGGGGCACAGCAGCCGCCATCGAGCTGGTGCGCACCCTGAACATCCCGGCCTACATGAACGGCGCCGGCCGCGGCACCCTGCCTCCGGGCGACCCGCACCACTTCCAGCTGTCCCGCCGCTACGCCTTCTCCAACGCCGACGTCATCGTGATCGTCGGTACGCCCTTCGACTTCCGCATGGGGTACGGCAAGCGGCTGTCGCCGGACGCGGCGGTCGTCCAGATCGACCTCGACTACCGCACCGTCGGCAAGAACCGCGACATCGACCTCGGGATCGTCGGCGACGCCGGGCTGGTGCTGAAGTCGGTGACCGAGGCCGCGTCCGGGCGCGTCAACGGGGGTGCCTCCACACGCAAGGAGTGGCTCGACGAGCTGCGCGCGGCCGAGCAGAGCGCCCTCGACAAACGGCTGCCGCACCTGCGGTCGGACGCCTCCCCCATCCACCCCTACCGCCTGGTCAGCGAGATCAACGACTTCCTCACCGAGGACTCGATCTACATCGGCGACGGCGGCGACATCGTCACCTTCTCCGGGCAGGTCGTGCAGCCCAGGTCGCCGGGCCACTGGATGGACCCGGGTCCGCTGGGCACCCTCGGCGTCGGCGTGCCCTTCGTGCTGGCGGCCAAGCAGGCGCGGCCCGACAAGGAGGTCGTCGCCCTCTTCGGCGACGGCGCGTTCTCGCTCACCGGCTGGGACTTCGAGACCCTCGTGCGCTACGGCCTCCCCTTCGTCGGCATCGTCGGCAACAACTCCTCCATGAACCAGATCCGTTACGGCCAGGCGGCCAAGTACGGCGTCGAGCGCGAGCGGGTCGGCAACACCCTCGGCGACGTCCACTACGACAAGTTCGCGCAACTGCTGGGCGGTTACGGCGAGGAGGTGCGCGACCCCGCCGACATCGGCCCCGCGCTGCGGCGCGCCCGGGAGTCCGGGAAGCCCTCGCTGATCAACGTCTGGGTCGACCCCGACGCCTACGCGCCCGGCACGATGAACCAGACGATGTACAAGTGAGGTGCCCCCGATGACCCCCATGACAGGAACGGCCACCAAGGCTCTCGAAGGCATCCGCGTCCTCGACATGACGCACGTCCAGTCGGGCCCGTCCGCGACCCAGCTGCTCGCCTGGCTCGGCGCGGACGTCGTCAAGCTGGAGGCGCCGTCGGGTGACATCACGCGCAAACAGTTGCGCGACCTCCCGGACGTCGACTCCCTCTACTTCACGATGCTCAACTGCAACAAGCGGAGCATCACCCTCAACACCAAGACCGAACGCGGCAAGGAGATCCTCACCGAGCTGATCCGGCGCTCCGACGTCATGGTCGAGAACTTCGGTCCGGGCGCCGTCGACCGCATGGGGTTCACCTGGGACCGCATCCGTGAGATCAATCCGCGGATCGTCTATGCCTCCATCAAGGGGTTCGGGGACGGCCCGTACACCGCCTTCAAGGCGTACGAGGTCGTCGCGCAGGCCATGGGCGGGTCGATGTCGACCACCGGTTTCGAGGACGGGCCGCCGCTGGCGACGGGGGCCCAGATCGGGGACTCGGGGACGGGTGTGCACGCCGTGGCGGGGATTCTCGCGGCGCTGTACCAGCGGGAGAACACCGGGCGCGGGCAGCGGGTCAACGTGGCCATGCAGCACGCCGTCCTCAACCTGTGCCGGGTGAAACTGCGGGACCAGCAACGCCTGGCACACGGACCGCTCGCCGAATATCCCAACGAGGACTTCGGCGACGAGGTTCCCCGGTCCGGAAACGCGTCCGGCGGCGGCCAGCCCGGCTGGGCGGTCAAGTGCGCGCCGGGCGGCCCCAACGACTACGTGTACGTCATCGTGCAGCCCGTCGGCTGGCGGCCGCTCAGCGAGCTGATCGGCCGGCCCGAGCTGGCCGGCGACCCCGAGTGGGCGACGCCCGAGGCCCGGCTGCCCAAGCTCGGCAAGATGTTCCAGCTGATCGAGGAGTGGTCCTCGACGCTGCCCAAGTGGGAGGTGCTGGAGAGGCTCAACGCCCACAACATCCCGTGCGGGCCGATCCTGTCCGCCAAGGAGATCATCGAGGACGAGTCGCTGGTCGCCAACGAGATGGTGGTCCGCGTGCCACACCCGCGGCGCGGCGAGTTCGTGACCGTGGGCAGCCCCATCAAGCTCTCCGACTCCCCCGTCGAGGTGACCGGCTCACCGCTGCTCGGCGAGCACAACGAACAGGTGTACGTCGGCGAACTCGGCCTCGGGGACGAGGAGCTGCGCCTGCTCAAGTCGAACGGGGTGATCTGACGTGATGGCCGAGGACCGGATGCTCAGGGTACGCGCGCTGCTCGACGCGGTGCTTGCCGACGGGCGGACCTCGCTGACCGCGCCCGAGGGCAAGGTGGTCGCCGACGCGTACGGGATCGCCGTACCCGGTGAGGAACTGGCGAGGGACGTCGAGGAGGCCGTCGCGTACGCGGCGCGCTTCGGTGGCCCCGTGGTGATGAAGATCGTCTCGCCTGACATCCTGCACAAGACCGACGCCGGCGGGGTGATCGTCGGGGTGGAGGGCGCGCCGGACGTACGGGCGGCGTTCCACCGGATCGTCGAGAACGCGCGCGCGTACGACGCCGACGCTCGTGTCGAGGGCGTACAGATCCAGGAACTGCTGCCGAAGGGTCAGGAGGTCATCGTCGGGGCGGTCACCGATCCGACGTTCGGCAAGGTCGTGGCGTTCGGGCTCGGCGGAGTGCTCGTCGAGGTGCTCAAGGACGTGACCTTCCGGCTGGCTCCGGTGGACGCCGACGAGGCGCTGTCCATGCTGGACTCGATCCGTGCGGCGGAGATCCTGCGCGGGGTGCGCGGGCAGGCCGGGGTGGACCGGTGGGCGGTCGCCGAGCAGATCCGCCGGGTCTCCCGGCTGGTGGCGGACTTCCCGGAGATCGCCGAGGTGGACCTCAATCCGGTGATCGCCACGGCCGAGGGCGCGATCGCCGCGGACGTCCGCGTCATCCTGTCCGACACGCCGGTCAAGGAGCGTAGGCGCTACACGCGCGCGGAGATCCTCACCTCGATGCGCCGTCTGATGCAGCCGAGCTCCGTCGCCGTGATCGGTGCCTCCAACGAACAGGGCAAGATCGGCAACTCGGTGATGCGCAACCTCGTCGACGGCGGTTTCGCAGGGGACATCCATCCGGTGAATCCCCGGGCCGATGACATCTTGGGCCGCAAGGCGTACAAGAGTGTCACCGACGTTCCCGGAGAGGTGGATGTGGCGGTCTTCGCGATACCCGCCAAGTTCGTGGCCTCGGCCCTGGAGGAGGTGGGACGCAAGAACATCCCGAACGCCGTGCTGATCCCCTCCGGGTTCGCGGAGACCGGGGAACACGCGCTCCAGGACGAGATCGTGGCGATCGCCGAGCGGTACGGCGTCCGGCTGCTCGGGCCGAACATCTACGGCTACTACTCGACCTGGCAGGACCTGTGCGCCACGTTCTGCACGCCGTACGACGTCAAGGGCGGGGTCGCTCTGACCTCGCAGTCCGGTGGCATCGGGATGGCCATCCTGGGCTTCGCGCGCACCACGAAGACGGGCGTGTCGGCGATCGTCGGGCTCGGCAACAAGTCGGACCTGGACGAGGACGACCTGCTGACCTGGTTCGGCGAGGATCCGCACACCGACTGCATCGCGATGCACCTGGAGGACCTCAAGGACGGCCGCGCCTTCGTCGAGGCCGCGCGGGAGACCGTACCGAAGAAGCCGGTCGTCGTCCTGAAGGCGGGGCGTACGGCGGCGGGCGCCAGGGCGGCCGGCTCGCACACCGGGGCACTCGCGGGCGACGACGCCGTCTACGACGACATCCTGCGACAGGCGGGCGTCATCAGGGCGCCGGGGCTGAAGGACATGCTGGAGTACGCGCGCGCGTTGCCGGTGCTCCCCACCCCCAAGGGCGACAACGTCGTGATCATCACGGGTGCGGGCGGCAGCGGTGTGCTGCTGTCGGACGCGGTGACCGACAACGGCCTCACCCTGATGGACATCCCGCCGGACCTGGACACCGCGTTCCGCGCGTTCATCCCGCCCTTCGGGGCGGCGGGCAACCCGGTCGACATCACCGGGGGCGAGCCGCCGTCGACGTACGAGGCGACGATCCGGCTGGGGCTCGAGGACCCGCGCATCCACGCACTGGTGCTCGGCTACTGGCACACGATCGTCACTCCCCCGATGGTCTTCGCCGAGCTCACCGCGCGCGTGGTGGGCGAGTTCCGCGAACGCGGCGTGGAGAAGCCCGTCGTGGCGTCGCTCGCGGGTGACGTGGAGGTCGAGGAGGCCTGCCAGTACCTCTACGAACGGGGCGTCGTGGCCTACCCGTACACGACCGAGCAGCCGGTGGCGGTGCTCGGCGCCAAGTACCGGTGGGCGCGGGCGGCGGGGCTGTTGGGGGGCGGTTCATGAGGTGACCCAGGCACGGGGCCGGCCGACGGTGCGCGTCGGCCGGCCCCGGGACCCGAGCGCACGCGAAAGGCATTGGACAGGGGGCGCTGGCCAGAACTTTCGACGCAAGGGGTGCTGAGCGACATGACAACCACCGACTACTCGACGTCCCTCCCCTACCGGGAGGTGACCGACCGCAACGGCCGTGTGTACCGGATCGGCGAGAGCGACCGGGACATCATGGGACGACCACGCTGGACCATGGTGCTCTTCCCCTGGACGGGCATGCTGGGCATCAGTTCCTCGGAGTACGCGTTCACATCGGCCGAGGACACACTGCACGATGCCCATCTGTGGAGCAGTGGGCACATCTTCTGGCTGATGGGCGTCTGGGTGTTCTTCCAGGCGGCCGTGGCCTTCCCGGCCGGGCAGCTGCGGGAGAGCGGCAGGCTGCCCGCGCGGTACGCGATGATGCTGGGCGCGCTGGGCACGGTCCTCGGCTATCTGTCCCTCGCGTACGCGCCGCACGTCGTCGTCGCCTACCTCGGCTTCGGCATGTGCAGCGGCATCGGCGCCGGCCTCGTCTACGCGACCTGCGTGAACATGGTCGGCAAGTGGTACCCGGAGCGCAAGGGCGGCAAGACGGGCATGGTCAACGGCGGTTTCGCCTACGGCTCGGTGCCCTTCGTGTTCCTCTTCACGTCGTACATGGACCTGAGCAACTACAAGGGCGTGCTGGTCGCGGTGGGCCTCGTCTGCTGCGGCGTCGTGGCGTTCGCCGGGTGGTTCTTCAAGGACCCGCCGAAGAACTGGTGGCCGGCCCGCGTCGACCCGCTCAGGCTCACCGACGACCCGAAGATCCGCCGGGCGCTTCAGAAGAACCCGCCGGCCGTGAAGCAGTACACCCCCAAGGAGGCGGCGCGTACCCCTGTCCTGTGGATGATGTGGTTCTGTCTGCTGTGCACGGCCGGGATCAACATCTTCGGTATCGCCTTCCAGGTGCCGTTCGGCAAGGACATGGGCTTCGCCGGGGGGATCGTGGCCACGGCCATGTCCCTGAAGGCGATCGTCAACGGCACCGGCCGCGGCATCATCGGCTGGATCTCCGACCGTTGCGGCCGCCGGCACACCCTGGTCATCGTCTGCCTCGTGCTCGGTACCGCGCAGTTCGGTGTGCTGGTCTCCGGCCAGCTGGGCAGCATGCCGTTCTTCCTGTTCTGCTCCATGGTCTCCGGCTTCGGCGGCGGCGCGATCTTCCCGCTGTTCGCCGCGATGACCGCGGACTACTTCGGTGAGAACAACAACGCCAGCAACTACGGCATGGTCTACAGCTCCAAGCTCATCTCGGGCCTCGTGGGCTCCGGAGTCGGCTCGATCGTGGTCGGCGTGTGGGACTACGAGGGCGCGTTCGTCCTGGCGGGCTGCATCGGACTCGCCTCCTCGGTACTGGCGATCTTCCTGAAGGCACCCGGCAGGCCGACGGCCGGTCGTCGCATCGTCCCCAACCCGCAACCGCTCGGCGAGGAGACGGGCTGACATGACGGCAGACCCCCTCGCGACCAGCAGCTCTTCGACCCACGCCGCACACCGTCCCCACCACGAGGTGACCGACTGCATCGCGCTGCCGCATGGGCAGCCCGGACGGAGCGGAGGGATCACGTCGGCCGCTCGGCCCCGGCGCACGGGCTGACGACGCACACGCGTGTGGAGGCCCACCCCGCTGCCTGCCGGGGGTGGGCCTCCACGCGCGCGTGCCCGCTCAGCGCATGCGGAGCCGCGTGCTCAGCACTTCTCGCGCAACGAGTGCAGGTGCGCGCTCGACTTCCGTGCGAACGCGAACGACTCGACCGGGTTGTCGTGCTCGGCCTGCCAGTGGTGGGCAACCCGCTCGCCGCGCAGCCGGGTGACGGCGCAGATGAAGCGCTGGTAGTCGATGTCCCCGTCACCGACGTCGGTCATCCGGTACCCGAACTCGTTCGAGGGGTCGCCGACGCCGTCCTTCACATGGAAGAGCGGATAGCGATGCGGCTGCCTCAGTACGTAGTCCAGCGGCTCGAAGGGCGCGGCCGTACCGTCGGCCCGCTTCGAGAAACGGAACTGGCCCGCATACGCCCAGAAGACGTCCATCTCCAGGAACACCAGGTCGGGGTCGGTCTCGGCGAGCAGCACGTCGTAGAGACGGACCTTGGGGTTGTCGGTCGCGAAGCCGAACTCGTCGGAGTGGTTGTGCTGGTAGAACTTCATGCCGCGGTCCCTCGCGGCCGCTCCGTACGTGTTGAACTCCTCGGCCGCGCGCTTCCACGCGCCGACGGTGGAGCCGTAGCGGAACGGGCCGGAGGCGGTGCCGATGTGCTTGAGGCCGAGGGCCTGGGCGTCGTCGAGGACCTTGGTGAGGTTCTGGGCGAAGGTGTAGGCGTTCGGGTCACTGGCGTAGTAGCCGACGTGGCTGCCGATCGGCGTCAGTCCGTGGTTGCGTGCCAGCCGCTTGAGCTGGGCAAGGGTGATGGGGCCCGCGGAGCCCTGGGTGTAGCCGGCGAACTCGACCTCGTCGTAACCGTACTTCTGCAACTCGGCGAAGACCGGGGCGAAGCCCAGCGTGGAGACCTTGTCGCGCAGGCTGTAGAGCTGGATGCCGAGGCGGCCGGGGGGCAGGACGGGACGGCCGCGGCCGGCGGCTGAGGCGTCGGTGCCGGTGGCGGGCGCCGCGCCGGCGGGCGAGGCGGCGGCCCCCAGCAGTGCGGCCGCGGTGGCTCCCGCGGCGACGCCGAGCATGCCTCGTCTGGTCAGCCGGTGGGCGAGTTCGGGGTCGATGTCGGAGATGCGTCTCATGTCTGGAACTCCTCGGGATCGGAGGGCGTTGTCAGTGGTGAGTGCCTCACTTGTGATCAGTCGCCAACCGGTCAGCGCAGACCGGCCAGTTGGAGCAGCGTGCTTTCACGTCGGTGGCCGCGACGCGGTCGCCGAGCGAACGGGGGTGGAGCAGATGAGGAGCGGACCGTCGTCGGCGGTAAGGGTCGCGGTGTACGTGCCGTTCTTCTTGTACTTGTGCGTGGGGCCGGCCGCCGTCGAGGTGCCGCCGTCACCGAAGTCCCCGGTTCGTTTGCCGCGAACTCCGTTTCCACCACGATGCCTTGGAGGCCTTCCTCGTCGTGGGAGTAGACGTCGAGCTTGCCCGCCGGCCCGGTGTTGCCTGCGGCGTCGGTGAGCCGGAGTTCGCCGTCGCTCGAGGTGTGCAGGACGGAGCGTTCGGGCAGCACGGCGAGCGACATGGGCTCGCCGGCGGGGAGCTCGGTCACCTCGGCCGCTCGGCCGGCTCAGTTGCCGAACGCCGCGTCGAAGGACGCTGACGGCGGCCTGAAGTCGTAGGCCCGGAGGCGGGCCAGGGCCTCGGGGGCGCCCTGGAGCCGGTCCATTCCGGCGTCCTCCCACTCCACGGAGACCGGGCCCTGATAGTCGATGGAGCGCAGCATGCGGAAGACGTCCTCCCAGGGGACGTCGCCGTGGCCGGCGGAGACGAAGTCCCAGCCGCGGCGCGGGTCGCCCCAGGGCAGGTGGGAGCCGAGGCGGCCGTTACGGCCGTCCAGACGCTTGCGGGCCTCCTTGCAGTCCACGTGGTAGATGCGGTCGCGGAAGTCCCACAGGAAGCCGACCGGGTCGAGGTCCTGCCACACGAAGTGGCTCGGGTCGAAGTTGAGGCCGAAGGCCGGTCGACGGTCGACCGCCTCCAGTGTGCGTACGGTCGTCCAGTAGTCGTATGCGATCTCGCTGGGGTGGACCTCGTGCGCGAATCGCACTCCCTGCGCGTCGAAGACGTCGAGGATGGGGTTCCAGCGCTCGGCGAAGTCCTCGTAGCCCCGCTCGATCATGGACTCGGGCGCCGGCGGGAACATGGCGACCAGATGCCAGATGGCGGAGCCGGTGAAGCCGATCACCGTGTCGACGCCGAAGGCGGCCGCGGCCCTGGCGGTGTCGGCGATCTCGGCGGCGGCTCGCCGCCGGACGCCCTCCGGTTCGCCGTCGCCCCAGATGCGGGCGGGCAGGATGGCCTGGTGGCGTTCGTCGATGATGGCGTCGCAGACCGCCTGCCCCACCAGGTGGTTGGAGATGGCCCAGCATTTCAGCCCGTACTTGCCGAGGAGTTGGTGGCGGGACTCCACGTAACCGGGCTCCGCGAGCGCCTTGTCGACCTCGAAGTGGTCGCCCCAGCAGGCGAGTTCAAGCCCGTCATAACCGAAATCGCGGGCGAGACGGCAGACCTCCTCCAGGGGCAGGTCGGCCCACTGGCCGGTGAAGAGTGTGAAGGTACGCGGCATGCTCCAGGCCCTCCTTCGTCCTCAGTCCGCTATCGGGGTGTAGACGGAGTTCTTCTCGGCGCTCTCCTCGACCGCGGCCAGGACGCGCTGAACCTGGAGTCCGTCGGCGAAGGAGGGTTCGGGGCGGCTGCCCTCGGCGACGGCGTGCACCAGGTCGCGGACCTGGTGGACGAAGGTGTGCTCGTAGCCGAGCCCGTGGCCCGGCGGCCACCAGGCGTTCAGGTAGGGGTGGTCGGGTTCGGTGACGAGGATGCGGCGGAAGCCGGCATGCGTGCCGGGTTCGGTGGCGTCGTGGAACCAGAGTTCGTTGAGGCGTTCCAGATCGAAGGCCAACGAGCCGCGTTCACCGTTGAGTTCGAGGCGCAGGGCGTTTTTTCGTCCGGTGGCGAACCGGGTCGCCTCGAAGGACGCGAGCGCGCCGGAGGTGAAGCGACCGGTGAACAGGGCGGCGTCGTCCACGGTGACCGTGCCGGTGCCGCCGGCGGACGCCACGCTCAGGCCGCCCGTCGGGCCACCCGGCAGCGGCCGCTCCCGTACGAAGGTCTCGGTGATCGCGGAGACTCCCGCGAGCCGCTCCCCCGCAAGGTGTTGTGCGAGATCCACGATGTGCGCGCCGAGGTCGCCGAGCGAGCCGGAGCCGGCCCTTTCCCTGCGCAGTCGCCAGGTCAACGGGAACTCACGGTCGACCAGCCAGTCCTGAAGATACGCCACACGCACATGCCGCAGCGTGCCCAGCCGGCCCTCGGCAACCATCCGCCGAGCCAGGGCGGTGGCCGGGACCCTGCGGTAGTTGAAGCCGACCATCGCCACCTGCCCCCGCGCGTGGGCGGCTTCGGCGGCGCGGGTCATGGCCTCTGCCTCCTCCACGGTGTTCGCGAGGGGCTTTTCACAGAGGACGTGTTTCCCCGCGGCCAGCGCCGCCACGGCGATCTCGGCGTGGGAGTCGCCGGGAGTGCAGATGTCGACCAGGTCGACGTCGTCCCGGGCGACCAGAGCACGCCAGTCGGTCTCGGTCGCCGCCCAGCCGTTCCGGTCAGCAGCCGCCCGCACGGCGGAGGGGTCGCGGCCGCAGATCAC
Organism: Streptomyces sp. NPDC060002; assembly: GCF_042737245.1. NCBI lineage: Bacteria > Bacillati > Actinomycetota > Actinomycetes > Kitasatosporales > Streptomycetaceae > Streptomyces > Streptomyces sp. NPDC060002. The sequence goes on from NZ_JBHWUW010000003.1 coordinate 312,164, forward strand.
GGCGAGGACCGGACGGCGGGGAAGATCGAAGACCCGGCCCGCGGTGCGCCAGCCCTGGGAGTGGGCGGCGCCCATGAACGCGTAACCGACCATCCCCACCCGGAGCGGCTGCTTGCCCGCCTCCGGCCCTGCTGACTGCTGCGGCTGTTCCATACGGTTGTCCTCCTCGTCGTCGTGGCACGGTGGGGGGGGTGGGACGCCGCGGGCACGAGGGCCCGGGCCGTCCGGCGGACGCCCAGGGGGAGCTGGTGCCGCCGGACGGGGCTGATCCCGCCCGGGGACGGCCTCGGCTCGGACGGGGCTCGTTCGGGCACGCACGCTCGCCGGAGCCGGGCCTTGCTGCCCGATGGGCGGATACAACCCATCGGGCAGTGCACCGACCCGGAACCGGTGAACCGGTACAGCTGCGGGCCCGGTACGCGTCGATCGCCGCCTCCGCCACCGGCCCCGATCCCGGAGCCGACGACTGCGACAGCGCGCCGTGCCGAGCCGGGGCATGCGGGACGGAAGTCGGTGGCTCCCGCACCACGCCTGCGGTTCAGGCCACTCGGCAGAGCACCCGGCGCACAGGGCTTGGCGGCCGCTGCCCAGTCGCCCGTATCCCGCACTCCGTAGCCCGTAGCCCGTAGCCCGTAGCCGATAGCCCGTGGCCCACGGCCGACACCCGATGGCCGTGCGCCCGTCCCCCGGACAGAGCACGCCCTACTTGAAGCCGGTGGACATGTACTGGTCGACGTTGGTCTTGTCGACGACCGCCGAGTAGAGGGTGATCGAGGCGGGGATCTCGTACTCGGCGAGACCGCCGACGCCCTTGCCCTGGCCGAGCGCGCGGGCGAGATCGATGGCGGAGGCGGCCATGGTCGGCGGGTAGAGAACGGTTGCTTTCAGCACTCCGTTGTCCTGCTTGATCGCCTGGAAGGCGGCCAGGGCGCCCGCGCCGCCGACCATCAGGAAGTCGTCACGTCCGGCCTGCTCGATGGCGCGCAGCGCGCCCACACCCTGGTCGTCGTCGTGGTTCCACAGCGCGTCGAACTCGGGTTGTGCCTGCAGCAGTTGGGCCATCCTGGCCTGCCCCGACTCGACCGTGAACTCGGCGGCCTGCCGGGCGACCTTCTTGACGTGGGGGTAGTTCTTCAGGGCGTCGTCGAAGCCCTGGGTGCGCTGTCTGGTGAGCTCCAGGTTGTCCAGGCCGGCCAGCTCGATCACCCGGGCATCGGACTTGCCCTTGAGTTTCTCGCCGATGTACTGCCCGGCGCTGAGACCCATCCCGTAGTTGTCGCCGCCGACCCAGCACCGGTACGCCTGAGGCGTGTTGAAGATCCGGTCGAGGTTCACGACGGGGATGCCCGCGCGCATGGCCTTCAGGCCGACCTGGGTGAGGGCCTTGCCGTCCGCGGGCAGTACGACCAGGACGTCGACCTTCTTGTTGATGAGGGTCTCGATCTGGCCGATCTGCTGGGCGGTGTCGTTCGAGCCCTCGGTGATCTCCAGCGTCACGTCGGAGTACTTCTTCGCGCGGCTCTCCGCGTTGTCGTTGATGGCGTTGAGCCAGCCGTGGTCGGCCTGCGGTCCGGCGAAGCCGATGGTGACCTGCTTGCCGGGCTTGTCGTCGGCGGCCGGCTGGTCGTTCGCGGCCGGCTCCTCATCCTTGGAGTCGTTGCTGGTGCAACCCATGAGGAGGGTACCGGCCGAGACGGCGGCGGCCCCGAAGAGCATTCCTCTGCGACTGGTGAAGCGGTTCGTGAACGGTGTCGGCTCCGGCATGACGGTGAACCCTTTCCTCAGGTCGTGCTCGCGGTACGGCGCTGGACCAGCACGGCGGCGACGATGATCGCGCCCTTGGCGATCTGCTGGACGTCGCTCTGCAGGTTGTTCAGGGCGAAGATGTTGGTGATCGTGGTGAAGATCAGTACGCCGAGCACGGAGCCGGTGATGGTGCCGCGCCCCCCGGTGAGCAGGGTGCCGCCGATGATCGCGGCCGCGATGGCGTCGAGTTCGTAGAGGTTGCCGTTGGTGTTCTGTCCCGAGCCGGACAGGATGATCAGCAGGAAGGCGGCGATGCCGCAGCACAGGCCTGACAGCAGGTAGAGGTACAGCCGCTGGCGGCGTACGTCGATGCCGGCGAGCCGGGCGGCCTCCGCGTTGCCGCCGACGGCAACCGTCCGGCGACCGAACGTGGTGCGGTTGAGCACCAACCAGCCGATGACCGTCACGATCGCGAAGACGATCACGAGCGGCGGGACGCCCAGCACGTATGCGTCGCGCTCGCCCAGGTCGAGGACGCCGTCCACGGTCACGATCTGCGTCCGGCCGTCCGTGATCTGCAGCGCCAGTCCGCGGGCGGAGGCCAACATGGCGAGCGTCGCGATGAACGGCACCATCCCGCCGTACGCGACGAGCAGACCGTTGACCAGGCCGCAGCCCAGTCCGACGATCACCGCCGTGAAGAGGATGCCCGCGAAACCGTATTCCTGGGTGGCGACCGTGGTCGCCCACACCGAGGCCAGAGCGACGATCGCACCGACCGAGAGGTCGATGCCCCCGGAGGTGATGACGAAGGTCATGCCGACGGTGACGACACCGATCACGGACCCCTGGGTGAGGACGAGTTGCAGGTTGCGGGTGTCGAGGAACTCGTCCGGTTTGGTGATCCCGCCGATCACCATGAGCGCGGCGAGCACACCGAGCAGGGAGAGGGTACGGACGTCGGCGCGGGCCACTACGGTACGCCAGGCGGGGAGCGGGATCTGCGGCACCTTGTCGGTGCTGTCCCGCGGTGGGGAGACGGGCTGCGTCATGACGCCGGGCTTCCTTCCATGACGAGATCGAGTACGCGGTGTTCGTCCAGCTCACAGGCCGGCGCCGTGTGGACGACGCGGCCTTCGCGGAGCACCAGCACGCGGTCGGCGAGGCCGAGCACCTCGGGCACCTCACTGGAGACGAGCAGCACGGCGAGGCCTTCGTCAGCCAGTCGACGGACGACTGCATACAGTTCGGCGCGGGCGCCGACGTCAACGCCGCGCGTCGGCTCGTCGAGGAGCAGGACCCGGCAGCCACGCAGCAGCCAGCGGGCCAGGACCGCTTTCTGCTGGTTTCCGCCGGACAGTGTGCGCACGGGGACGGACGGATTGTCGGGGCGCAGCGACAGCTCACGCGTCGCGGCCCGTGCCGCGCCCCGTTCTGCCCGCCGGTCGATCCAACCACCGCGCGAGAAACGGGACATGGAGGAGACGGAGACATTGCGGGTGACGGACTCCAGCATGAGCAGGGCCTGCGCCTTGCGTTCCTCGGGGGCGAGCCCGAGCCCTGCCCGCACGGCCGCCCGCACGCTGCCGGGACGCAGGGGCCGCCCGTCGACGAGCACTTGACCGGCGCTCGGCTTCCGCGCCCCGTAGATCGTCTCCAGGATCTCCGAGCGCCCCGAGCCGACCAGTCCGGCGAGCCCGACGATCTCTCCGGGCCGTACGGTCAGATCGAGGGACGCGAACTCACCCTCTCTGGCGAGCCCTCGCACCTCGAGGGCCGGCGTCCCGCTCGCGGCCCCCGCACCGGCCCCGCCCCTGACGCTGTCCGTGGCTGCGGCCACGTCTCCCCGCCGCTCGGGGAAGACGTACTCGACGTTGCGGCCCGTCATCAACGCGACGACCTCGCAGGTCGGCGTCGTCTTCGCCGGGAGCCCGCCCGCCACCGCACGGCCGTCCTTCAGTACCGTCACGCGGTCACCGATGCGGCGGATCTCCTCCAGCCGGTGCGAGATGTAGACGACGGCCACGCCGTCGGCGGTCAGGTCGCCGACGATACGGAACAGGTTGTCGACCTCGTCGGGGTCGAGCGCGGCGGACGGTTCGTCCATCACGATGAGCCGCACGTCGTGCGAGAGCGCCCGCGCCATGGAGACGATCTGCCGCTGCGCCGCCGACAACTCCCCGACCAACCGGGCAGGCTCGATCTCGGGATGCCCAAGTCGCCTCAACAGAACACCCGTTGCCGCACGCGCCACGTTGCCTCGTACGACGAATCCGGCTGCCGTTGGTTCATGGCCCAAGTGGACGTTCTCGGCCACCGACAAGTGCTCCACCAGATCGAGTTCCTGGTAGATGGTGGCGATGCCGAGGCGCATGGCGGCGATCGGGGAGCGCAGGGTGACGGGATCGCCCTGCCAGCGGATGACGCCGTCGTCGGGCTGGTGGGCGCCGGCCAGAACCTTGATGAGGGTGGACTTCCCGGCACCGTTCTGGCCGAGCAGGCAGTGCACCTCACCGGCCTGGACGGCGAGGTCGACTCCGTCCAACGCCCGTACTCCGGGGAAGGACTTGGTGATGCCGGACATGCTGAGCAGGGATGGTTCTGTTGCCATGTGGGTTCCCCTCGGCGGACGTGCGGGCCGGAGTCAGGGCAGAACAAGTCGTGTTCTCGGGGCAGAGCAGGGCAGGTCGAGGCAGGGCGGAGCGGAGCAGGGCAGGGCGGAGCGACACGCTGTGCTGGTGAGACCGTGCCGGGTAGCGGCTCAGGCGGGTGAGAACAGGTGGTCGCTGATCAGCCGGGCCGCGCCGATCACACCGGCGGTGGGGCCCAACTCCCCCAGAACGATGGGAAGATTGCCGGTCGCCAGGGGCAGCGACTGGCGGTACACCTGGGTACGGATCGCGGCGAGCAGGGTGTGACCGAGGCCGGTCACCCCGCCGCCGATCACCACCAGGCCGGGGTTGAAGAACGAGACGAGTGCGGCGATGACCTGGCCGACCCGGTTGCCGCCCTCCCGGATCATCTCCAGGGAGACGGCGTCTCCCGCGGCCGCCGCGGCGGCGACATCGACGGCGGTGAGGCCGCCGTTCGCCGCCAGCCGTGCCGCGAGTTCCGCCGAGAGCCCCTGCTGGGCCGCCTCCGCCGCGTCACGGGCCAGGGCCGCGCCGCTGAAGTAGGCCTCGAGACAACCCCGGTTGCCACAGGCGCACGGACGGCCGTCGGGCACGGCCTGGATGTGCCCGATGTCGCCCGCGCTGCCGGTCGTACCGCGGTAGACATGGCCGCCGACGACGATGCCGCAGCCGATCCCGGTGCCGATCTTGACGCAGAGGAAGTCGGCGACCGTGCGGGCGACGCCCGCGTGCTGCTCCCCCATCGCCATGAGGTTCACGTCGTTGTCGACCATCACCGGGCAGCCCAGCTCCTGACTGAGCGCCTCCCGCACGGGAAAGCCGTCCCAGCCGGGCATGATCGGCGGCGCCACCGGCACGCCTTCGGGGAAACGAACCGGCCCGGGTACGCCGATGCCGGCGCCGTCGAAGCCCTCGGCGAATCCTGTCGCCCTCAACTTAGCGGCCATGGAGAGGACTTGCTCGAAGACCGCGACCGGCCCCTCACGTACGTCGAGTGGCTGGTTGAGGTGTCCGAGGGTCTCCAGTTCGGCGTTGGTGACGGCGACGTCGACCGAGGTCGCGCCGATGTCGACGCCGAGGAAGCGCAGCCCCGGGTTGAGCCGGACGTTGTGGGAGCGGCGGCCGCCGCGCGAGGCGGCGAGTCCGTCGGCCACGACCAGCCCCGTCTCCAGGAGCCGGTCCACCTCCACGGCCAGCTTGGATCGTGACAGGTCGATCCGATCACCCAGTTGGGCGCGGGAGTTGGGGCCGCCGTCCCGCAACAGCTTGAGCAGACGGGCCTGGTGGGCGTTCGCGGGTCGTGCCGTCATACGTCTCACGAGCCCCTCCCCGCCTCAGTTCGGCCACCGGTGTCGGGCTTTCGAAGGGAACGTAGCAGCGCCCGCCGAACCTGGGAAGAAGCTGTGCGCGGATTGCCGTCAACTTTCTCCACTCACAGGACAAAGAGCGGAACCGACGCACCCGAAAACGGTCGAGGCCCGGCGAGACACGTATCCCGAGAGGGCTCAGGACGTGGGGCGGTCGTGGTACGAGCGCCGGGTGTGCTCGGTGTGCTCACGCATCAGCCGGGTGGCCAACTGCTCGTCGTGGGCGGCGATCGCGGCGATCAGGTCGCGGTGCTCGATCCAGGACTGGTTGCCGCGCCGGCGGGCGATCGGCGTGTAGTACCAGCGCACCCGACGGTCCACCTGGGCCGCGAGCTCGGCGAGTACCGCGTTGCCCGCGAGCTCGATGACCTTCGCGTGGAAGCGGGCGTTCAGGGCGACCGCGGTGTCCACGTCGTCACCGGCCACGGCCAGCATGCCCTGGGCCAGGATCTCGTCCAGCGCCTCGATGCCGGCCTTGTCCGCGTGCGCTGCGGCGAGCCGTGCGGCCTCCGCCTCCAACAGCGTGCGCACGGTGAGGAGTTGGTCCGCCTCGTCCTCGGTCGGCTCGTGCACGAACGCGCCCTGGGCGGGCCTGAGATCCACCCAGCCCTCGGTGTTCAGCCGCTGGAGCGCCTCGCGCACCGGCTGCCGTGAGACACCGAGATGCGTGGCGAGTTCACTCTCCACGAGATGCTGGCCGGGCTGGAGGGCGCGGGTGGTGATGAGTTCGAGAAGTGCCTCGTAGACGCGGTCACGCAGCGGTCCGGGGCGTTCGAGTTTGGGCACCGCGCCCTGCGGCAGTCCTGTCGACAACATCGGTCGGTCCCCCTCCTGGGCAACACCGGGCAACTGCAACCGGAAAGCCACATATCGATTGGTACTCGGCTGTCCGCAGCCGATCGACTGTCCACAGCCGAGTATCGATTGTCTTTCGTCTACAGTCTACGGCGCACAGTAGCCACAGCCGGGCACAGTCGATCGCGTCACACTACGCCGCGCTCCACCCGCAGAAAATCCACCCGCGGCCGCCTCCCGCCCCTGCTCACGGGCAGCGCACGACCTGTCCCGCATACGACAGATTGCCGCCGAAGCCGAACAGCAGTACCGGGTCCCCCGTGGAGACGGCGCCCTGCTCGACGAGCTTGGAGAAGGCGAGCGGAATGCTGGCGGCGGAGGTGTTACCCGATTCGGTGACGTCACGCGCGACCACCGCGTTGACGGCGCCGATCTTCTGCGCGAGGGGTTCGATGATGCGCAGGTTCGCCTGGTGCAGGACCACGGCGGCGAGGTCCGCGGGGGTGAGGCCCGCCCGCTCGCAGGCCTGTCGCGCCAGCGGCGGCAACTGGGTGGTGGCCCAGCGGTAGACGCTCTGCCCCTCCTGCGCGAACCGTGCCGGCTGCCCCTCGATGCGCACCGCGTGCCCCATCTCGGGCAGTGAGCCCCACAGCACCGGCGAGATGCCGGGCTCCACACCGTCGGGACAGGCCTCGATCACGGCGGCGCCCGCTCCGTCGCCCACGAGCACACAGGTCGTGCGGTCGCTCCAGTCGGTCACCTCGGACATCTTGTCGGCCCCGATGACCAGGGCACGGGTCGCCGCGCCCGCGCGGACCGTGTGGTCGGCGGTGGCCAGCGCGTGGGTGAAACCGGCGCAGACGACGTTGATGTCCATCGCGGCCGGCTTCGGGACGCCGAGGCGGGCGGCGACCCGGGCAGCCATGTTCGGCGAGCGGTCGACGGCCGTGGAGGTCGCGACCAGCACCAGGTCGATGTCACTCGGCGCGAGGCCGGCCGCCGCGAGCGCCTTGGCGGCGGCGTGCGCGGCCAGCTCGTCCACGGGCTCGTCGGGACCGGCGATGTGGCGCGTGCGGATGCCCACCCGGCTCCTGATCCACTCGTCACTGGTGTCGACCAGGCCCGCCAGATCCTCGTTGGTGAGCACCTTGGCGGGCTGGTAGTGGCCGACGGCGGCGATGCGCGAGCCGTTCATTGGGGGGTCCCCTCGTTGCCTTGGGTAGCGGGATCCACCAGTCTGATCAGTGACTCACGGGTACGAGGGCGCGTGAAGCGACAGGAAACCGGTTCCGGGGTTGTCGGCTTCCCCATAGCCCTCGGACGCTGGAGCAACCGCCGAACGCTTGCCCGTCGAGCACCTGCCCCCGAGAAACACCGCCACCCGGTTACTTGGTGAACAGCTGCGTCGCCTTCTGTACCAGCTCGTACAGCCCGTAGGCGAGCGGTGCCCCCACCCACAGCCAGGCGAAGGCGATCAACGGCCGCCGGTCAGGCTGCGGACTCGGGCTGCTGTCGTTCGACATCAGCGGCCTCCCTCTGGGCGGGGACGTGGTGGTGGCGGGCGTGGACCGGCCGGACGAGTTCATTGGCGACGAAGCCGACGGCCAGCAGCCCGATCATGATGAACAGGGACAGGGTGTACAGGGACGAGCCGTGCTTCCCGGCATCCTCCTGCCGGTCGGCGATCCAGTTGACGATCAGCGGACCGAGCACGCCGGCGGTGGACCAGGCGGTGAGCAGCCGCCCGTGGATCGCGCCGACCTGGTAGGCCCCGAAGAGGTCCTTGAGATAGGCGGGGATCGTCGCGAAGCCGCCGCCGTAGAAGGAGAGGATCACCAGCGCGCACAGCACGAACAGGGGTTTCGACGAGTCGCCGATCAGCGCGATGAGGGCGTACATCAGGGCGCCGACGCCTAGGTACACCCGGTAGATGTTCTTGCGTCCGATCAGGTCGGAGGTCGACGACCAACCGATCCGGCCCGCCATGTTCGCCGCGGACAGCAGGGCGACGAAGCCTGCGGCCGCGGACACCGAGACCGGGGTGGAGGTGTCGGCGAAGAAGTCCGTGATCATCGGCGCGGCCTTCTCCAGAATGCCGATGCCGGCGGTCACGTTCATGCAGAGCACGACCCACAGGCACCAGAACTGCGGAGTGCGCACGGCCCTGCTCGCCGAGACCTGCACGCCCTCGACGGCGCTGGACGACGGCCCGCGACCGGCTGTGCCGCGTGGTACCCGCACCAGCAGGACACCCAGCGTCATGAATACCGCATACGAAAGACCGTGTACGAGAAACGCGAGGGCGATGCCGGAGCTGTCGGATCCGAACGACTCCAGCATCTGCGCCGACCAGGGCGAGGCGATGAGCGCGCCGCCGCCGAAGCCCATGATGGCGATGCCGGTGGCCATACCTGGCCGGTCCGGGAACCACTTGATCAATGTGGAGACGGGCGAGATGTAACCGATGCCGAGGCCGATTCCACCGACGAAGCCGTAGCCGAGAACGATCAGCCAGTACTGCTCGGCGGCCGCCCCCAGCGCGGAGATCAGGAAGCCGGACGAGAAGCAGACCAGGGCGACGGTCATCGCCCAACGCGGTCCGTTGCGCTCGACCAGCGTGCCGCCGAAGGCGGCGGAAAGGCCGAGCATCACGATGGCGAGCTGGAACGGGAGCGCGCTCTCGGTGCCGCTGAGACCGAGCGCGGATTCCAGCGGCGGCTTGAACACGGACCACGCGTACGCCTGGCCGATGGAGAGATGGACCGAGAGAGCGGCAGGGGGGACGAGCCAGCGGCTCCAGCCGGCCGGTGCGACAGGGGGACTCATGAATCCTGGACGGTAGGAACCGGCGAGGGCGTTGAGAAGGCGGCGCGTCGACCGTATGCGGTGAACGGTATCCAGGATGCGCCGAACGGTCGGACCGACCGGTTCCGTAACCGCTTCCGAGGCCGTTTCCCGGCCCTCGTCCTCTCCGGCGCCGCCCGTGGGCTTGCCCGGGGCCAGTCAGGAACCCTCTAGGACGCTGCGCGAACCCTTGCCGCCCCAACCTCCATACTGTAGACAATATTTCGTCGACAGGATTCGACAGTTCCTCGGTACCCTCGACCGAACGGAGCTCCCTCGCAATGAAAGTCGCAGTCCTCGGCGCCGGTGCGATCGGCGCCTACGTCGGTGCAGCGCTCCACCGCGCCGGCGCCGACGTGCATCTCGTCGCCCGTGGACCGCATCTCGCGGCCATGAGGCGGGACGGGGTGCGGGTGCTCAGTCCGCGCGGCGACTTCACCGCCCGCGCCCACGCCACCGACGACCCGGGCGAGATCGGCCCGGTCGACTTCGTCTTCCTGGGCCTCAAGGCCAACTCGTACGCGGCGTGCGGGCCGCTGATCGAGCCCCTGCTGCATGACTCCACCGCGGTGGTCGCCGCGCAGAACGGCATCCCCTGGTGGTACTTCCACCGCCACGACGGGCCTTACGACGGACTGCGTGTCGAGAGTGTGGACCCGGACGGCGCGGTCAGTGCGGTGCTCGCGCCCGAACGGGCCGTCGGCTGTGTGGTCTACGCGGCCACCGAGCTCGAAGGGCCGGGCGTCGTCAGGCACTTGGAAGGAACCCGGTTCTCCGTCGGCGAGCCCGACCGCAGTGTCTCGACCCGCTGTCTGGCCTTCAGCGAGGCGATGCAGGCCGGCGGGCTGAAATGCCCGGTGGAGCCGGCCCTGCGCAACGACATCTGGCTCAAGCTGCTGGGCAACATCTCCTTCAACCCGATCAGCGCGCTGGCCCGCGCCACCATGCGGCAGATGTGCCTGCACGGCGGTACCCGCCAGGTCATCGAGACGATGATGCGCGAGACGCTCGCGGTCGCCGAGGCCCTGGGCTGCGAGGTGGGCGTCTCCATCGAGCGTCGGCTCGCGGGCGCGGAGAAGGTCGGCGACCACCGCACCTCCACGCTCCAGGACCTGGAGCGCGGCAAGCCGCTCGAACTCGACGTACTCCTGTCGGCGGTCGTCGAGTTGGCGGAGATCACCGGCGTGGAAGTGCCCACCCTGCGCACCGTGCACGCCATCTCGGACCTGCTCGCGCTGAGGAGCGCCGCATGATCGCTGGGGAGCACGCATGAGGAAACGCGACCGGACTCCGAAGACCTACACCCGGCTCACCCGACCGCTCGTCAGGGACTCCCGCGCCGGCCCTTTTCGCGAAGCAAGTTGGGACGAGGCGCTGGAGCGCACCGCGCGGGGCCTCCAGCGCAACCGTGGCGCGTTCGGCATGTTCTCCTGCGCCCGCGCGACCAACGAGATGAACTACGTGGCGCAGAAGTTCGCCCGGGTCGTCATGGGCACCAACAACGTCGACTCGTGCAACCGGACCTGTCACGCGCCGAGCGTCGCCGGTCTGTCGGCCGCCTTCGGCTCCGGCGGCGGGACGTCGTCGTACGAGGAGATCGAGCACACCGACGTCATCGTGATGTGGGGGTCCAACGCGCGGTTCGCGCATCCGATCTTCTTCCAGCATGTTCTGAAGGGGGTGCGGAACGGGGCCCGGATGTACGCGGTCGACCCGCGCCGGACGTCCACCGCCGAGTGGGCGGACAGCTGGCTCGGCCTCAACGTCGGCACGGACATCCCCATGGCGCACTCGATCGGCCGCGAGATCATCCACGCGGGCCTCGCCAACGAGGCCTTCATGGAACGGGCGACCAGCGACTTCGAGGCCTACAAGGCCCTCGTGGAGCCCTGGACGCTGTCCCTGGCGGAAAAGGTGACCGGCGTGCCGGCCGCCGCCATAAGGGAGTTGGCGCATGCCTACGCCCGCGCCGAGCGCGCCCAACTGTGCTGGACCCTCGGCATCACCGAGCACCACAACGGCACGGACAACGTGCGCGCGCTCATCAATCTCTCGCTGCTGACCGGGCACGTGGGCCGCTACGGTTCCGGCCTCCAGCCCCTGCGTGGGCAGAACAACGTCCAGGGCGGCGGCGACATGGGCGCGATCCCCAACCGCCTCCCCGGCTTCCAGGACCTCCTCGATTCCGACGCCCGGCTGAGGTTCGAGTCGGCCTGGGACACCGTCATCCAGCCGCACTACGGACTGAACCTCACGGAGATGTTCGAGGCGATGGAGGAGGGCTCGCTGAAAGCGGTCTACTGCATCGGCGAGAACCCCGCCCAGTCGGAGGCGGACAGCGAGCAGGCCGTACGCCGTATGCGGTCCCTCGACTTCCTCGTCGTGCAGGACATCTTCCTCACCAGGACCGCCGAGCTGGCGGACGTGGTGCTGCCCGCCACGGCCGGCTGGGCGGAGACCGACGGCACAACGACCAACAGTGAAAGGCGAGTTCAGCGGGTACGGCGCGCCGTGACGCCGCCCGGCGAGGCGCGCGAGGACATCGACATCCTCTGCGACCTGGCGACCCGGCTCGGTCACGAGTGGAAGTACGCGGACGCCGAGGCCGTGTGGAACGAGCTCAGGTCGGTGTCCCCGGAGCACTACGGGATGACGTACGACCGGCTGGAGAGGCATCAGGGCATCCAGTGGCCGTGCCCGAGCACCGAGGGCATCGAACCCGCTTATCTGCACGGCAGATTGTGGGAGAGGGAGCCGCAACGGCGTGGCAGGCGCGCGCCGTTCGGGATCGTTCAGCACGACCCGCCGGTCGACCTCACGGACGAGGAGTACCCGATCCGGCTGACGACAGGGCGGCGACTCGACTCCTACAACACCGGTGTGCAGACCGGGAGTTTCGCCTCCCCCCTACGGCGCGGCGAGTACGTCGAGCTGTGCCCGGAGGACGCGGAGCACTACGGAATCGTCGTCGGCGAGGAGGTCCGGGTGAGCTCACGGCGCGGATCCGTGGTGGCGCCGGTGTGGATCGACACCGCCCTGCGGCCCGGGCTCGCCTTCATGACCATGCATTTCCCCGACGAGGTGGACACCAACCAGCTGACGATCGAGGCGAACTGCCCGATCGCGGGGACCGCGGAGTTCAAGGCGTCGGCGATCCGGATCGAGAAGCTCCCGGCCCCGACCTACGTGAGGTGATGTCGTGGACCTGCACTTCGGTGACAGCAAACCGACGGACGACGAACGCGCGGCCGTGGACGCTCTGTTCGGTCCACCGCAGTCCTCGTGGGAGGGCGCCGACCGTTCCGACGCGGACCTGCGGTGGGCGCGGGGCGGACGCGAGGCCCGGGACCGCCGCGACCTGCTGCTGCCGGGGCTGCACGCGATCAGCGACCGAATCGGCTGGATCAGCGAGGGCGCACTCGGCTACCTGTGCCGCCGCCTGACCGTGCCTCCTGCGGAGGCCTACGGCGTCGCCACCTTCTACGCGATGTTCTCGGTGGCACCACGGCCGGCCACCGTGCTCCACGTGTGCACGGACCTCGCCTGCACCGCCGCGGGCGCGCCCGCACTGTGTGCGGGGATCGAGTCCCGCCTGGGCCCGGGCAGCGGTGTGGCCGTCGAGCGCAGCCCCTGCCTCGGCCTGTGCGAGCGCGCCCCGGCCGCGCTCGCGGTCAAGGCGGGTGATCCGGTGCGTACGGCGGTGTCGGCGCCGACGAGCGTCGAGGCGGCCGTACTCGCCGCGAGCGCCCCCGGCTCGGCGCCCGAGGAACGGCCGGCGGCGCGCGCGGTGCCCCAGGCCGGGGACCCGTCGCTGATCCTGCTGAACCGGGTCGGCGTGGCCGACCCGTCGTCGCTCGACGACTACCGGGCTCACGGCGGCTACACGGCCCTGCGCCGCGCCTTCGCGCTCGGTCCCGCCGGGGTCATCCGCGAGGTCACCGACTCCGGTCTGCTCGGGCGTGGCGGCGCTGCCTTCCCCACCGGCCGCAAGTGGCAGGCCACGGCGTCCCGGCCCGACCGTCCGCACTACCTGGTGTGCAACGCGGACGAGTCCGAGCCGGGCACCTTCAAGGACCGCGTACTCATGGAGGGCGACCCGTACGCACTGGTGGAGGCGATGACGGTCGCGGGGTATGCGGTCGGCGCGCACAAGGGGTACCTGTACCTCCGCGGCGAGTATCCGCGCGCCCTACACCGTATGCAATATGCGGTCGACCGTGCGCGCGCTCGGGGTCTTCTCGGCGACGACATCCTCGGCCAGGGCTACGCCTTCGACATCGAGATCCGGCGAGGCGCCGGCGCGTACGTCTGCGGCGAGGAGACGGCCCTGTTCAACTCCATCGAGGGGTACCGGGGCGAGCCTCGTTCGAAACCGCCCTTTCCCGTGGAGAAGGGCCTGTTCGGCAAGCCGACGGTCGAGAACAACGTGGAGACACTGGTCAACGTTCTGCCGATCCTCACCATGGGCGCACCGGCCTACGCGGCGATCGGCACGTCCGGATCCACCGGGCCCAAACTGTTCTGCGTGTCGGGCACCGTCGAGCACCCCGGCGTGTACGAACTCCCCTTCGGCGCCACGCTGGGCGAACTCCTCGCCCTCGCCGGGGTCGGCGCAGGCCTGCGTGCCGTACTGCTCGGTGGCGCGGCCGGCGGCTTCGTACGGCCCGACGAACTGGACGTCCCGCTGACCTTCGAGGGCACCCGGGAGGCGGGCACGACGCTCGGTTCGGGAGTGGTGATGGCATTCGACGACACCGTGCCGATGCCCCGACTGCTGTTGCGCATCGCCGAGTTCTTCCGGGACGAGTCGTGCGGGCAGTGCGTGCCCTGCCGGGTCGGGACCGTGCGGCAGGAGGAGGCGTTGCACCGGATCGCGGAGCGGACCGGCGCCGACGCCGCCGACGACATCGCCCTGCTGCGCGAGGTCGGCCGCGCCATGCGGGACGCCTCGATCTGCGGACTGGGCCAGACCGCGTGGAACGCCGTGGAATCCGCCATCGACCGTCTGGGGGCGTACGAATGACCGCGACCGTCCGCACAGGAGCCGCAATATGACCGCGATACCGCTGGGAGTGCCGCGTCGGCTGGTGGAGTTCACGATCGACGGGCAGGAGGCCCGGGCGCCCGAGGGATCGACGATCCTCGACGCCTGCCGGGCCGCCGGGAAGGACGTCCCGACCCTGTGCCAGGGCGACACACTCACCCCGAAGAACGCCTGCCGGGTCTGCGTCGTGGAGGTCGAGGGCTCCCGGACCCTGGTGCCGGCCTGCTCGCGCAGGGCGGAGCCCGGCATGGAGGTCCGTACCGACACCGAGCGCGCCCGGCACAGCCGCAAGATCGTTCTCGAGCTGCTGGCGTCCTCGGCCGACCTTTCCACGACACCGATGGTTGCGGAATGGATCAAGGAGTACGACGCGAAGCCGGATCGTTTCGGCCCCGACGCGGCACGGCTGAACGAGGAACCGAAGATCGACAACGATCTGTATGTACGCGATTACGACAAGTGCATCCTCTGCTACAAGTGCGTGGACGCCTGCGGTGACCAGTGGCAGAACACCTTCGCGATCTCCGTCTCGGGGCGTGGTTTCGACGCCCGGATCGCCGTCGAGCACGACGCTCCGCTCACCGACTCGGCGTGCGTCTACTGCGGGAACTGCATCGAGGTGTGCCCGACCGGAGCGCTGTCGTTCAAGTCCGAGTACGACCGGCGAGCGGCCGGAGACTGGGACGAATCGGCACAGACGCAGACCACGACCGTATGCGCTTACTGCGGGGTGGGCTGCAACCTCACACTCCATGTGCAGGACAATGACATCGTGAAGGTCACCTCACCGCACGACAACCCCGTGACCCACGGGAATCTCTGCATCAAGGGCCGCTTCGGCTACCAGCACGTACAGAACCGGGGCTGATCACGACATGGGACGAGTCACCGAACGACGCAAGGTGGTCCGCATCAGGGACGGGGTGGTCTCCGCCCGGCCGGACACCCTGGTCGCCGAGGAGCCGATGGAGATCCGGCTGAACGGCAAACCGCTGGCCATCACGATGCGCACACCCGGTGACGACTTCGCGCTGGCGGCCGGCTTCCTGGTCAGCGAAGGCGTGCTGGCCGCCACGTCCGATCTGTTGAATATCGTCTACTGCGCGGGCGCGACGGGTGGGGGCCCCTCCCGGTCGAGCGGAGCCGAGAGTGGGGAAAGGTCCAACAGCTACAACGTGGTGGACGTCCGGACGGCCCCCGACGTGACGATGCCCGACATCACCCTCGAGCGGAACGTCTACACCACCTCCTCCTGCGGTCTGTGCGGAAAAGCGAGCCTGGACGCGGTCCGCACGACGGCCCGCTGGCCCATCGCGGACACTCCCCCGCTCCGGATCGAATCCGAACTGCTCGCAAGCCTCCCCGACCGGCTTCGCGCGGCCCAGCGGGTCTTCGACCGGACCGGGGGGCTCCACGCGGCCGCCCTGTTCTCCGAGGACGGCGAGCTGCTGGACGTACGCGAGGACGTGGGACGGCACAACGCGGTCGACAAGCTGGTCGGCCGTGCCCTCCAGAACGGGGAGCTGCCCCTGTCGCGGACGATCCTGCTGGTGTCGGGCCGGGCCTCGTTCGAACTGGCGCAGAAGGCCGTGATGGCGGGCATCCCGATGCTCGCGGCGGTCTCGGCGCCCTCCTCCCTGGCCGTCGATCTGGCCGCGGAGACCGGGCTGACACTGGTGGGCTTCCTGCGGGGCAGTTCCATGAACGTGTACGCGGGTGAGGACCGCATCACCCTGCGGACCGCGGCCGCCCAGGGCTGACCCGGTTCCCCGCGGCACGGCGGCGGGGCCCCGGCCGGCGGGGAGCGCCCCCTGCGCCGCAGGGGCCCCGCCTCAGCCGCTCGTGAATCGCACGTCGGTCGCGCGCGCCACGGTCCCGAGCCGGGGGAAGTCCAGCTTCACCGAAGCCTCGTGTTCGGCCCCGGTGAGAGCGGACATCGCGTCCTCGACGAAGACCAGGTCGTAACCGAGGTCGCCGGCGGCACGGGCGGTGGACTCGACGCCGAGGTTGGTGGCGATACCGCCGAACACGAGGGTCTTCACGCCCTGTTCGCGGAGTCGATCGTCCAGGCCGGTCCCCTGGAAGGCACCGATCGTTCGCTTGACGATCTCCAAGTCGCCCTCCTGGTATAGCCCTTGGACCAATCCGCTGCCGGGTGGTTGCTCGGCGACGCCGGGACGCTCGACGCGGACGAGGACGACGAGCGCGCCGGCCGAGCGGAACGCCGCCGCCAACTCCTCCACGGCAGTGAGTACTTCGGTTCCCTTGTGGGGCTCCAGGGGCAACGCGACGATGCGGTCCATCAGGTCGACGAGGACGAGGGCGCTGTGCGCGGGGACGAGTGGGAGAGCTGCGGTCATGACGGAACGTTATCCGCCGTCAGCCCTCCGTGCCGGAAATCCGGATCAACATGCCCATGAAGTGGTCGCCTTCGGCGGCGGAGAGCGGGGCGAGGGGTACGTCGTTCGCCTCCCGAACGGCCTTCTCGCAGCGCCGGAACAGCCGTCGCCCCTCGTCGGTGAGTGACACCGCGTTCTTCCGGCGGTCGTGCGGCTCCGGTCGCCCTGGAGGACGCGGCCGAGGCGCACGCGACGATCGAGTCACGGGCCGATTCGGGCAAGGTCGTCTTGGTGCCGTGAGCCGACGGTCTGCAGGTCTACAGGTCTACAGGTCCACGGTCTACGGAAGCCAGGACGCGGTCGAACGCACATTACATACGGTTGCCCCGCGACCACCCGCGGACCGCCGGCGACCGGCGACCGGCGACCGGCGACCGGCGACCGGCGACCGGCGACCGGCGACCGGCGACGATCTCACGCCGCAGCCGATGCCCTCTCGTCGGCAGGTTCCCGCGACGCCTCCAGCGGATCCCTCGCCCGGCGTTTGGCGATGACCGCGCACACCATCAGCTGCATCTGGTGGAAGAGCATCAGCGGCAGCACCGCCAGGGACGCGTGCGCGCCGAACAGGACGCTCGCCATCGGCAGCCCGGAGGCGAGGGACTTCTTGGAGCCCGCGAACTGGATGGCGATGCGATCCTCGCGGTTGAACCGCAGCGCCTTGCCGCCGTACCAGGTCAGGACGAGCATCACGGCGAGCAGAACGGCCTCGACGATGAGCAGCCCGCCCAGCCGCACGGCGCTGACCTGGTGCCAGATGCCCTGGACCATGCCCTCACTGAACGCCGTGTAGACGACCATGAGGATCGAGCCTCGGTCGACGAGTCCGAGCACCTTCTTGTGCCGGGTGACGAACCCGCCGATCCAACGGCGCAGCAGCTGACCCGCGACGAACGGTACGAACAGTTGCACCACGATCTCGGCCAAGGAGTCCGCGGAGAAGCCGCCACCGCTGCCGCCGAGCAGGGCCGCCGCGAGCAGCGGGGTGACGACGATGCCGACCAGCGAGGAGAAGGAGCCCGCACAGATCGCGGCGGGCACGTTGCCCCGGGCGATGGAGGTGAAGGCGATCGACGACTGAATCGTCGACGGCACGAGGGTGAGGAAGAGCAGCCCTTGGTAGAGCGGCTGGGTGAGGAACACCGGGACGAGGCCGCGCGCGGCCAGGCCGAGCAGCGGGAAGACCAGGAAGGTGCAGGCCAGGACGGTCACGTGGAGCCGCCAGTGCTTCAGCCCGTCCAGCGCCTCACGGGTGGAGAGCCGGGCGCCGTAGAGGAAGAAGAGGAAGGCGATCGCGGCCGTCGAAGCGCCCGAGGCCACGTCGGCTGCGGCACCGCGCGCCGGGAGCAGCGCCGCGAACCCGACGGTGCCGAGCAACAGCAGGATGTAGGGGTCGACCGGCATCCGACTCGGCCAGTGCAGGCGTTTCACGGTGCTCCACGTGCTGTTCGATGGGCTGACGTCCGGGCTCGAAGAGCCCCTCCCCATCGTCCTCCTCCGATCCGTGATCGGGAATCCGGTATACCGCTCTCACTGTCATCATGAATCGCGATGACAGGGCTCCTGGAGGCTACGGTGGCGGGCGTGTACGAGCCCTCCCATCTGCGTACCTTCCTCGCCGTCGCCCAGACCCTGAGCTTCACGCAGGCCGCGCGGCGGCTCGGGCTGCGTCAGTCGACGGTCAGCCAGCACGTACGACGCCTCGAGGACGCGACCGGGCGGTCGCTGTTCACCCGGGACACGCACTCCGTGGAACTGACGGAGGACGGTGAGGCGATGCTCGGGTTCGCGCGCCGGATCCTGGACGTCCACGAGCAGGCCTCGGCGTTCTTCACCGGTACCCGGCTGCGCGGCCGGCTGCGCTTCGGCGCCTCCGAGGACTTCGTACTGACCCGGCTGCCGGAGATCCTGGAAGGCTTCCGCCACGACCACCCCGAGGTCGACCTCGAACTGACGGTGGAACTGTCGGGCACCCTGCACGAGCAACTCGCCGCCGGAAAACTGGACCTGGTGCTGGCCAAGAGACGCCCCGAGGATCCGCGGGGCGAATTGGTGTGGCACGACGGACTGGTGTGGATCGGCGCGGAGCGACTACGGCTGGACGCCGACCGTCCGGTCCCGCTCATCGTGTTCCCGCCTCCCGGCATCACCCGCGCCCTGGCCCTGGAGGCGCTGGAGCGGCAGGGGCGGGCCTGGCGGATCGTATGCACGAGCGGCAGCCTCAACGGCCTCATCGCGGCGGCCCGGGCCGGCCTCGGCGTGATGGCCCACTCGCGAGGCCTGATCCCGCCGGGCCTGGTGCGGATCCCGGAACGGGCCGGACTGCCGGAACTGGGGCAGGTCGACTTCGTGCTGGTGCACGGACGCAGACGCACCTCGGCCCAGGGCGCCGCGGACGCTCTGGCGGCGGCGATCCTGGCGGGCGGCGACCGGCTGCACCGACGGGTGGCGGGAGCCGGTCGACGGCTCGACCTGCCGGGAGGCGGTGCGGGCTGAACGACCGGCACACCGCATGCGGCGTGCAGTGTGCGGGTGCGGTGTGCCGGTCGTTCAGCGCCGCATATTGCATACCGAAAAATCACATATCGACCATGACAGCCCGCCCCCACGCCCACTGCTTACCGCTTACCGCTTACCGCCTACCGCCTACCGCCTACCGCCTACCGCCTACCGCCGGCATGCTGATACGTCAGCTGCTTGACCCGTCTCATGAACGGCGTCGCCTCCACGTGCTGGACGCCCTCCAGGCGCCCCAGAGGCCCGCTGAGGTAGGCGTAGAGGCCCGCCGTGTCCCGGACCACCGCGGTGACGACGATGTGGGAGGGGCCGGCCGTGGCCGAGGCGAAGGCGATCTCGTCGTGGGTGGCGAGCGCTTCCCCGACCGCGTGCATGGCGGAGGGCGCCGTGGTGATCCACAGGACGGCGGCCAGGGGGTAGCCGAGGAACTCGGAGTGGTACTCGACGTCGATGTAGACGGCGCCCGAGGCGAGCAGGGCGGCGAGGCGGCGTTTGACGGCGGACTCGGAGCGACCGGTGGCGCGCTGGAGTTCGGGGTAGGTGGCGCGGCCGTCGCGTTCCAGGACGGCGAGCAGGGGTTCGTCCTCGGGTTCGATACGGGCCGGTCCCGTCGTCGCGTTCGCGTCGTGGCGCGGTGTGAGGACTGCGACCTGCTCCTCGTCCAGTGTGCCGAACTTCCGCAACCAGCCGGTCGGCCCGCCGTAGAAGCGGTGGAGGAGCTGTTGGGCGCGGATCTCCACGACGCTCGGGGTGCGCGGGAGCTTGCCGAGGAGCAGGTCGTCGTGGTCGCCGGGGTGGCGGGGCCGGGTCATGCAGACGATCTCGGTGCCGCCGGAGCCCAGGCCGATCCAGTACGTGTCGGGGCGTTTGGCGAGCGCGTCGGCGATGACCGTGGCGCTGTCGGGAACGCAGCGCAGCCGCAGCATCCACTGGTCCTGGCCGAGGCGTTCCGCGTCCCGGACGGCGACGACCCTCAGGCCGGCCTCGGCGCTGAGCCTGCGAAAGCGGCGCGCGACCGTCTGGTCGGAGACGCCCAGGACCCCGCCGACTTTGCTGAAGGAGGCCCGCCCGTCCACCTCCAGCGCCGAGAGCAACTGAAGATCCAGTCCGTCCAGCTTGCCATGGGCGTGGAATTCCATCTCCAACGACCTCTCTCCGTCGGATTCCGTCGACAGAACACTGAATACCACGGTGATCGGCCGCATCCAGTCCATCGTACGGAGCGCTACGCAGTCATCGCAGAGGACATATCGAGGAGTGGGACATGCGCACATGGGGGCCGCTGACAGCGGTGTGCCTGGGGACGTTCATGTTGTTGCTGGACGTGACGATCGTGATCGTGGCGCTGCCGGACATGGCGCGGGCGTTGCACGCCTCGCTGAGTGACCTGCAATGGGTCGTCGACGGGTACGCGCTCGCGCTGGCCGCGCTGCTCTTGGGAGCGGGGGCCACCGCCGACATCCTGGGGCGCCGCCGGGTGCACGTGGTGGGGGTGGTGGTGTTCGCGGCGGCCTCGCTGCTGTGCGGGCTCGCGAGCGGGCCGGACACCCTCGTCGCCGCCCGGGCCCTTCAGGGCGTGGGAGCGGCCGCGATGCTGGCGACGACGCTGCCATTGCTCGGCTCGGTCTACCAGGGCCGGCAGCGGTCGGCCGCGCTCGGGGTGTGGGGCGCGGTGAGCGGCGCGGCCGCGGCGGTCGGGCCGGTGCTGGGCGGGCTGCTGACGGAGGGGCCCGGCTGGCGATGGATCTTCTACGTGAACCTGCCGGTGAGCGTGGCCGCGGTGTGGCTGACGCTGAAGGCGGTGCCGGAGTCCAGGGGGCCGCGCGGGATGCGGGTCGACTGGGCGGGCACGGCGACCTTCGCGGTCTTCGCGGGCGGGACCGCGTACGCCGTCGTACGGGCCGGTGAGGACGGCTGGACGGCGTCGGCGACGCTCACCTCGTTCGGGCTCGCCGCGCTCGCCCTGGCGTGCTTCGTGCTGGCGGAGCGGCGGGCGGCCCATCCGCTGCTCGACCTGTCGCTGCTGCGCCGGCCCGCGTTCGTGGGGGTGATGGTGGGCGCTCTCGCCTTCAACGGCGTGGCGTTCGGGGTGACGCCGTACCTGTCCATCTGGATGCAGACGCTGCTGGGGATGAGCCCGGTGCGCGGTGGACTCACGCTGCTGCCGATGACGATGGCGGCCATGGTCACGGCGGTCGTGGTGGGCAAGCGGTTCCACGGCGTTCCTGCCCGGCTGACCATCGGCGGCGGACTCCTGCTGATCGGCGCGGGCTGTTTCTGCCAGGCCGTGCTCGGCGCCGGTTCGGACTGGACGGCACTGGTCCCCGGGTTCGTGCTGGTGGGCATAGGAACCGGTTTCGTCGCTCCTACCGCCGCCGGGGCGGCGCTGGCCTCGGTGGAACCGGCGCGGGCCGGGATGGCGGGCGGAGCCGTGAACACCGTACGGCAGCTCGGTTACGCGCTCGGCGTCGCCGTCTTCGGCACCGTGGTGACCTCCCGGATGACCGACACCCTCCCGCACGACGCCTCACACGCGCTGGCGGGCGGTGGCGCCGGAGCGCTGCGGGGCACGTTCTCCGAGCACACCCTGCGGTCCGCGTTCGCCGCCGGGCTCGACGCGGCGCTGGTGGCGGCGGGCTGCGCCGGCGTGATCGCCGCGGCGCTCGTCCTCGTCCTGGTCAGGCCGCCGCGCGCGGCGGTGGCCGCAACGACGGAGACGGACACGACCGCACTGTCCAAGGAAGGGGCGGCACCCCGGCCGTGACGGCGCCCCCGCCCGTGATCTCGAGATCAGGGGTTGAGATCACGGCTCGGGCGGCGCGGGCCGCGACCGGCCTCGGAAGGGCGGGCGGGGTAATCGGTACGGGCAGATTCGGTGGAGATTACGGTGCCGAAACTTACTCGTCCGTCAGTAATCTGTCCGACCCTTCCCCATGTGAGCCTATTTTCCGGCACTGACCAGCACAGACGAGAGCATCACTCGTTTTCCGCCCCCCTCCCCTCCCGTCGTTTGGTGGGGTAGCTTTCACGGCGCTGTGCGGCCATGAGAAGCGGGGTGCGGGTTTGCGCGAGTTCACCAACCCTCCGTTGGCGTTGGCACCGCCGGTGGGCGGTCTGGCCGACGTCGTCTTCCAGCACGCCCAGGATGACCCGCAGTACGTCGCTCTCGGCCGCAAGGACGAGGGGGGCGAGTGGCGGGATGTGACCGCAGGCGAGTTCCGCGACGAGGTCCTCGCCCTCGCCAAGGGGCTCCTCGCGCGGGGCATCCGCTTCGGCGACCGCGTCGCGATCATGTCCCGCACCCGCTACGAGTGGACGCTCTTCGACTTCGCCCTGTGGACGATCGGCGCCCAGGTGGTGCCGGTCTACTCGACCTCCTCGGCAGAACAGTGTTTCTGGATGCTCTACGACGCGGAGTGCACGGCCGCGATCGTCGAGCACGAGGACCACGCGATGACGATCGCCACCGTCATCGACCGTCTCCCCCGGCTGCGGCAGCTGTGGCAGCTGGACTCGGGCTGCGTGCAGGAGCTGTACGACGCCGGCGCCGGCATCGAGGACGACGTGGTGCACCGGCACCGGGAAGCGGTTACCCCCGACTCGACCGCGACGATCATCTACACCTCGGGTACGACGGGCCGGCCCAAGGGCTGTGTCATCTCGCACGGCAACTTCATGTTCGAGGCGGACACCGTCATCGAGCGCTGGGAGCCGGTCTTCCACTCCAAGAAGGGCGACGAGGCGGCGACCCTGCTGTTCCTGCCGCTCGCGCACGTCTTCGGGCGGATGGTGCAGATCGCCGCGATCCGCGGCAAGGTCCGTTTCGGCCACCAGCCCCAGCTGCACGCGGCCGCCCTGCTCCCCGACCTGGCCGCTTTCAGGCCTTCGTTCTTCCTGGCCGTGCCCTACATCTTCGAGAAGGTCTTCAACGCGGCCCGCCGCAAGGCAGAGCGCGAAGGCAAGGCGGGACCGTTCGCGAAGGCGGTCGACGTGGCCGTGAACTACGCCGAGGCGGTCGAGGCGAAGGCGTGGGGCATCGGGCCCGGTCCTTCGGCGGGTCTGCGTATGCAGCACCAGCTGTTCGACAAGCTCGTCTACTCCAAGGTGCGCGCGGCGATGGGCGGCCGGGTGCGGCACGCCATGTCCGGCGGCTCGGCCATGGACCGCAAGCTCGGCCTGTTCTTCGCCGGCGCTGGCGTGCAGATCTACGAGGGCTACGGTCTGACCGAGACTACGGCGGCCGCGACCGCCAACCCGCCCGGACGCACCAGATACGGCACGGTCGGCCAGGCCATCCCCGGCATGACCGTGCACATCGCGGACGACAGCGAGATCTGGCTGCGCGGCGGAAACGTGTTCCAGGGCTATCTCAACAACCCCAAGGCCACCGACGAGAGCCTGCACGACGGCTGGCTGGCCACCGGCGACCTGGGATCACTCGACGAAGACGGTTACCTCACCATTACCGGCCGCAAGAAGGAGATCCTGGTGACCTCCGGCGGCAAGAGCGTCTCGCCCGGGCTGCTGGAGGAGCGGGTGCGTGATCATCCGCTGGTCAACCAGTGCATCGTCGTCGGCAACGACCGGCCGTTCGTGGCCGCCCTGGTCACCCTCGACCAGGAGGCCGTCGAGCACTGGCTCCAGATGCGCAACAAACCGCAGCTGACCCCGGTCGAGCTGGTGAGCGACCCGGATCTGGAGGCGGAGGTGCGCCGATCCGTCGTAGCGGCCAACACGCTGGTCTCGAAGGCCGAGTCGATCCGCACCTTCCGCATCCTGGCCCAGCCGTTCACGGAGGAGCACGGACTGCTGACTCCGTCGCTGAAGCTGAAGCGCAAGGCCATCGAAAACGCTTACGCGAACGAGGTCGACGCGCTGTACCGCTCGTGAGGTTGCCGACGGCGGCGTGAGGCACGTTTCCCAACCTCCCCAGGCGGGCTCCCGCGGCGGGCTGACGACACGGGCTCCCGAGACGAATTCGGGGGTCAGGAATGCATCACTCGCCGTGTTCGTTGACCATGGGAGTACCACACTGACGGACAACCGAAGGATCAAGAGCTCGTGAGCAGCAAGGTCCCCCCGATCATCCTCAACAACGGCGTGGAGATGCCCCAGCTGGGCTTCGGTGTCTGGCAGGTGCCGGACGACGAGGCCGAGCAGGCGGTCTCCACCGCGCTGGAGGCCGGGTACCGCAGCATCGACACAGCGGCGATCTACGGCAACGAGGAGGGCACCGGCAAGGCCATCACCTCCTCCGGCGTGCCCCGCAAGGACATCTTCGTCACCACCAAGCTCTGGAACAGCGACCAGGGGTACGACTCGACGCTCCGCGCGTTCGACACCTCGCTGGAGAAGCTCGGCCTGGACTATCTGGACCTGTACCTCATCCACTGGCCGCTGCCCTCTCGCGACGGCTACGTGGACTCGTACAAGGCGTTCGAGAAGCTCCTCGCGGACGGCCGGGTGCGGGCCATCGGCGTGTCCAACTTCCTGCCGGAACACCTGGAGCGGCTGATCGGCGAGACGTCGGTCATCCCGGCCGTCAACCAGATCGAGCTGCACCCGCACCTCCAGCAGCACGCCTCGCGCGAGTTCCACGCGGAGCAGGGCATCGCCACCGAGGCCTGGTCGCCGCTCGGCCAGGGCAAGGGCCTCCTCGAGGTCCCGGCGGTCGTGGCCATCGCCCAGAAGCACAACCGCACCCCGGCCCAGGTCGTGCTGCGCTGGCACCTCCAGCTCGGCAACGTCGTGATCCCGAAGTCCGTGACGCCGTCGCGGATCAAGGAGAACATCGACGTGTTCGACTTCAGCCTGGACACCGAGGACCTGGCGGCGATCAGCGCCCTCAACGAGGACCGGCGTATCGGTCCGGACCCGGCGACGTTCGACGTCGGCTGAGGTTCCCCGCACGCGTCGAGGGCGCCCCCTGACCCGGGGG